>PKQS01000007.1 GCA_017577945.1 Bacillota bacterium
CCTTATCTTCGATGCGCCAGTGCTCTTTTCGAAACGGTCGCGCCCCGCGCGGGCGCGTGGATTGAAACGACGACGCCAGCCACGGGTACGAGATAACCGTACCCGTCGCGCCCCGCGCGGGCGCGTGGATTGAAACTCCCAGCCGCTCGTGACCGCAGCACGGATAGCCGGTCGCGCCCCGCGCGGGCGCGTGGATTGAAACATGAGCCGAAGCGCCATTGTGAAACGTGACCTCCGGTCGCGCCCCGCGCGGGCGCGTGGATTGAAACCGTTATACTCACCGCCGCCGGGAAGAGGTGGCTGGTCGCGCCCCGCGCGGGTGCGTGAATTCAAGCAGCGAATGGCAGACTGTGGTGCGTTGGTGTAAGCCGCGGGCGAGTGAAATGTCGATGGACGCGGACACGCGTACCGAGTCAACACGACCTCAGGTGGGGTGTAATGCCTGATGTCAGGTTTCGATGTCACCCCATGTGGCAGTCAGGCGCAAGCGTGAGAGAAATCGCAGTAGGACGTCGCCAAGGCGGGTGAAGCAGTCGCCGTTGAGGTCAGACGAATCCTCGGAACCCTTTCTCGGCTAACCCTATCGGCGTGGGTGCAGCAACATTGACACTTCTCTTGGCGAGCTTTGAAAATGGTGTTGTTGATCCGAAGTGTGTCTTTGTCCCCTGGAGCCGTTCACGAGGTCGTCAGCCTAGTTCTCGCGTTTCTCGGAGCGCGGCACGGAGGTGGCTTCGCACGAGCGTTTGTGCTGCCGGCTGATGTACGACTTACGGCCAAGGGGTGAGAGAGGAAGATTAGGCCTTAGCGCTTCGGGTGGGAGAGAGGCAGCGAGGGAGTTCGGAATGCCGAGGAAGCTTTTTCGTTTAGGCGTTTACGCGTTAGCCATCTACCGGGGTCACGTGATTCTCGTTCGCAAGGGCGGCGGCCCCTATGTCGGACGATGGGACTTGCCTGGCGGGGGCGTGGAATTCGGCGAGGCGCCATTGGAGACGCTTGCCCGTGAGCTCCAGGAGGAGACGGGACTGGCGTTTGCGGAGGCTGAGCTGTTCGACGTGGCGTCTTTGTGCGTCTCGTACGTGGCCCAGGACGGCGTTGAGGAGAACCTGCACCAGGTTGGCATCTTGTACCGGGTCACCGTGGACTCCCTCGCTGGGTTGAAGACGGATGCGGATGGACGGGATTCACTAGGTAGCCTCGTCGTCCCCATTGGTGAAGCCATTACGCTGGAGATGACGCCGTTTGCGCAACTGGCCATCGAGAAAGCTTTGGTGGCCGCTCGTGCCTGAAAGGCAAGGACTCGGAAGAACGTGCCGACGGTTGTACCTTTCCCGTGCCAATTCCCAGAACCTCAGGCCAAGTGGGCGTTGCAGGCGGCCACCCAAGTGGTCTCGCACCCACTTTCCGGTACTCGGCCGTCCTTGACCGAGGCCGAGTTCATACGTGCGCAGCGGGAAACCGGCCGAAGGCTGCTTTCCATGTTTGGTTTTTCCGCGTGGACGCGGTCGCACAAGTCACGCCGCTGCACGCAAATAGATAAGCCGCCGGAAGGCGGCTCCTTTCTTCAACTGGAAGGTTAGAGCGGTTACAAGTCGTAACCGACGCCGATAACGAAGTGGTATCCCGTCACCGGGGCGTAAATCTCGTTCACCGGCGCGGGGTAAGTCAGATGAACGACGCCACTGGTAATCTTGCCCTCAACGACGTACGCGAAGGGACCCCACAACTCGTCACGATACGCGAGGGACGCCTGGAAGCCGATGCCGCCGAGCCGCCACGTCGGGCTGCCGAGGCCGCCGATGTAATAGCCGTTGACCGTGCCTTCGGGGTGGACGAGGACCGGCCCGGCGCCCAGACGGGCCTCCCAATGACCCCACTTCTGCACGGCATTCATCAGCACGAAGTTGTATCCGTCGCTCATGTTGAAGCCTTTCACGTTGGGCGTGTCGTAACCCATGAAAACTTTGTCGTGAATCCACTCGACTTCAATGCTGCCCCAGCGGACTCGAGCCACGTAATACCAGGCGTCGCCGAACGGTCGCGTCTCCCACTGTGGGTCGTAAATGACATTTCCGCCGACGTTGATGGCTTGCCGGGTGTGCCACGAGTTGCCGAGGAAGACGTCGATGCCGACCTTGGGGCCTTCCGCAGCCAGGGCGGGCGCCGACAAGAGAACCAAGAGAACCGCGACAATGAGAACGCTCTGTCTCACTCTTCTCCCGTCTCCTTTCGATTCGAGATAAGAACCAAGCGAAATCTTACCACATTTGGGAAATTCGCGGAAGGCAAAGTACGAAGCTGTGTTCAACGGCACTGAGCAGGGGGCGGCGGCAACGCTCACGAACCGGCGGCGCAGGGGGGGCCTAGAGAACCATCGGGAGCGTGCTGGCGGCGACAACTTTCGACGCTGTCACCAGCACGACCGCGGTGCGAAGCGCCGTCGCCACGCGGTCCAGATCTACACCGCCGCGCATCCGATGGACGCGCCGGCGCGGCGACGATGGATCGGCTGACGGGCCACTGCGCGGCGGGCGTTCTCCGACATCATGGACGGGCTCCACGGCGGATTCCAGACCAGCTGCACGTAGACGGCGCGGTTGCCCGGAAAGGCGCGCCGCACCGCCGCTTCGGCTTCGTCTACCAGGGGGGCGTTGAGAGGACTCGCGGGCTCGCGCAACGTCAGCTGCACGAAAATGCCGCCGTCCGGGAGAACGCCGACGGCGTAGACGAGCCCGAGGTCCACGATATTGACGCCGAAGTCCGGGTCGACAACGGCGCGCAGCGCTTCCAGGATGCGCTCTTCCATCAGAGCGTGCATAGCCAGTCTACTCCTTACAAACGCCCGGCTAGCTTGCGTTTCTAACGCGATCGTACGCCGTTAATGAGACATCTCGTAGTGACGCTTTCGAGGGGATTCGAGTGACCTTTGTCATATTTCTGAGGTTTTCGCCAGACGAGACGAGGTGCGGCCTGGCTACCGGGTCCGTCGCCGCCAGGGCTGTGCGCCGGCACCCCCGCCCGCCGTTCGGCCAGGGGTGATGCGGGTGAACATCGCGGTCATCGGGGCGACGCGTGGCATCGGTCTTGAAGTGGTGAAGGCGGCGCTGGATGAGGGTCACGCAGTGACGGTGCTCGTGCGGGTGGCGGCGCGGATGCCGGTGCGCCATGAGCGGCTGCGCATCGTTCAGGGCGATGCGCGGGACCGCGCCGCGGTGGCTCGGGTCGTCGACGGGCAGGATGTCGTGTGCGACTGCCTGGGCACGAGAAACAAGATTACACGGACCACGCTGTTCTCCCGCTGCGCGGAAAACTTGGCCGCGTCGCTCAAGCCGGAACAGCTGCTGATCGCCGTGACAGGCGTCGGTACCGGCGACAGCCGGGGACACGGCTATTGGTGGTTTGACTATTTGGTGCTTCCCTTCTGGCTCGGTCGCGTCTACGCCGACAAAGAGCGCCAAGAACGGATCATCATGGAACGGGTCGCACGGTGGATTATCGTGCGGCCCGGCATGCTTACCAACGGCCCGCGTACCGGCCGCTACCGCGCTTTGCTCGACGTCACGGGCATCCGCGGCGGCGACATTTCCCGCGCCGACGTGGCGGATTTCGTCCTCGCGCAGGCCAAGAACCCGCAGTTCTTGGGCAAGACGCCGCTGCTGATTTATTGATGACGGACATGGGCGGCAAGCGGGAGGCGGTGGCGCCCGCTTGCCGGCCGCTGGAAGTGATGATCGCCACGACCAAGTCGTCTTCGGCGATCGCGTCGCTTCGGCGCCGGTGATCCGTCAGCATTCTTCGTCGGCGATTCGTCAGCGTTCTTCCCGCCGCCCAAGCCAACCCGGCGGCAGCCCCGCGTCGGGCTGCGAGTAGTCGCAGACGCCCGTCGGGAAGATCTGGCGCAGGCGGGCGAAGTCTGCTTCCGTAAACGCGTTGGGCCCTTCCAGCGGGTACAGGCCGCGCGCGATGGCTTCGTCCACGCTCATGAGCGTGCACTTGAAGACGTCGCCCGCGACGGGCATGCCTGCCAGCGTACGGGAGTTTTCATACGTCGGAAACGCCTGCCGGCACGGCCCCGCGCCCGGCCCGTTCCAGCCGATGCCGCTCCCTTCCTTCCACACGCCTGGCCCTTCGGCGATGATGCGGCCGTCGGCGCCCCAGCATTTGTCCACGACGTCGTCGGGCTTCGCTTCGACGACGGACAGGTGCGGGTTGTTGCGCATGTTGGTCAGCCATTCGTCCACCGCCCGCACCGCCTCCCAATACAGGTTCAGCTCGCTTTCGGGATGCGCGACCCAGATGACGTGGTGGTCCGCATGGCCGTGCACTCGCTCGATGCGGGCCCGGACGGCGAAGGTCTGCAGGAAATGGTGCATGTCGAGAATGGGGTCCTTGTAGAACCGCACGTCGAGGATGGGCAGCAGCGGGTGCCCCGTGAAGACGTGCCCGGACAGATACGCCTTCTGGATGGCGGCTACGTCGGCCTGGGTGCGGTTCGGACGGCCGGGCTCGCCCCGGCGCTGGTTTTCCACGTCATACGGAAACGACACCGTCTTCATCTCCTGCGGCTGCGCCCAGCCGCCGATGACCTCGTTCATCCAGAAGAAATCTTCCTTGCTGATGAGCCCGTGCTGCAGCGCCTTGAGCCCGTACTGGACGCCCACGTTGTCCCACGTGTTGGGCGCAATACCGTTTTCGTCGACGCCGTAAATGTTGCGCAAATCGTTCCAGTGCGTAAAGGGCGTGCGCAGCACAAGTTCGGCGGGGAAGTACCGCAGCAGCTGCTCCAGCAGGTCCGGCTTCTGGAAGTTGGGGTTGATAGCGAGTTGCGTCAAGCCGCGCCAAGCCACCGCGCAAGCCGTCGCACCCATCTCCCGGTTGCCGGCCAAGCCTTCGAAGACCTCGCGCGCCACTGGGTCGCGCCAGCGGGGGTCGGAATGGCTGTCGAACAGGTACTCCATCAGCTCGCAGTCGCCCACGTAAATGGATTGCGTGATCATGTCGGGATACGCGTCGATGGGCACGAGGCCGTCCAGCAGGCCCGGGTGGTTTTGCGCGATGATGTACTGCTGGATCGCGCCGCCGGATGCGCCGATGCCGACGGTGTGGATGGGCTGGCCATAGCGGGCGACGAAGTGGTTTTTCACCATCATGGCCGTCTCGCCGGCCAGGACGAGGTTGTAGTGGTGGCTGGTCACGTTGCCCGTGGAGTGGGCGACCGCCCAGCCCTGGGAGAGCGCCTCGTGGATGAGGACGTTGCGCAGGTCAAGGCGGCCCTGGCGGTTGCCGATGCCGACGCCGCCGCCGAAATAGTAGAGCAGGCGGCCGTTCCACGGCTTGGGGACGTAAGGGTTGTAGCGGGCACCGTCGTACGGTGCGAGCATGGCGATGGCGTAGATGAAGCGGTTGATGGTGCCGACTTCGACCTGGACGATGTAGTCGACGGTGAGGCCATCGCTGGTGGTCGTTTGCGCCAGGTCAGGCGGGCGCACGGCTCGGTCCGGCAGGGGCTTGAACGTGCCGTCGGTGGAGCGGTAGAAGTAGAACAGTTGCGTCGGGATGCTGCAGTACTGGCTATAGCCGAGGAGGTTGCCGTCGTCGTCGTAGACGGCCATCCCGATGCCTTCGTAGTTGTCGACCAGCGGCTTGCCCAGGCCCGACGCTTCGGTTTCGCAGAGGAACGGCTGCTGCTGGGGGCCTGAGAAGATGGGGCCCGTCGGGCCCACTTCGCCGGCGCCGAAGGTGCGGCCCGGCGTGGGCGAAGGCGGGGTGTAGAACGGCGCCGGCGGGGCTTGGGCGGCGGCGGGCGGGGCCAGCGCCGCCAGGAGCCAGGCGACGGCCGGCAGATAGACGATTACCAAGAGCCGCGCCCACGTCCCGCGCCACGCGTACGTCCCGCGGTACATGCCACGACCGACCTCCCTGCGATGTGTTTGTTCTAAATATTACGGAGCAGTCGGCCGCTTCTTGTCCTGCAGGCTCTGCACGCGCGCGACAAATTGCTCGACCGTCAGCGCCGGCGGCGCAAGCTTGAGGGCCTGGCTGAGGCGGGTGATTTGCGGCGCTTCGACGCCTGCCCGCCGCAGGACGTCTGCCTGTGAGAAGACCGCGGCCGCGTCGCCGTCGGCCAGCACACGCCCTTCGGAAAAGACGAGGACGCGCTGGAAGTACTGGGCGACGAAGTTCATGTCGTGGGTGATAGTGACGACCGTCCGGCCCTGGGCGGCCAAGGCCCGCACCAGCTCGCCCAGGCGGCGCACGCCTTCTTCGTCCTGGCCGATGGTGGGCTCATCCAGCACGATGACCTCGGTGCCCATGGAGAGGACGCTGGCGATGGTGACCAGCTTGCGCTCGGCCAGTCCCAGGTCGTAGGGGTTGCGGTGCTCCACGCCGTTCAGGCCCACTTGGGCCAGGGCTTCGCGCGCGCGGCGCTCGGCTTCACGGGGGGCGAGCCCGAGGTTCAGCGGGCCGAACATGACCTCGTCCAGGACGCGGCTCTTGAAGAGCTGGTCCGACGGGTTCTGGAAGACGAGGCCCACGGTGCGGGCCAGCGTCGCGACGGTCGTGTTGCGGGTGTCGACGCCTTTGACCAGCACCTGGCCGCTGACGGGCTTCAGCAAGCCGTTGAGCAGCCGCACGAACGTGGACTTCCCTGCGCCGTTTTGGCCGATGATGGCCGTCGCGCCGGGGTACAGGTTCAGGGTAATGCCTCTGAGGACCGGCACGCCGGGCACGTAGTGGAAGTGGACGTCGCGCACCGCGATGACGGGGTTGCCCGGCGGTTCGGACGGCGTCTCGGCCGGTGCGCCGTGCGGATACTCGCTCGTCGCGGCGGAAGGGTTGCGTTGGGTGGCATCGGTCTCCGCGCCATCTTCCGGCGCGGCGTCGCGGGGCCCTAGCCGCTCTTGCCCCACCTGGACAGCTTCCTCTACGGTGATCGGCAAGCCGCCCTCGGGCCGCGTCCAGGCCAGCGCCGCCGCGGCCGCGGTGACGGGCGGGCGCGGAATGGCGACGGACGATCGGGAAAAGACCGCCCGGGGCGAGTCGTCGGCCACCAGCTTGCCGTCCTGCAGCACGAGGATGCGGTCGGCGTGCGCCGCCAGCAGCTCGATCTTGTGCTCGGCCATGATGACCGTCATGCCTTGCCGGCACAACGCCGCCACCGCGTCGAACACTTCCCGCGTGCCTTGCGGGTCCAGCTGCGACGTAGGCTCGTCCAGCACCAGCACCTTCGGCTCCATCGCCAGCACCGACGCGATGGCCAGCCGCTGCATTTGCCCGCCCGAAAGCGCAAAGGGGCTGCGGTCACGCAGCTCCCACAGGCCCAGGAGCTTCAGCGCCTTTTCGATGCGCACCACCATCTCCTCGCGCGGCACGCCCGTATACTCGAGCCCGAAGGCCGTCTCCTCATACACCGTCAGCTTGCTGCCCGTAATCTGCGTAAACGGATTCTGAAACACCAGCCCCACGTGCCGGCTCATTTCCGCCACCGGCGTCTCGTGCACGTCCAGGCCCGCCACCACGACGCGCCCGCCAATGGCGCCCTTGTAGAAATGCGGCACCAGGCCCACCAGGGCGTGGCACAAGGTGGACTTGCCCGACAAGTTGGGACCTATGATGCCGATGAACTGGCCTTCTTCGGCCGTGAAGCTGATGCCGTCCAGCGCGAGGCGCTGCTGGCCCGGGTAGCGGTAGCGCAAGTTTTCCACTTCGACGACGGGCATAGGCGACGGGTGCCTCCTTGCATCCGACGTAGCAGACCGGCTACCAGCCGTAGCGCACGCGGCCGAAGAGGCCGAGCGCCAGCAGCAGCCAGCACGCGGCCCGCACCAGCCCGGCGTAGGGCGGGCGCACCTCTTCCTTGAGGAACGTGGGACGAGTCTTGCTGCCGAACCCTCGCACTTCCAGCGCGAGAGCCCGCTCCTCGGTGGCGATGAGAGAGCTGGTGACCAGCGGCCCCATCAGCGGCAGGAAGGCCTTCATGCGGGTCCACAAGCGGCCCTCGGTCTCCAGGCCCCGGGAGCGCTGGGCGTCGGAGATGGCGGCCGCCTGCGACATCATCTGGGGCACCATTTGCAGCACCGCGGTCATGATGTAGCCGAGGCGAGGCGAAGCGCCGCGCCGCACCAGGGCTTCCGTGAGATCCGACGGGTTGGTGGCCAGCACGAGGATGAGGGTGGCCGCCAGGATATCGTACAGGCGCAGCGCGAGCCGCAGGCCGACCAGCGTGCCTTCGCGGTAGATGACCAGCGGCCCGAGGCGGGCCAGCTCCTCGGCGTTGCCCGGGTACACGAGGGCCTGGACGATAAGGAAAGTCATCGCGATAACGGCGACGCCGAGAAAGACAGACCGGGCTCTCGGCAACACGCCCCCCGTGCCCAGGACGAGGAGGAGCAGGGCGAACAGCGCGGCACCGCCCGCGGCGCTGGTGAGAACGAACGTGAGCACCACGCCGACCGCGGCCATGAGCAACTTGGTCATCGGGTCCAGCTTGTGAAGCCACGAGTTGCCCGGCACGTATAGGGTCAGTCGTGTCATGCGTCTCCGCCGTTCATCCTCATCATGCTTGTCATGGCCGCCGGCCCGGCGCCTGCGGTTTCATCGCGTCCGGGGCACCGGGCCGCGGCCGGGATGTTTCTACGCCCGTTTCGTCACAGCCGCTCCACTTCGCGCCGGCCGCCGACGAACAAGCCGGTGATGCGCTCAGGAAGCGCCCGCACGATCAAGTACGAAACGATGACGGTGAGCAGCTTGTCGGGAATGTCGACGACCAGCGAGTTCAGGAACGATGCGATCCAGATGGGCCAGCCCCTCGCCACCAGAGCGGCGTACAGCGCGTCGCCCCAGACGTTGCCCGTCTGGCCTTCCCAGAGGCCGACGTTGATGGGCGTCGAGGAGAGCGACGCCACCAGGGCGACGATGAGGCCCAGGAGCAGGACGCGGCGGAAGTTGGACATCCAGCCCATGAAGGCCAGGGAGCCCACCGTCAGGCCGATGAGGAAGCTCGGGATCAGGTACCAGAACGAGATGGGGTCGACGGTGATGCCGAAGATGATGTTGTTGATCGCGCCCGAAAAGCCCCCGATCAGCGGCCCGGCCAGCATGGCGGCGACGGCCGTGCCGATGGAGTCCAGCCACAGGGGCAGCTTGAGGGCGGCCGCGATCCACTTGCCCACGAAGTTGATGCCCACGGCGACGGGGATCAACACAATCGACAGCGTCGTCAGCTGCATGGTCCACGGATTCGTCTTCTTTTGCTCGCTCATCCGTTGCCGCACCTCCCACAAGAGCATATTCACGCGCGGCAGGCCGATCCCTGTCACTTCCATTGTACTGTACCCGTCGTGGTATAGTCTGCCATCACTTCGGCGACGTTAACGCTGTCGGCAACCCATTACGGCGGGTCTTTCCTCCTTGGGCGCGATGATGTGGGAATATACAATACAATAGAGAATATTGCAAAAACGTGGTATAGCCTGCCGGTCGTTCGGCGACGTTATCGATGGCGAGGAGGCGAGGCCATGGGACGAGTGCCGATTGTTGACACGCTGCAGCGCGTTCCGGGCGGGATGATGCTCATTCCGCTGCTGTTGGGTTCTCTCGTGCGCACGTTCGCGCCGGGCTTTCTCGGGCTCGGCTCGTTTACGACGGCGCTGTTCCGGGACAGCGCGCTGCCGCTCATCGCGTTGCTCATCCTGGCCACCGGCGCGCAGATCAATTTGCGCCAGAGTGGCAAAGTGCTGGCGAAAACGGGCGTCCTGTTGCTTATGAAAACCATCGTGCCGGGGCTGCTGATCATCGGCTTCGGCTTCTTGTTCGGGCTCGACGGCGTGCTGGGCATCTCGCTGCTGGCGGCGATGGTGGCCTTCATCAACTCGAACGGGGGGCTGTGGCTGGCGTTGGCGTCGCAGTACGGCGACGAGGAAGACCGCGGGGCGTACATCGCCAGTGCGCTGAACGACGGTCCCTTTTTTACCCTGGTGTTCCTGGGCCTCAGCGGCTTGGGCGACATCCCGTTCGTCTACGTGGTGGCGGCCATTTTGCCGTTCCTCATCGGCTTCGTGCTGGGCAACTTGGACTACAAGTTCGCTCAGATGATGAAGCCCGCCTCGGCCATTACGGTGCCGTTTTTCGCCTTCGCGCTGGGCGCGGGCATCGACTTGCGCTCGCTGGCCATCGGCGGCGTCACGGGCATCTTGCTGGGGCTGCTGGTGGCTCTCCTTACGGGCGCCCTGACGTATCTAGGCTATCGTTGGCTGCTGCGCGAGCGCAGCGCCGTAGGCTTCGCGGCGGGCACCACGGCGGGCAACTCGGTGGCAACGCCGGCCATCGTGGCGCAGGCGGACCCGGCGTTCGTGCCTTACGTGGGGGTGGCCACGGCGCAGGTCGCGGCGGCGGTGCTGGTAACGGCCATCGTGGCGCCGCTGCTGACGCACTACATGAACCGGCGGCTCCGGGGCCGGCGGTCCGCAGCGCGGGCGTGACGGGAGGTCCGGAGCCGTGAGCGCTGGGTGGGAGACGTACGCGGTCATCGCCGACGATTTGACGGGGGCGGGCGACACGGGCGTGCAGTTCGCGCGGGCGGGCTTGCAGACGCGGGCGCTGTTCGGCGAGTGGAGCGGGTTGGAGGCGGAGGGGGCCGATGTGGTCGTCATCAGCACGGACAGCCGCGCCCTGGCGCCGGAAGACGCATACGGCGCGGTGGCTGCGGCGGCCGCCAAGCTGCGCGACGCCGGAATCCGCCCCGTCTATAAGAAGATCGACTCCACCATGCGCGGACCTGTCGGCGCTGAAATCGACGCGGTGCTGGACGTGTTCCGGCTGCCGCTGGCCGTCGTGTGTCCGGCGTTTCCGGAAAACGGGCGGGTCGTGGTGGGCGGGTGCCTGCTGGTGGGCGGTGAGCCGGTGGCCCGCACGGCGCTGCGGCGTGACCCGGTGGCGCCCGTGCGGGACAGCTCGCTCGCGGCGCTGCTGGCGGCGCAAAGCCGGCGGCCTGTGCACCACGTCGGCGTGGACCTGCTGGACGAAGGGGCTGCGGCGCTGGCGGAGCGGCTGGGAGCGTTGCTGCGGGGCGGCGAGGGCGTGGTCGTGGTGGACGCGGTGACCGCCTCGGACCTGGAAGCCATCGTGCAGGCGACGGCGGCGGTGCGCGAGCAAGTGCTGCTGGTGGGGTCGGCGGGGCTGGCGCTGCCGCTGGCGCGCGAGCTCGCGGCGGGTCGGAGGGAGGGGCGCCCGGAGGCTCGCGCCCGCGGGGTACTGGTGGTCGTCGGGTCGGTGAACCCGGTGGCGCGAAGGCAGATGGCGGGGCTCCTGCAGCAGGAGCGGGCGCGGGCGATAATGCTGGACCCGCGGGTGCTGCTGGGGGACGAGGCGGGGCGGCGGCGGGCGGCGGAGGAGGTGCGGGCGGCGGCGCGGGCGACGCCGGGCGGGGTCGTCGTGTTGACGACGCCGGGAGAGGCGGCCGACGTGGAAGCGGCGCAGCGGCTCGGGGCGGAGCGGGGCTTGGGGCCGCACGAGGTGGCGCTGCGGATTGCGGAAAGCTTGGGTGAGGCCGCCGCGGAAGCGTTGCTGGCGGCGGATTTCGCCGGCGTGGTCGCTACGGGCGGCGACACGGCGCGGGCGCTGCTGGGCGCGCTGGGGGCGAAGGGAATCGATCTGGTCGCGGAAGTGGCGCCGGGCATTCCGCTGGGGCGGCTGCACGGCGGGCGCCGGCCGGGGCTGGCCGTGGTGACGAAGGCGGGCGGGTTCGGCGGGCCGGACGCGCTGGTGCGGGCGGCCGCGCTCCTGGCGGAGCAGGCATAGCTGAGCGGCGCCGGAGCGTAGGAGGGGGAACATGGCGGCCAACGGGAACAAGGCCAACGGGGCGGCGGGGACCGCGCAGCGGCCGCTTTTGGCCGTGACGATGGGCGACGCGGCGGGCATCGGCCCGGAAATCATCGTCAAAGCGCTGGCGCGCCTGGACGTGCTGGCGGCGTGCCGCCCGCTGGTCATCGGCGACGCGGACATCATGGAGAGCCACCTGCGCTTCTGGCCGCGGGAGCAGGGGGCGACGTCGGTGAGGCCGGCAGTGCGGCGGGTGGCGGCGCCGGAGGAAGTAGGCGACGTGCCGTGGGGCACCATTCCGGTGCTGCAGCCGGGGGCGCCGCTGGCCTCAGTCCGGCCTGGGCAGTTGTCGGCGGAAGCGGGGCGCGGGGCCGTCGAGTACGTGCTGGCCGCGGCCGAGCTGGCGAAGGCGGGGCGGGTGGCCGGCATCGTGACGGCGCCGCTCAACAAAGAAGCCATCCACTTGGCAGGCTATCAGTTTCCGGGCCACACGGAGCTGCTGGCGCAAGCGTTCGGCGTCAAGACGTTTTCGCTGGTGCTGTCGGCGCGCGACATGTTCGTCTTCCACGTGACCACGCACGTGTCGCTGCGCCAAGCGCTGGACTTGATTACGATTCCCCGCGTCTTGGCCCAGATCCGCCTGGCGCACTGGTTGGCCGCGGCGCTGGACTTGTCCGGCGAGCCCATCGCGGTGGCGGGCGTCAATCCGCATGCGGGCGAAGGCGGCTTGTTCGGCACCGAGGAGCGGGACGTCATCGAGCCGGCCATCAAGCAGGCCAGGGCGGAGGGCATTCCGGCCGTGGGGCCGCTGCCGGCGGACGTCTTGTTTCCCCGCGCGGCCCGGGGGCGGTACCGGTTCGTCATCGCCATGTACCACGACCAGGGGCACGCGGTGTTCAAGACGCTGTATTTCGACGAAGGCGTCAACGTCACCGCCGGCTTGCCCGTCATCCGCACGTCCGTGGACCACGGAACGGCCTTCGACATCGCCGGCCAAGGCGTCGCCAAGGAGGACAGCCTCGTGGCCGCCATCGACCTGGCGGCGCGCCTTGGACCCAAGTGGCCGGCGGTCTACGAGCGCGCCAAAGCCTACGAGGCCGACTTGTAAGCCGTCGATTCAAAGGCGAGGGCGCCGTTACAGGCGGAAACGCCCAACCAGCTGGTCCAGTTCGGCCGCGAGGTCGGTCAGGCGCTGCACCGCGCCGCGCATCTCGAGGGCGGCCGCGTTGACCTGCTGCGTGGAGGAACTCACCTGGTCCGCGCCGTGGGCCGTCTCCTCCGACACGGCCGCCACTTCGTCCATGGCGTGGATGACGTTGTCGCTGGCCGCCGTCATGCGCTTGGTCGACGCGGTATTCTCCTCCGTAATCCGCGCCATTTCTTGCATGGCCTGCCGCATGGCGGGGCCGGCGGCGGCCATCTGCTGGGTCGCGGCGGAGATGGCGTGCGCCAGGCTGTCGGTCGTCCCAATGGCGGTGATAATTTCCTGCAGCGCACTGCGCGCCCGGCCGGCCAGCTCGGCGGTGGTGTTGGCGTAGCTGGCGCCGAGTTCGATGGAACCGACGGCGGCGTCGACCGCCGCTTGGACATCGTTGATGAGGCGGCCGATCTGGCGTGCCGACTCCGACGCTCGCACCGCCAATTTGCGCACTTCGTCGGCGACGACGCCAAACCCCTTGCCGTGCTCCCCGGCGCGGGCGGCTTCAATGGCGGCGTTGAGGGCCAGCAGGTTGGTCTGCTCGGCGATTTCGCCGATGAGGTCCACGATCTGGCCGATTTGCGCCGAGTAGCTGCGCAGTTCCGCCACGCGGCGGGTCAGCTCGTCGGTGACGGCGCGCAGCTGGCCGATGGACTGCACCACGTGTTCGACGGCTTCTCCGCCCGCCTGCGCCCGCCGCAGGCCGTGGCTGGCCGCCTCCGCCACTTGCCGCGCCGAATTCGCCACTTGCTCCACGCCTTGCAAAATTTGCTCCAGCAGCCGGACCGTTTTCTCCACCTGCTGCATCTGCCGCTCGGCGCCCGCGTCGATTTGCTCGATGGCGCGGCGCAGCTCCGCCATGGCCGTGGCCGTCACCTGCATGTGCTCGACTTGATTCTCGGTGCCTTTGGCCACTTCCGCGACGACGGCCGCGATGTGGGACGTGGCGTTCGTGGTCTCCCGGGCGGCCTCCAGGAGCTTCTGCCCGTTTTCCATCAGCATGCCGCTGGTCTTGCGGATTTGCGTGATCATGTCCTTCAGGTGCGCCAGCATCCGGTTGAAGGCCGTCGCCAGGTCTTCGATTTCATCGCGCGAGCGGACTTGCAGCTCCTGCACGGTCAAGTCGCCGTCCGCGATGCGCAGCGCGGCCTGGGCCGCCTGCCGGACGGGGACGGCGGTGACGCGGGTGAAGAGCACCTGCACCACGACCGCGCCGGCTACCGCCAGGCCCGCCAGGGTCCACATGAGCCGCTGGTGGAGCGTCAGGACCTGTTGCACCGAGTCGGGCGCGGCCGCAAGCTGCAGCTCGACTTCATACGCCTCCGCAATCGACTGAAAGCCGCTGAGGCCAACGTACATCGTGCTGCCGATGAGCATGAGGACCAAGACGAAACCGATCCCGAGTTTCGCGCCGATGGACCACCGCACGGCACATATTCCTTTCCCGTCGTTCGGCACGCCGGCCGAAGCGACCCGTCTCGAATCACCACTTCTTGAACACTTCTTCAGGCGCAGTCAGCGATTCGATTCGAAACTCGCGGCGTGACGGAGTCCTGCCTGGGTTTTCCCGGAATGACGTTTTCTAGCTTTCATCGAAGCTATATTTTCATCGAAGCTATGATACCGATTTGGTGACAAAATGCCAACCAACAACAGTTCTTCCCGAAAACGGCGTCTGTCTTCCTGAGCGGCCGGTGTCGCCGGCCGGTCGTGGCTCCGGTGGCGACTGCGCCGGGCATTGCTCCGGTTCCGGCTGCGCGGTCAGGCGAAGGGCGCGAAGAAAATGCAGTGGGGCGCAAGGTTGAATGGAAGTGCAAGGTGGAATAGAGGCGCAAGGTCGAATAGAAGCGCAGGGTGGAATCGAAGCGCGGCTGAAGGGAAAGGCAGAGACACGGAGGGAGAGGCGGCGGCCGTGACGAGGACAACCGAGGACGCGTTCTGGCGCGGGAAGACGGTGCTGGTGACGGGGGCGTCGTCGGGCATCGGGGCGGCGCTGGCGAAGGAGTTGGCGCGGCACGGGGCGCGGGTGGGGTTGTTCGCTAGGCGGCGGGAGCGCCTCCAGGAGTTGGCGCGGGACATTGCGGCCGAAGGCGGCTGGGCTTTGGCGCTGCCGGGCGACGTGGCCCGGCGGGAAGACGTATCCCGGGCCGTGGAGCAGTTGGCGGCGGCCGCCGGGCCGGTGGACGTGCTGGTCGCGAACGCGGGCCGCTCCTTGCGGGGGCTGGAGGAGACCAGCGCGGCGGCGGTAGAGGATGTCATGCGGGTGAACTTTGTCGGCGCCGTGTATGCGCTGGAGGCCGTACTGCCGGGCATGCGCGAGCGCGGCCGCGGCAGCATCGTCGCCGTTTCCAGCGCCCTGGCGCTGCTCCCGAAGCTGGCGGGCAGCCACGCGTACTCCGCCAGCAAGACGGCCATGGGGCGCTACTTCGAAGGCCTGGGCCGCGAGCTGCGGCGCGAGGGCATCTTCGTTACCGTGGTTTACCCGGGCTTCGTCCGGACGGAGATGACGGCGGGGAACAGCTTCATGCCGTTCCTGCTGGAACCCGAGGACGCGGCGGCCATTATCCGCAAGGCCGTGGAGCGGCGCCGGCCGCGGCTGGTTTTCCCGTGGCCGATTCTCTGGCTCGGGCGCGCCGCGCAACTGGTACCGGTGAGCTGGCAGCTGCGGGCGAGGCGGCGCTGGTTGGACGGACGCCGGCGGGAAGGCGCATCGGCTTGACGCGCCGGCGCCGAGGCGCGCCAGGGTCAAGACGGCGGCCGTCGAAACCGAGGGGGACGGCCGGAGGTCAGGGACCTCGGGAGAAACAAACGCAGGGGGGATGCGGGCGTGTATTTGAGTTACTTGATGGGAGCGCCGCGGCTGACGGACGAGGAGCTGTTGGCGCTGGGCGCCGAAATCGTGCAGCGGGGCAAGACGGTGCGCTGCCTGCGGGTGCCGGCCGCGGCGGTGGACGAGTACTTGCGGCTCGTGGCCGAAAAACTGGAGCCGACGTACTGGAACGAGGTCGTGGGTCCGCGCGACATCCGGTTCGTGTTCAAGCTGGAGGACGGGTCCGTACGGCTGCTGCCGCTGGGGCCGGACACCGAGGCGGAGATCGGCGCGCTGTGCGCCGCGCTCAACAACGAGCCGCCGGAAAAAACGAAAGACGTGCTGCGCTACTTGGCCAGCAACCGTTTCTACCGGGACGCGCTGGCGGAGTGGTACGGGGTGGATGCGGCGGCCGCGCCGGGCGAGTGACGCGGGCCGCGGAGCGCCGGGGACACCCGCGCAGCGTCGGCGAGCGCTGGCCGGACCTGCCGCCGGCGATGCCCGCGCGGCGTCATCCATTGCACGCCGGCCCTTGCGCCGGGGATGAGTCGTCGATCAGGGCGCGCGCCGCGGCGAAGACCGAGTGGAACATGGGCTTGGTCAGGCGGCCGGTTTGGGTGTTCTGGCGGCTCGGATGATAAGACATCAACAGCGTCGGCTGGGCCGGGTCCCAAGCGAACCGGGCGCCGTGTGCGAAAACAGGTTTTTTCACATCCGGCTTGATGCGGCCCAGTTCCTTCATGGCGCGCCAGAAGGCGTCAAAGCCCGTGCGGCCCAGGACGATGACGACCTGCAGGTTGGTCAGCAGCTCCAGCTCGCGCCGGAGGAAGGGCAGGCAGTTGCTCAGCTCCTCCGGCGTCGGCTTGTTGTCGGGCGGAGCGCAATGTGCCGCGGCGGTGATGTACGCGTCGATGAGCCGCAAGCCGTCGCCGCGGTGGACGGAGGTAGGCTGGTTGGCGAAACCGTAGGCGTGCAGCGCCTCGACGAGCCAATCGCCTGAGCTGTCGCCGGTGAACATGCGGCCGGTGCGGTTGCCGCCGTGCGCCGCGGGCGCCAGGCCGACGACCAGCAGCCGCGCCGCCGGGTCGCCGAAGCTGGGCACCGGTTTGCCCCAGTACTCCCAGTCGGCGTACATGCGCCGCTTGGCGCGAGCCACCGCTTGGCAGTGGGCGACGAGGCGGGGGCAGCGCCTGCACGCGACGATTTCCTCGTGGAGGCGCTGGAGAGCCGCCGCATTCGGCGGCGACGGGGGCGGGTTCTGCGCCGCGGTTCCATTGATCTGCGGGCTCGGCAAGCCTGTGCACGTTTTATCGCCCACCAGCGGGCGAGCAGGCGCCGGTTCAAGTTTCGGCACGGCGGATGTCTCCTTTCGAAACGGCACCGGGCGGCGTCTCAGCGAAGTGTCTCGGCGGCGTCGCGTCTCAGCGAGACCCTGGCGGCGCGCCGGCGTCGCTCACAGCCGGATGGTGTAGAGCGGCTTGCGGGGACGCGACACGTACGGGTTGCCCGCAATCCAGAAACGCCACGGGTAAAAGCGCGCCTCGCCGGCGTTGTCGATGCCGATGCGGGTGCCGACGGCCACCTCTTCCACCGGGATGCCATCCGAGATGCGCAGCGGCGACGTGAGAAAGTCCCAGCCGTTGTGCTCGCGGGTGATGCCCAGCGCTTGGCACAACTTGCCTGGCCCGTCGGTGAGCCCGTCGGTCCGCCCGCGGCGCTGTTGCATGATTTCGATCCCTTTCGTCGGCTGCAGCGCCCGCACCAAAATCGCTTCCGGCACCCCTTCGGGCCCGGACACCACGTTCAGGCAGTGCTGGCGGTGAATCATGTACACGTACGCCCGGCCCGGCGGACCGTACATGACTTCCGTGCGCGGCGTGCGCCGGCCGCCGTACGAATGCGCCGCCCGGTCGTGCGGGCCCATGTAGGCTTCCACTTCAACGATGTAGCCGCCTACGCCGTGGAGCGTCAGTTCCTTTCCCAACAGCTTGATGCACAACTCCAGCGTCGGCGTTTCGAAAAATGCGCGATCGATGGCCATCTTGCGACACCCTGTCTTCTTACGATACCACGATTTCGCCCGGCGCGCCCGATCCTGCAGCCAAGAATGAATTTTTTGACTCGCATATCGGTACGGTTCCGCTTAACTGGTTCGCCGGGAAATTTCATAGCCGTTTCACGCGCCGTGCAGGATTGCGGCGGAATGTGCAAGAAGAAATCTTGGTCGAGGCGCGTCGGGGACAAGGGACGAGGCGTCGACGCTTGGAACGAAACGAAGCGAGGGGGCCGAGGTATGTGACAGGCCCGGGTGCGCCGGACGGCGCTGGCGGTCATCGACGCGAGCATCGCCGCGGCGTCCGTCGTCGCGGCGCTTTACTTGCGCTTTGACGGAGTCATCCCCCCACAGTACATCTCCTTGTTGCCTACGGCTATACCGATTTTCGTCGCGATCCGTATCGCCGCCTTGGGGCTGTTTCGCGCCTATCGCATCGTGTGGCGCTACGCCATGACGCGGGACGTCCTGCTCTGGCTGGCCGGCGTCGCCTTCGGCTCGGTCGTGCTCGGAACGCTGCGCTTGACCGGAGCGCTGGCGCTGCCGCGCTCGGTTTTCCTCATCGAGCCGCTGGTGTTCGGCGTGCTGGCTGCGGCGCCGCGCGCGTTCGTGCGCTGGCACCGGCACCGCCAGCAAAAGGCGCAAGGATCCCGCCGCAAGCGGGTGCTGATCGTCGGCGCCGGCGACGCGGGCTCCCTGCTGATGCGGGAGTTTGAGAGCCAGCCGCATCTGGGCGTGCAGGTCGTCGGCTTCGTGGATGACGATCCGTCGAAGATCGGCCGCTCGCTGAACGGCGTGCGGGTACTGGGGCCGCGCAAACAAATCCCGGAGCTCGTCCAGCGCTTGGCCGTTGAACGCATCATCATCGCCATGCCGTCGGCGGGCGCCGATGTGATCCGCGAGACGGTCAACATTTGCCGCCGCACCGGCGCGGACTTGAAGATTTTGCCGCCGGTGGGCGAGCTGGTGGCCGGCCAGGTGCGCGCGCAGGACGTGCGCGAGGTGCGCATCGAGGACTTGCTGCGCCGCAAGCCGGTTGAGACCGACTTGACCGCCATCTCCGGCTACTTGCGCGGCAAGCGGGTGCTGGTGACGGGCGCGGGCGGCTCCATCGGCAGCGAGCTGTGCCGGCAAGTGTGCGCGTTTGCGCCGGAGCTGCTGATTCTGCTGGACCACAGCGAAAACAACGTCTTCGAAATCAACGCCGAGCTGCGCGAGCGGTTCCCCAACGTGAAGCTGGTTCCGCTCCTCGCCGACATCCGCAACCGGTCCAAGATCGATTACATCTTCGATCGCTATCGCCCGCACGTGGTGTTCCACGCCGCGGCGCACAAACACGTGCCCTTGATGGAGGCGCATCCGGACGAAGCCATCGCCAACAACGTGCTGGGCACGCGCAACGTGGCCGAGGCGGCGGCCCGCTACGGCGCGGAGCGTTTCGTCATGGTGTCGACGGACAAGGCGGTCAATCCGGGCAACGTCATGGGCGCCACCAAGCGGTTGGCGGAGCTCATTGTCCAGGCCATGCAGGCCATGCAGGAGGAGGACGCATTCCGGGAAGCCGCGGCGGGGCAGGAGGTCGCGGCGGGCGCGAAGAACGCGTGGCGCGACGGGGCGCGGGGCAACGGCTTTAAGGCTCACGGCCGGACGCGCTTCGTGTCGGTCCGCTTCGGCAACGTGCTGGGCAGCCGGGGCAGCGTCATCCCGCTGTTCCGCAAGCAGATCGAGCGGGGCGGCCCGGTGACGGTGACGCACCCGGAGATGACGCGCTACTTCATGACCATCCCCGAGGCGGTGCAGTTAATCCTGCAGGCGGCGGCCATGGGCGAAGGCGGCGAAGTGTTCGTCCTCGACATGGGCGAGCCGGTGCGCATCGCGGACTTGGCGCGCGACTTGATTCGCCTGTCCGGGTACGAGCCGGACAAGGACATCCAAATCGTTTACACGGGCATCCGCCCGGGCGAGAAGCTGTTCGAGGAATTGGTCAACGACGACGAGACGGTGAGCAAGACGAGCCACGAGAAGATTCTGGTGCTCAACGGCGGCAAGGTGGACGTGGAAGCCGTGCGGCGCACGGTGCAGCAGTTCGAGGAGATGCTGGCCGAAGGCGTGCCGGCGCGGGACCCGGAAGCGCTGGAGCGCATGGTGGCCATGTTGTACGAGGCGGTGGACGGGCGGCCGGTGAATCCCATCGCTTATCGGGAGCTGCTGTCCAGCTGAAGACGGCGGGCCGGCGGCAGGCAACGGCTTGGCGGAAGGCAAGGAGGCGGCGGAGGGTGACGTTGGCACGGAGGCTCGTTCTCGCGGGACTGGTCGCGGCGGCGTTGGCGGCGTCGCTGGCGGGTCCGGCGGCGGCGCAGGACAAGCCGCGGCTAGGCGTGCTCGGCGTAGAAACGTCGCGCGTCGGCGGGTACACGGACTACATGCGCAACTTCGCCGATTACGTGCGCAACTTGATCACCCACGACGTGACGACGCTGGGCCGCTTCGACGTGGTGGAGCGGAGCAATATCGACGCGGTGCTGCGGGAACAGAAGTTCCAGCTGTCGGGCGCGATCGACCCCGATACGGCCGTGGCCGTGGGCCGCATTCTCGGCATCGACGTGGGCCTCATCGCCAGCCTGGAAGCGCTGGAGACCCGGTGGATGGAGTCGTTCTACCGCGCCGAGGCGGTGACGATGGTCCGTCTCATTGACATGCAGACCGGGCGCCTGCTCGCGACGCTGCGGGTCGAAGGGAGCGGCACGGGCGAGACGGCCCAGGAGGCGCAACGCCGGGCGCTGGACAACGGCTCGGCGAACGCTTTCGCAACCGGCTCGCCGCGGTGTTCAGCTTCCGAGGCACCATCGTGGAGGTGCAGGGTGAAGGGCTGAAAGACGACACGGTGTTCATCTCCCTCGGCCGCCGGCATGGGGTGCAGGTGGGCACCGATGGTTTGGCCGCACGCCGTTGGTGTGGCTTGACCGGGGCGCCTGGTCAAGCCGCGTTTTTTGTCGTCGCGCTTTGACTTTCCTTGACTTTTCCCCTATAATCAAGGTGCGAGGAATGGAAAATTCGGGCAGACTTCGTCGCGGCACAGCCGGGCGCGCGGCGGCGTTGCGGCGCTGCCGGCGCGCCAAACCGCAGGCGATGGAGGGGTGCGTATGCGGTGGCTGGTGAGAAGGTACAACACGCTGGACGACTGGTTTGAGCGCATGTGGGCCATGCCCTACTCGGCGTGGCAGCTGTTGGAGGAGTTCTTCCCCTTCGAGCGGCGGCGGGTGCCGGCGGTGGAAGTGGCCGAGGAAGGCAACGACGTGGTGGTGCGCGTCGAGTTGCCGGGCGTGAACCCGGACGACGCCGACGTCTGGCTGACGGACGATCGCCTGACGGTGCGGGCCGAGCGCCGGCAGGAGACGCGCATCGAGCACCAAGGCTACTTCCACACGGAGCGGCAGTACGGCTCGTTCCAGCGGGTCATTCCGCTGCCGACCGAAGTGGATCCGGACAAGGCGGAAGCGCGGTTCGTCAACGGCGTCCTGGAGGTGCGGGCGCCGAAACGGAATCCGAGGGAAGGGTACGGGCGGCGCTTGGAAATCCGGTAGCGGACGTCTCAGCAGCGGTCCGATGCGCCCGGGGAGCCCGGGAACGCGGCTTGTGTTCCCGGGCTCCTTCCGCGTTTGGGCTCTTTAGACGTTGAGACTCTTTCCGCGTTGCGCCGGTGCCCTGATGAAATGTCATCGGCCTTGATCCGGCAGTGATCATCGGTCTTCGGCCGTTTCATCGCGGCGTTGCCGTTGGTCCTGAGCCTGCGGGAAAAGCCCGCCGCAGGCGTTGGCCAAATGGCACGACGGCTGGTACATGACGCGCAGCGGCCGGCGAGCCGCAGGCGCTCCGCTGGACGCGGCCAGCAGCAGTTGGGAGACGTCTCGCACTCGCGCCGCCAGCCGCAAGGCCGCCGCGTGTTCGGGCGTTCCCGGCGGGAACAGCTCGGCGGCTTCTTTCAACCAAGTCATGCAGCCGCCCGCGTTCATGGCGATGAGCGTGTCATCGGCTTCGTTCAAGGCGCCAAGGGCCAGGAGGTTGCGCACCACGAGCTCCCGGGCCAACTCCGGGTCGCCGTAGTGCCGCGCCAGCACCACGCTGTAGCGCACGTGGATGGGACACGCCTGCTCGCAGGCGCGGCAGTCGAGGCACAAGTCCAGCGCCTCCTGCAGGCCCGGGCTCAACCCCGCCCGGCCCAGCGCCCACTCTTCGACGAGCCTTATGCGGCCGCGGGGCGAGTGCTTTTCGACGCCGAAGACTTCGTAAGTCGGGCAGGCGGGCAGGCAAAAACCGCACTGGATGCAGCGCGTCGCTTCCCGGAGCGCTGCGTTCAGGGGTTCGTGGGCGCTCATGCGGACCGCTCCTCCGCGCCGTCCACCGGCGGCAGCAGCTTGCCGGGGTTGAGCAGGTTGTCGGGATCGAAGGCTTGCTTTAATGCCCGCATGGCCCGCAGCGTCGGGGCATCGAACGCTGTCGTCATGTACGGCCGCTTCAGCAGGCCGATGCCGTGCTCGCCGCTCAGCGTGCCGCCGTGGCGCAGCGCCGCTTCAAAAATCGCGTCGATGGCTTGGGCGACGCGGCGCATCTCCTCCGGATCGCGCTCGTCGCAGATCAGGTCCGGATGGAAGTTGCCGTCGCCGGCGTGGCCGAAGACCACCAAGGTGACCTGAAACCGCTCCGCCTCCACGGCCCGCTTGAAGTCGGCCGTCAGCACGCCGGGCTGGACCCGCGCCAGCATGTCGCGGGGGTCGATTTCGAGGATGCGGTTCATGCGGGTCATGACCAAGGCGATGCCGCCCAGCGGGATGGCGCCGCCGCTGAGACCCGTGCCGCTGCCGCGCGGGAAGACGGGCACCCGGTGGCGCCGGGCAATGGCCATGACCTTTTGTACGTGCTCCGTGGTGCGAGGAAAGACGACGACGTCCGGCCGATGGGACAAGTGCGTGGCGTCGTAGCTGTAGCTGATGCGGTCCGCCTCGTCGGTCAGCACGAGGTCCGGTCCCAGGGCGGCCAGAAGCTCGCGAATCGCTTCGTCCATGGCGGCGCTGCTCACGGGCAAGGCTCCTTTTCCGTCTTTATAGCCAGCGTAGCGTACCCGGCGGCCAAAGTCTACGGGGCCAGGCGCGGGAACCGGCGCGCGAATTTGTTCGCAGCCGACGGGGGCGCAGGAAGCTCCGGCTGCTCGGGGAATTGTGGTGAGGGAAGGCGGATGGATGGCTTGCCGCTGGAGCAGAAAGTCGGCCCGATGGTCATGATGGGGTGCCCGGCCGGCAGGCCGGCGCGCAGGCCGCCGAGCTGATGCAGAAGTACCACGCCGGCGGCGTTCTTCTCTTTTCCGGCAACGTCGCGTCGCCCGCCCAATTGCAGGAACTGACGGACGGCCTGCAGCGCTTGGCGCGACAGGGCGGGGCCGACGTGGTGCTGATCGCTCAGCCGCAGTACAATGAAGAGGAAAAGCGGGCCGTGGAGCGGCTCGCGCAGGCGGTGCGGGAAGGACTCTTCTCCCGGGTTGCAACCCGCCGGGCACGGGTTGGTGGCGGAAGCGAGTACGACCGGCAGGCGGATTCAGGGAAGGTGAACGGGTTGGACAAGTTGTTGGTCGCCGTCGACGGCGGCGGCAGCAAGACGAAGCTGTGGGTACTGGATACGAGCGGGAGAGTCGTCGCCGAAGGACGGGGCGGACCGTCCACGGTGACGGTGGTGGGTATCGAGGCGGCCACGCAGGCGGTGGCCGACGGCGCACGCTCGGCCGGCCTGGCGGGGCTGGGAGAGAAGGGCGGAGACGCTGAGATTCAGCGGTCCGTTGGCCACGTGGAGCAGGTGGCCGTCGCGGCCGCCGTCGTCGCTGGCACGGAGCCGGAGCGGGAGCGCACGGGCTTGCAAAACGGCATGGCCGGCCTGTTTCCCAAGGCGCAGATTGTGTTGCGGCACGACGCCGACGGCGCGCTGCTGGCCGGCACGCTGGGCGACCCCGGGATTTTAATTTTGTCGGGCACCGGTTCGGTCTGCTTGTCCATGGGGCCCGGCGGCCAGCGGGCTCGCGTGGGCGGTTGGGGGCCGCTGGTGGACGACGGGGGCAGCGGCTACTGGATCGGCCGGGAGGCCATTCGCCTCGCGCTGCGGGCGGCGGACGGCCGCGACGAGCCGACGGTGCTGACGAAGCTTTTGGCCGAGCGGGCACAGGTGTCCGACGTGCGGGAGCTGCCCGGCGCGGTGCACCGCGGCGATTTCGGCCGGCCGTGGATCGCGCGCCTGACGCCGCTGGTAGCGCAAGCCGCGCAGGACGGCGACGCGGCGGCCAATCGGATCTTGGACCAGGCGGCGGAGGAGCTGGCTGAGCACGTCCGGGCGGCGCTGGCACGTTCTCCCTGGTTCGACGGCGTCGAGGAAGTGCCCGTCGTGGCGGCGGGCGGCATCTTCGCCATGGGTGAGTTCTGGCGGCGACGCTTCCGGACGGCCCTGGCCAAGGCGGCGCCTCGCGCGAAGCTTACCGTCTGGGTCAAGGAGCCCATCGTGGGTGCCGTCTATCTGGCGCTGCGGGCGTATTACGGAACGATTCCCGACGACGTCATGGCGCAGCTGCGGGCGCTGCGCGACGCCAACGTGGAGCCGCTTTCTTAAGGGCAGGCCCCTGCGAGTCGGTGGAAGTCTGCGGAAAACGGCGCGGGCGCACGCGCACCGCCCGCGGGAAGAAACGGCGCAGCCTACCGGCTGCGCCGTCGTCTTTTCCGTGCTTGGCGCCGAGCCCGTCCGTTTAGTACTTGACCCCGCCCGCCGTCAGGCCTTTGACGAAGTACTGCTGCAGGAACAGGAACAGGAGGGCAATGGGGGCGGTGGCGATGACGGCGCCCGCCGCCACGCTGCGCAAGTTGGTCTGGAACGAGTCGTTCAGGTAGAGCAGCCCGACCGACAGCGGGTACATGTTCGGATCCCGCAAGACGATGAGCGGCCACAGGAAGTTGTTCCAGAAGGCGATGAACTGCAGCAGCACCAAGGTGGCCAGCGACGGCTTGATCATCGGCAGCATGACGCGGAACCAGATGAAAAACTCGCTGGCGCCGTCGATGCGCGCCGCGTCCTCGTAGTCGCGCGGGATGCCCATGTACGACTGCCGCAGCAGGAAGACGCCGAAGAGCGTTACCGCCATGGGCAGGATGACGCCCCAGTACGTGTTCACCAGGCCCAGCCGGCGGATGGTTAGGAAATTGATGATGAAGCTGCCTTGCGCCGGCACCATCATCGGCAGCAGGACCAGGAAAAAGATCAGGTTGCGGCCGGGGAACTCAAACCGCGCCAGCGGGTAGGCGAACAGCGCCGCAAACGTCACGGAGACGAAGACGCCGATGCCGCTGATGATGATGGAGTTGAGCAAGTACCGCCAGACGCCCATCGTCTTCCACACCGTGATGTAGTTCTCGAGCGTCGGCGGATCCGGGATCCAGTTGGGCGGCCAGGCGTAGACGCTGGCGGCGGTCTCCAGCGAGATCTTCAGCATCCAGTAATACGGCCACACCGTAAAGACGGCCAGCGCGATGAGCACCGCGTAAACGAGGATGACCTTGACCGCTTTCAACGCCATCAGTATTCCTCCAAACCGCCCTTGCGCTGGAACCAGAGGTTGACGAGCGTCACGGCCAGGATGCACGCCGTCAGCAGGATGGACAGGACCGCCGCGTAGCCGAACTCCAGGTGGTCAAAGGCCGTCTTGTAAATCAAGATGCCCATCGTTTCGGAAGCGTGGCCCGGCCCGCCGCGCGTCACCGCGTACACTTCCGTGAAAACGCCCAAGGCGCCGATGGTGGATATGATGGAGCAGAACAAAATGTACGGGCGCATGAGCGGCATCAAGATCTTGGTGAAAAGGTGGTACGAGTTGGCGCCGTCCAGTTTGGCGGCTTCGATGTACTCCTCCGGGATGCCTTGCAACCCGGCCAGGTAAATCATCATGTAATAGCCGATGCCAGTCCAGAAGGTGACGAACATGACGCTGTACAGCACGATGTCCGGATTCGAAAGGAACAAGATGGGCCGGGTTGTGAGCCCGACGGCTCGCAGGACGTAGTTCAGGATGCCGTCGCTTTGGAAAATCCATTTCCACGCCAGCGACACCACGATCATCGGCGTGATGACGGGAAAGAAATACAGGCTGCGGAACAGCGAAATCCCCGGCCAGCGGCGGTGGACCAGCAGCGCCATCAGGAACGACACCAGCTGAATGACGGGCACGATCAGAAGGTATTTGAAGGAGTTTTTCAGCGCGTTGGCCACCAGCGGATCGGAAAAGGCGCGCTTGAAGTTGTCCCAACCGACGAACTTCGGCGGCTGGATCACGTTGTATTCGAAAAACGCCAGCGCCAGGTTGGCGATCATCGGATAGTAGATGAAGACAATCGTGAACAGAAGCGGCACCGCCATGAAGGCATACGCCGTCCAAATTCGGCGACGCCGCATCGCCGAGCCCATTGCCATGCCTCCCCCGGAACGGCGAGGGGCGGCCGTCGGCTGCCGCCCCTCCCTACCGACTGCTCAACGTTTCGCTTGCGAGCGTTGCACCGCCTCAACGGCTCTGATCCAGAATTTGCTGCCACTCGCGGGCCGCATCCTGGATGGCCTGGCGAGGCGTCTTGGTGCCGAGCAGCGCCGCGGTCATGGCGTCGTCGAGAATCTGCGTCATGCGGGCCGCATCGGGCAGGTCCGTCGGCGTCGCATCGATCTTCCACAGGCTGCCCGCGGCGATCATGCGCGCCTGATCCTCCGGTGTGTCGCCGCCGGCGGCGAAGAACGGATCTTCCGCGGCCTCGATGATGCTCGGGAAGATGGTGACGATCTTCGCGAACTTCACCTGGTTCTCGGCGTTGGTCAGGAACAGCGCGAAGTCCGCGGCCAGCTGCGGATTCTTGCTGGAGCGGCTAATGGTGTGGAAGGGGCCGAGGACGACAGGGAGCAGGGGGCGGCGGACATCCGCCGCCGGGGCGTGTCGGCCCGAGACGTAGTGGTGGGCATCGCCGCCTCGGGCCGCACGCCTTACGTGCTGGGTGCGATGCAAGCCGCGAAGGAGGCCGGCGCCACCGTGGTGGCTCTGGTGTGCAACGCCGGAAGCCCTATGGAAGCGCTGGCCGACATCACGATTTGCACGGTCGTGGGGCCGGAGGTGCTCATGGGCTCCACCCGCATGAAGGCCGGCACGGCGCAGAAGCTGGTGCTGAACATGCTGAGCACCGGCGCCATGATCCGGCTCGGGAAAGTGTACAGCAACCTGCTCATCGGCATGCAGGCCACCAATCAGAAGCTGCTGCGGCGAGCGGTGCGCATCGTGCAACTAGCCCTCGATGTCGATGAAGAGACCGCCCGGAGCTTGCTGGAGCGGGCGGACGGACGCATGGATGTGGCCATCGTCATGCATAAGGCCGGCGTCGATGCCGAGACGGCGCGGGCGCTCTTGGAACAGGCGCAAGGGCGCGTGCGCGACGCGCTGGCGGCCGCGGAGCGCGGCTGAGTCGGCAGCGCGAGGCCGGGCCGCGCCGGGCGGCCCGGCTCATGCCATCTTCTGCGCGTAGCGGCGGTCGAAGCGCCCGGGCGCGAAGGGGCGCAAGTCCACGGACGTCTGGCCCGTCGTCATCAGGTCGGCGATGATGACCGCCGTCGTCGGGCCTAGCGTGATGCCGAGCATCGCGTGGCCCGAGGCGACGTACAGGTTCGGCAGCGTCGGCGCCCGGCCGATGGCGGGCAGCCCGTCGGGCAACAAGGGGCGCATGCCGACCCAGACTTGCTGCTCGTCGCCTTCCTCCCAATGCGTCAAGTACCGGTACGTGCTGCGGCGGATGCCGGCAACCCGTTCTTCGTAGAAGTTGGTGTTGATGCCCGAGAGCTCCATGGTCCCGGCGACCCGCAGCGCGCCTTCATAGGGAGCCAAGGCGACGCGCCCTTCGGCCAGGTACATGCTGTGCCGCAGCTGCAGCCGCGGATTGCGAATCGTGATGCTGTAGCCTTTGCCGGCCTGCATGGGCGAAGACGTACATCAGGCCGGCCTTATGCATTTCGAAGTCAAGGCCCTGGGCGGCCAAATTGTCAAAATCTCGCAGCGCCAGCCGGTTCAGCTGCGCCAGAGCCTCCCGGCCTTGTGCGTACTTTTCCTCGTTGCAGTGCCGCCAAAATTCCAGCAGCCAGCCCAGCATGCCCGGCACCACCGACGGCTTGACGTACAGCGGGCTGTCGGGCTGCAGCATCCACTTGAGGGATTGCGACACGAGGCCGGGCGCGGGCACGGGCATGGACAGGGACGGCGTAATCCAGCCGGCGTTCCCGCAAGAAGCTCCCTTGCCGAACTCGCCCTTGTCAACTACGACGACGTCGCGGTGACGGCGCCTCAGCTCATACGCGGAGAGGAGGCCGATGACGCCTCCGCCGATGACAACGGTGCGGGCCATTGCGTCTCGTCTTTCTCTTGTCGTTTTTGGGAAATTGGCTCAACGGTTGCGATTTGTGAGCCGACGGTCGATTTTCGCTGCACTCTATTCTTTTTCCTCTTGATTGTCACAGTCATCTAGTCCCGCACGCAGCGGTAAGAGAAATGTACTCACGAAATTTCGCGGCACATGCGAAGAAGGAAAAATGTCAGATCACAGCGAAAAATCAACACCACTCCACCGCGGGGCCGGCGAAGCACGGGGCGCCTCGCGGGGGAACCACTTCTAAGGAGGGACGACGCGGAATGAGACGCTCTCCTGTACTACTTCTCGTCGTGCTGGCGTTGCTGCTGGCCGGTTGCTTCGGCGTTTCGCCCGGGGTCGGGCGAATTGCCGTCACTTCCGAGCCTGCCGGCGCCAAGATTTTCCTTGACGGCAAGGATACCGGCCAGGTGACGCCGGCGACCCTCAGCAACGTGTCGGTCGGCACGCACCAAATCAAGCTCGAACTCGCAGGATACGAGCCGGAGACCCGTTCGGTTACGGTGCAGCGGAACGCGACCGTAGCGATCAGCGTGACGTTGAAACCGTTGGCGCAGCAACCGCCGGGTGAGGATCCTGGTGATCCCGGCGAAGAACCTGATCCTTCGCATGCTCGGGTCTATGGTTTCGTGACGGCCAGCACGGGCGGCCAGCGGGTTCCGGGTGCCACGGTGACCGCATACGTCAGCGGCACCAGCGAGGCCGTGGCCTCGACGGCCACCGACGAAAGTGGCGCCTATGTGTTGTACCTCCCGGCAGGCACGTATGACATCGTGGCCGACAAGCCCGGCCATGCGCAGGCCAAGCGCCAGGCGCTCTTCCTGGACGTGGCCGGGGAGGCGAAGGTCGACCTCATCAGCCGCAAGCTGCGCGATCCCGACAAGGGTGCGAAGGCGCCGACGATCAACGTCTACCTTGACGTCGACGGCGCGCTCGTTCCGTTCGGCCCGGGCACCGTCATCGAGCAGAACGCGCTGGTGTTCGGCGTCGTCGACGTTCAGGCCGAGTATGACATTTACCGCATTCAGGTCTGGGTAGGCCACCGCGGCTACACCACGGACTTCCAGTCCGGAATTCTTGCGGAGACTCTGTCGTTCTTCCTGTGGGATTTGTTCGACGCGCCGGGCGAGACGGAACTGGTCGTGGCCGCCTACGACTGGCAGGAGAACTTCACCGAGATTCGCATCCCGTTCGTTTATGCGGTCAGCGACCCGTCGGTGTTCCTGCATCCGGTTGACTGGGTCGATCTCGTCGCCGTGACCTACGGCCACGACCTGGGTCTGTATCGCGCTCGCCAGGCGGCGGTGTACGACCTGCTTGGCATTCCGGGCGACCCGCACCTGCTCGTCTTGCCCAACGGCCATACGATCGACACGTCGCGGCTTGACAAAGACGTGACGATGTTTGTGAGCATCCTGTGGACACCCGTGGCCGGCGCCGCCGGATACGAGATCGAGCGCGCCTTCAGCCCGAACGGGCCGTGGCAGCGCGTCGGCAAGGTGGGCAGCTGGTACGGCACCGAGTACATGGACCTCAGCCCCGACCTAGAGCCCGGCGTGCCGGTGTACTACCGCGTCCGCGCCGTCGGGCCCAACGATGAGAAAGGCCCGTGGAGCGTGCCGGTCTGGGTGAAGCCGCTCGACCGGTTCGCCATCTACCTGGTCTCGCCGGAGGACGGCGCGACCAACGTGCCGTTGGAGCCGACGTTCACCTGGACCTACGAAGACATCGGCGCCGACGAGTACGTCTACGACATCTTCGTGGCGGGCGTGGCCGGCGAGCCGGCGGGCGAGTTCGGCTACTACGCGTGGTATTACGAAGGTCTCAAAGACGTGAAGCAAGTCAAGTACAACTTCGACGGCACGGGCGTCGACCTGCGACCTGGCCGGACGTACCAGTGGAACATTGTGGAAGGCGCCGCCTACGCGTACTATCGCCCGAACTCCATGGCCGTTTCCTTCCCGTGGACCGGGCCGGCGGCTGAAAACGGGTACGCGGGCGCGCTGAACGGTGAGTTCCTGTTCACGACGACGCTCGGACACTGAGGCGGTTGTGGCCGTTGCAACTCGCGCAAGGGAGTGAGCGAAACATGCTGAGACTGAAGCCGGCGGCGTCCCTCGCCGCGCTGATGGTTCTGGCCTTGCTGCTGGCCGGCTGCTTCGGCGGGTTCGTCGGTGTGACTCCGGGCACGTTCCGGACGTCACCCGACGTCTCCCAGCCGGCGGCGTTCCCGGGCGATGACCTGCGGGACGAAGACTTGGCTGCTCACGTGCCCGGCGAAATCCTGGTCGGCGTGGAGTCGGAGGAGGTCGCTGAGCGCATCGCGGCCAAGCTGGACGCGAAGCTGACGGGCTATCTGCCCCAGATTGGCCTGGCGAAGCTGGAGCTTAACGACAAGTCCCGTTCGCTGACCGACGCGATGCGGTCGCTCCGCAACGAGCCCGGCGTCCGCTACGCGCAGGCCAACTTCATCGACTACGTGCTGCCGGTGCGGAACAACGTGGAAGTGGCCGCGCCGGCCGCCTTGGACTTCGAGCCGGCGGCCGGGCCGGATCGGTTCGACTTCATCGACGATCCGAACTCGGACTACAACAAGTACCAGTATGGCCTGAAGCGGATTCGGGCTGACGCGGCGTGGCAGGCCGGCCTGACGGGGGAGGGCACGATCCTGGCCGTCATCGACACGGGCGTGCAGTCGGATCACCCGTTCTTGGCAGGCAAGGTGTTGCCGGGCTACAACCCGGACGCGCCCGAGCTGGGCACCGAGGACTGGAACGGCCACGGCACGCACGTCGCGGCCATTGCCGCCGGTCTCATCCACGCGGGCCGCGGGTTTACCGGTATCGCGCCCGATGCGCAAATTCTCCCGATCCGCGTGTTCAACGACGACGGTGCCACCAACTGGGCGGTGGCTTTCGCGCTTATCATTGCGGCGGATCCGAGCTGGGTGGGCCTGCCGACCCGCACGGTGGACGTGGCCAACATGAGTCTCGGCGGCGCGGTCTACTCGCTGGCCGTGCAGGATGCGATCAACTTCGCGCTTGACCGCGGCGTGGTCGTCGTCGCGTCGATGGGCAACACGGAGAACCAGGCAGTTCGCTATCCGGCGGCGTACCAGGGCGTCATCGCCGTGGGCGCTTCCGACGAGCACGACGACAAGACGGACTTCTCGACGACGGGTCGGCACATCTCGGTCATGGCGCCGGGGCAGTTCGTGTTCTCCGCCTATAACCTCAACCGTATCGCCTGGGCTTCGGGCACGTCCATGAGCGCGCCGCACGTGTCCGGCGCCGCGCTGCTGCTGAAGCAGCTCTATCCGGACGCGACGCCGGCGCAGATTAAGGACCTGCTCGAACGGACGGCCGACTTCAAGGAAGGCTACACGTTCAACCAGTACGGCCACGGCCGCATCAACCTGGCCAACGCGATCGCGGCCGACCTTGAGGGTCGTCCTCTGGGCGGCATCGAGGTCTACGTGTTCGGCCCGGCCGGCGAGCCGATTCCCAACGCGGAAGTGACGCTGTGGCGCAACCGCGGCGACGAAGCGGAACTGGCCGCGTACCCGATCCGCACGGGCGGCTTCGGCGACACGCCGGTTCCGTACCATGGCCTGGCTTTCTTCCGGGGCGTCGAGCCCGGCGACTACTGGCTGACCGTGGCGCTGGACGAGACGTTGCACGGTGAGCAAGCGCTGAAAGTCGTGGAGAATGTCACGGTCCGGGCCAACGAAACGACGTTCGTCAGGGTTCAGTTCGACTTTTGACCGCAGCCCGGCGAGCTGGACGCACAAGGGAGGGCGCCCTTGGGAGGGCGCCCTCTTCGTTTCGGGCTCGTTGAAGCCGGTGGTGTCCTCGCCGAGTTTCGTGGGCAAGGTGTAGAACGGTTTTTCGGGAATGCCACGGCCTCCGTCAAGCTCGCGCGCTCCGGATGCCAGCGGCGCCGGCAGGAGGCTTGCGGCCGGCGGCATAATGAGGAACCAGCATGAGGAACCAAGCATGAGGAACCAAGCCGGTCCCGGTCTTAGGCGCCTGACGACGGGCTACCGGCAAGCGGGACGATGGTCGAGGCATTCGTTTCGTCGAAGGGGAGCGGCTGTCATGGGAAAGGCGCTGGCGGATCCGTTGCTGTGGTTTCTCGTCGCCGTGCTGGCGAGCCATCTTGCGACGCTGCGGCATTGGCGGGCGCTTTCCAAGCCGGCTCGCGCCGGTTTGGTGCTCGGGTTGTGCGCGGCGGCCGGTCTTTGGCTGCTGGGAACCCACGCGGCGGAGTCGATTCTCATCAAGCGGCTGAGCGCGGTGCATCCGATTCCCGCGGCGGAGGACTTGGCCCGCGTCGATGTGGTCGTCGTGCTGTCGGGCAGTTTCGTCGACGCGCCGCTGCCCGCGTACGACCAGCTGGACGCTTGGACGACCGCCCGCGTCATTCAAGGCGTGCGGGCCTTTTTCGCCAGCGACGCGCGGCTTTTGGTCATGACCGGGCGCTGGGCGCGCAGCGGGGCGGCCGAGCATCGGGGTGGAAGCGCCGGCGTGGACGAGGATCCGGCGCGAATGGCCAACATGATGAAAGAGCTGGCGGTCGCTTTGGGCGTGCCGGAGGATCGGGTCGTGGTGGAGCCCAACGCCCGCACGACCCGGGAGCATCCGCTGGAGCTGCAGCGGCTCGGCGTGGTGGAACCCGGCGATACGATCGGCGTCGTCACATCGTCGTGGCATTTACCCAGGGCCGTGCGGGAATTCGAAAAGCTGTTCCCGGACGTCGTGCCCGTGCCCGCCTTCGACGTGCCCGTGGACCAGAAATTCGGCTTGCTGCGCTTCATGCCGCGGTCGATGCACCTGGCCTCGTCGGCCACGGCCCTGGCGGAATACATCGGCATGGCGTGGTACAGCCTTACCGCGCGTTGAAGGGCTTGCGCGTGGGTAAGCTCCTCGCGTGCGCAAGCCCCTTGGGGTGACAAAGCCGCCGGCGTGCGGCGGGAGGCCGGCTCTTGCCGCGGCCGGCCGGTCTCGCGCCTGTGCCTCGGCTGCGCCGCCCTCGCTCTCGCCCGGCTTACCCCGCGCGCCAGCGCCGGTAGGCGGCGATGAGGCCGTCGGTGCTGGAGTCGCCCGTGTCGATGGGGCCTTCGGTCAGCTTCGGCAAAATCGTGCCGGCCAGCTGCTTGCCCAGTTCGACGCCCATCTGGTCGAAGCTGTTGATGTTCCAGATGGTCCCTTGCACGAACACCTTGTGCTCGTACAAGGCGCACAGCATGCCCAGCGTATGCGGCGTCAGCCTCTTGTATAGGAAGGTATTGGACGGCCGGTTCCCGGGGAACGTCTTGGCCTTGGCCAGCAAGTCCACGTCGGCCGGGTCGACCCCCGCCGCCAGCAGCTCGGCCCGGGCTTCTTCCTCCGTTTTCCCTTCCATGAGCGCCTTCGACTGCGCGAAGCAGTGGGCCACCAGCACGTCGTGGTGATTGCCGACCGGATGCGGGGGCTGAGCGGCCACGAAGAAGTCGCACGGCACCAAGCGCGGGCCTTGATGCAGCAGCTGGAAGAACGAGTGCTGGGCGTCGGTGCCCGGATAGCCCCAGACGATGGGACCCGTGTTCCACCGCACGGGCTGGCCGTCTTTCGTGACGCTCTTGCCGTTGCTCTCCGTGTCGATCTGCTGCATGTAGTCGCAGAAAGGCGCCAGGTAGTCGTCGTAGGGCAAAATGGCGTGGGTGTCGGCGTCCCAGAAGTTGATGTACCAGACGCCCAGCAGGCCCATGATGACCGGGATGTTGCGTTCCAGCGGCGCCGTGCGGAAGTGCTCGTCCGCGGCGTGCGCGCCCGCCAGCACCTCTTCAAAGCGCTCCATGCCCAAATACAACGCTGCGGGCAAGCCGATGGCCGACCACATGGAGAAGCGCCCGCCGACCCACTCCCAAAATTCGAACATGTTTTCCTCGCCGATGCCGAAGGCGCGCACCGCCTTGGCGTTGGTGGACACCGCTACGAAGTGGTGGGCGACGGCCGCTTCGTCGCCGAGCTGCTCGACCAGCCAGCGCCGCGCCGTCTGCGCGTTGACCATCGTCTCCTGCGTCGTGAACGACTTCGAGGCGACGACGAACAGCGTCGTCTCCGCCGGCACTTGCCGCAGCGTGCGGGTGATGTTGGTCGGATCGACGTTGGTCACGAAGTGCACCCGCAGCTTCCCGTCGGCGTAAGGCTCCAGGGAGCGGCACAGCATGCGGGGGCCGAGATGCGAGCCGCCGATGCAGATGCCCACCACGTCCGTGAATGGCTTGCCTGTAAAGCCTCGCCGCTGGCCGCTGCGCACCTCATTCACGAAACGGCGCATTTTCTCCAGCACCGCGTTGACGGCCGGCATCACGTCCTGGCCGTCCACGTAGATGGGCCGGTTGGACCGGTTGCGCAGCGCCACGTGCAGCACGGCCCGCTTTTCCGTCGTGTTCAGCTTGGCGCCGGAGAACATGGCCTCGATGGCTTGGGGCACGCCGGCTTCGCGGGCCAGCTGGAAGAGCAACGCCATCGTCTCGTCCGTAATCAAGTTCTTGGAGTAGTCAAAGAGCAGGTCGCCCAACTGGAGCGAGTAGCGCTCGAAGCGGTGCGGGTCCGCTGCGAACAAGTCGCGCATGCGGCGCTTTTCCATCTCTCGCTTGTGCGCTTGCAACGCTCGCCAGGCGGGCAGTTCCGTGACGGCCATGGTCGGACTCCTCTCCGTTGCTACAGGATGCGCGCGGCGCCGCCGGACGGGGCCACCACGTACACGGCCGGCGTCTTGCCGGTGCGCTTGGGGTATTCCGCCTCGATGGCGGCTACCAGCGCGTCCACCGCCTCCGCGCGGACCAGGCTGACGATGCAGCCGCCGAAGCCCGCGCCGGTCATGCGCGCGCCGTAGACGCCGGGCACGCTCCGCGCGATGTCCACCATTTCGTCCAGCTCGCGGCAGCTGACTTCGTAGTCGTCCCGCAAACTGGCGTGGGACGCGTACATCAGTTGGCCGCACGCCTCGAAGTTGTCATTCGCCAGGGCCTGCGCCGTCGCCTGCACGCGCGCGTTTTCGGAAATTACGTGGCTGCAGCGACGGGCGATGACGCCGGGGAGCCGGTCCCGCAGCGCTGCGAACGCCTCGGGCGAAACGTCCCGCAACGCCCGAATCCCCGGCAGGTGCTGACGCAGCAAGGCGACGCCCTGCTCGCACTGGCTCCGGCGTGTATTGTATTCCGAGGAGGCCAGCGCACGCCGCACGCCCGTGTCCGCCACCACGAGGCGCACGTGCCGCGCCGGCAGCGGGACGTAGCGGCAGTCCAGCGTGCGGCAATCCAGCAGCAACGCGTATCCATCCCGGCCCAGCGCCACGGCGAACTGGTCCATGATGCCGCATTGAACGCCTACGTATTCGTTCTCCGCCCGCTGGCACAGCTTGGCGATGGTCGCCCGATCCACGGCGAGTTCGAACAGCTCCTGTACGAGCACCGCGATGCCGACCTCCAGGGCTGCCGACGAGCTGAGACCGGCTCCTACAGGAATATTGCCCGCCAGCGTTGCGTCAAACCCGCCCAGCTCGCAGCCCGCCTCCCGCAGCGCCCACAAAACGCCTGCCACGTAGCGGTGCCAGCTTCCCGCCGCGGGCGGCGCGGCCGCTCCTTCGCTCCGCGTGGGCGCGAGTTCGCTCTGCGCGGCCGAAGCGGCAGCGGGGGGCGACGGTGCGGGAGACGGTGTGGGCGACGGCGCGCACAGGTCAGACAAGCGGAAGACGGCTTCCGCCGCCATGTTGAGCGAGTACACTCGCACCACGTCGTCCCGGCGGCGGCGCCCCGCCAGCAAGATGTCCCGGTCGATGGCCAGCGGCATGACGAAGCCGTCGTTGTAGTCTGTATGCTCTCCGATGAGATTGACGCGGCCTGGTGAGCGGACGAGAATGACGGCATCCTGCGGGTGCGCGGCGGGATCGAACGGGTAGCGGGCGTGGAACGTGTCCAGCAGCGTGCGCAGGCGTTCCTCGTCAACGGTCATCGCGCATCCCCCTCGCCGCGACGCCGGGCTCGGGCTCGCCCGTTTCAGGTCCGTCTCGCCCGATCAGGTTCGGCGCTCGCAGTTCCGCTTCGTCCACCGGCACGGCCAACAGGCGCTCGGCCATCTCTTCCGCGGTGAGGTCGACGATGAACGTGCCCGCGCCCGTTTCGCTGCCGGCCAAGTACTTGAGTTTGTCTCGCGCGCGGTGGAGCGGATAGAACTCCACGTGGAAGTGGCAGTAGTCGTGCGGCGCGCCGTCGGTGGGGCGCTGGTGCTGCGCCATCATGTACGGCAGGGGGAAGCCCCACAAGCCGTCGTAGCGCACCAGCGTCGCCTTCAGTGCCCGGGCGAACGACCACCGCTCCGCCTCGCTCAACTCCGTGATGGCCGTCCGGTGCGCTTTCGGATACAAGTGCACCTCGAACGGGAAGCGAGCGAAAAAGGGGACGAAGGCGATGAAATGCTCGTCCTCCCACAGCACGCGCCGCCCATCGGCCCGCTCGTCGGCCACCACGTCGCAGCCCAGGCACCGGCCCGTGCGCTCGAAGTGCCCGCGGCTGGCGGCCAACTCCTGCGCCGGAATGGGCGGGATGTAAGGAAAGGCGTAAATTTGCCCGTGCGGGTGGTGCAACGTCACGCCCACCTCGGCGCCGCGGTTTTCGAAAATGAACACGTATTGGACGTCGGGCCGGCGGCCCAATTCCTCGTAGCGGTCGGCCCACACCTCGATCAGGTTCCGCAGGTGCGACAGGGGCTGGCGCGTCAGCGTGCCGTAGTGGTCGGACGTGTACAGGACGACTTCGCACTCGCCTTGCGCGGGCGCCACAGGACATAGGGCCGTGCCTTCCACCGCGGGCGGCGGCGGATTCGGACGCAGCGACGGATATTTGTTCTGAAACACGACGATTTCGTAGTCGGCGGCCGGCACTTCCGTAGGCTCCGCGCCCGGCAGCGTCGGGCAGAGGGGGCAAAACTCCAACGGCGGCAGGAAAGGCCGGTCCTGGCGATGGGTGGCGCTGATGACCCACGTCTCCAAGAACGGGTGCCAACGCAGTTCGGACATCGTTACGACTCCTCTTCGCGGTGATGCCGAGGCATCTGGTCGGCGGCGGCCGGCGGCTCCGCCGCCCCGGGCGCGACGGACCGCAGCGGCGCCTCGGCGTGTCCGAGGCCACGGTGCGCCACGACTTGGCTCAGCTGGAGCGAATGGGAGTAGTCCGGCGCACCTACGGCGGCGCGACGCTGCGGCGGGGAACGCTTTTTGAGCGTTCGTTCCGGGAGCAGGAGGCGCAGTACCGCGAGGAAAAGGCTCGCATCGCCGAGGAGGCGGTGAAGCTGGTGCGGCCAGGCCAGATGCTCCTGCTGGACGTGGGCACCACCACGACCGCCATCGCCCGGCGGCTGCCCGACTTGGAAGGCCTCGTGGTCTGCACCAGCGGCCTCAACATCGCGGTAGAACTGGAGCGGTGCCGCAACGTCACCGTCATCGTGACGGGCGGCACCGTGCGCTACAAGCAACACTCGCTGGTCAACCCCTTTGGAACGCTGCTCATCTCCAAGATCAACGCGGATTTGCTTTTCCTCGGCTGCAACGGCATTTCGGCCGAATACGGCGTCACCAATTCCAACCTGCCCGAAGCGGAAATCAAGCAAGCGATGGTTCGCGCCGCCAAAGAAGTGGTGGTAGTCGCTGACAGCAGCAAGGTCGGCAACGTGGCTGCGGCGCACATCGCGCCCTTGTCGGCCGTCGACATGCTGATTACCGACTCGGGCGCGGATCCGGAGGAGTTGGAGCGTATCCGCAAGTCCGGCGTCAAGGTAGTCGTCGTCTGACGAGGGGGGTGGTGCGGGCGGCCGCCCGATGCGGGGCCGCGAGCAAAAGCGGGGGAACCGGCGCAAAGGTTTTGCCCGGTGTGGTGCAGACGGCGGTTGAGCTGCATTCCGTGAAGGCACGGAGAGGAACGTTGACGCGGACTGAAAAGCAATGGAGGTGCACCGCATGAAGCCTCGCTGGTCGCTGTTGCTGATCGGTACTCTTCTGTCGATCTTGCTCGTGGCTCCCACCGCGGCGCTCGCCCAGGCCACCGGGGAAGTGGAGATCTTCTCCTGGTGGGCGGGCGACGAGGGGCCGGCGCTGGAAGCGATCATCCGCGAGTTTGAGGCCCGCCATCCGGGCGTGCGCATCAACAACGCCACGGTGACGGGCGGCGCGGGCGTGAACGCCAAGGCCGTGCTGAAGACGCGCATGCTGGGCGGCGATCCGCCGGGCACGTTCCAGGTGCACGCCGGGCAGGAGCTCATCGGCACCTGGGTTATCGCGCGGCGCATGGAGGACCTGACCTTCCTCTTCGAGGAGCAAGGCTGGTTCGACGTGTTCCCGGCCGGGCTCATCGACCTGATCAGCACCGAGGAAGGCGTCTGGTCGGTGCCGGTCAACATCCACCGCTCCAACGTGATGTGGTACATCCCCGAGAATTTGGAGCGGTGGGGCGTGAGCGTGCCCAAGACGTGGGAGGAGTTCCTCGAGATCGCGCCGGTCTTGAAGGCGCAGGGCGTCATCCCGCTGTCGTTGGGCGAGAACTGGACCGCCACGCACCTGTGGGAGAGCGTCGCGCTGGCGGTGCTGGGCCCGGAGAAGTGGCAGCAGCTGTGGACGGGCGAGCTGCCGTTCACGGCGCCGGAAGCCGTGGCGGTGTGGGATCTGTTCGGCCGAATCCTTGAGTACACCAACGCGGACGCCGCGTCGCTGTCGTGGCAGCAGGCAACGGACATGATCGTCACGGGCGAGGCGGCGTTCAACATTATGGGCGACTGGGCGGCGGGCTATATGGCCACCACCCTGGGCCTGGAGCCGGGCAAGGACTACGGCTGGGCGCCATCGCCGGGCACGGAAGGCATCTTCATGATGCTGTCCGACTCGTTCGGCCTGCCGGTGGGCGCGCCGAACCGCGACGGCGTGCTGGAGTGGCTGCGCTGGATCGGCAGCCGCGAGGCGCAGGACATCTTCAACCCGCTGAAGGGCTCCATCAGCCCGCGGCTGGACAGCGACTTGTCCAAGTACGGCCCGTACGCGCAGAGCGCAGCCCGTGACTGGCAGACCAACGTCATCGTCGGTAGCCTGGCGCACGGCGTCGTGGCCAACGAGCAGTTCATGAACGACTTCGCGACGGTCATGGAGATCTTCCTGGCGACCCGCAACAGCCAGGCTGCGGCCAACGCCGCACAGGCTATCGCGATTCAGTCGGGCATCGGCCGGTAACGCAGCGCCGGCCGGCGCAGCCCCGGGCTTCGCGGGAAGCGCACGTCACGGCATCGCGGGAGGGCCCGCGAAGCCCGGGCCGCCTGCCCGCCGTTTCAGCCGAGCGCGGCGGGCGGGCGCGAGGGCACGGCCAAGGCCCGCTCGGCTGCGGAGGAAGCGCACATGAAGTCCCGTCAAGACCGCCTCATCGCCATTGCCATGATTACTCCCTCGCTCATCCTGCTGGCCGTCTTCGTCTACGGCTTCATCGGACAGACCCTGTACGTGTCGATGTCCGACTGGGGGCGGCAGGCGGCCTTGGCCCTCGATCCAGACATTTCGTTTATCGGCCTGGACAATTTCCGCGAGCTGTTCACCGGCTTGCTCGACGTGCGCTTCCGGCAAGACCTGGTGAACATGCTGGCGTTCTCCGTCCTGTTTGTCGCCGGCTGTCTCCTGATGGGGTTGGTGCTGGCGACGCTGCTGGAGCAGGGCATTCGCGGCGAGGGATTCTTCCGCACCGTCTTCCTGTTCCCGATGTCGCTGTCGTTTATCGTGACGGGCACCATCTGGCGCTGGATGCTGCAGCCGAGAGGCGGCGTCAACGTGCTGCCCACCCTGGTGGGCCTGCCGCGCATCGAGTTCGCGTGGCTGACGAGCCGCGATCAGGTGTGGCAGTGGAACTGGCAAGATGTGCCGCAAATTCTGGGCATTCTCGCCGCCGTCACGTGCCTCGTCCTGGCGGCCCGGTGGTGGCTGACGGGCGGGCGCACGAAGGCGGTGGTGGCGGGCGTGCTGGCGGCGGCCGCGCTGGTGTGGACGTTTACGGTGGCCGTCCGGATCGAAGTGCTACCGTTTCCGGAGTACCACGGCTTCAACCTGGCGCTGATCGGCATCGTCGTCGCGGCGGTCTGGCAGATGTCCGGCTACACCATGGCGCTCTTCTTGGCGGGGCTGCGCGGCATTCCCGACGAGCTGCGCGAGGCGGCGCGGGTCGACGGCTGCTCGTGGTGGCAGATGTACCGCTACGTGGAGCTGCCGCTGCTGAAGCCGATCATTTGGAGCGCCGTCATCATCCTGGGCCACATCGCCCTCAAGGCGTTCGACCTGGTATTCGTCATGGCCGGTCCGGACAACGCCGCCACCAGCGTGCCGGCCATCTCCATGTACTTGACGACGTTCCGCGGCAACCAGTTCGGCAAAGGTGCGGCCATCGCCGTCGTGCTGCTGGTGCTGGTGTCGCTGCTGATCATTCCATATCTGGTCTCCACGTTCCGTTCGCGGGGTGAGGCGTGATGGCCGTGCGCGGCGCGCAGTGGAAAAGAGTGTTGCTGTATGCGGTGCTGGTCTTGCTGGCGGCGGCGTATCTGATGCCGCTGTACATGACCATCGCCACGAGCTTGAAGGCGCCCGCCGACATTCGCCTCGACACCGCCTGGGAGTTCCCGCGGCGGCCGTACTGGGAAAGCTATGTCGTCGCGTGGCAGCGCTTCGCGCCGCAGCTGCGCAACAGCTTCGTCCTGGCCGTGACCGCCACCATTCTTTCCACTATTATGGGGTCCATGAACGGATACGTGCTCTCCAAGTGGCGCTTCCGCGGCTCGGAGATCATTTTCCCGCTCATCCTGTTCGGCATGTTCATCCCGTACCAGAGCATCTTGATCCCGCTGTTTCAGTTCTTGCGCGCGACGGGGCTGTACGGCGGGCTGCCCGGTCTCATCCTCTGCCACGTGGTGTACGGACTGCCCATCACGACCCTCATTTTCCGGAACTTCTACGTGCAGATCCCCAACGACCTGCTGGAGTCGGCCATGCTGGACGGGGCGGGCTTCTTCGGCATCTACGGGCGCATCATTCTTCCGCTGTCTGTGCCCGGCTTCGTCGTGACGGTCATCTGGCAGTTCACGCAGATTTGGAACGAATTCCTGTGGGCGGTGACGCTGACCCGGCCGGCCGCGCAGCCCATCACCGTGGCGCTGGCCAACCTGGCGGGCGGACAGGCGGTGCAGTGGAATTTGCCCATGGCCGGCTCGGTGCTGGCCGCGATCCCCACGGTCCTCATCTACATCTTCCTCGGGCGCTACTTCATCCGCGGCCTGCTGGCCGGCTCGCTCAAGGGCTGACGCGGCGAAGGCCCAGCGCATCCTGATATTGCCTGACAAAAGTCCAGAGGTTTGGCTTCCGCTGCCGGCGAAGCTATCCCGTGAAGGGTTTCCCGCAAGGCAGTCGCGAAGGGCGGTTCGGAGAGCTTGGCTGCGGGAAAGGTCGGTCGCGTCGTGCGCGTGCGCGGCTCCGTCGTCGATGCGGTATTCGACGGCGAGCTGCCGCGCCTGAACAACCTGCTGGAGATTCGCGCGGAAGATCGCGTCATCCGGGCCGAGGCCCTCTTGCACGTGGACCAGCGCACCGTGCGGGCGGTGACATTTTCAGACCCGTTCGGCATCGCGCGCGGCGATCTGGTGGTGGATACGGGCGAGCCGCTGCGCATTCCGGTGCACCGCAAGCTGCTCGGCCGGATGCTGAACTTGTTCGGCGAGCCCATCGACGGCGGGCCGCCGGTGGCCGAGCCGGGCGACCCGGAGGTGGAGTGGCGCTCCATCCACCAGCCGCCGTTGCCGTTGTCGCGGCAGGTGGCAGGCCAGTCCACGTTCGAGACCGGCATCAAGGTCATCGACTTGCTCGCGCCGCTGGAACGGGGCGGCAAGGCGGGGCTGTTCGGCGGCGCCGGCGTGGGGAAGACGGTGCTCATCACCGAGATGATCCACAACGTCGTCGGGGCGTACGAAGGCATCAGCGTCTTCTGCGGCATCGGCGAGCGCTCCCGGGAAGGAGAAGAGCTGTACCGGGAGATGCGACAGGCAGGCGTGCTGGACCACTCGGTGCTGGTGTTCGGCCAGATGAACGAGGCGCCGGGCGCGCGCTTTCGCGTCGGCCATACGGCGCTGACCATCGCCGAGTATTTCCGGGACGTGGAAGGGCGCGACGTGCTGCTGCTCATCGACAACATCTTCCGCTTCATCCAGGCGGGCCAGGAAGTATCGGGCATGCTGGGCCGCTTCCCGTCGCGCGTCGGGTACCAGCCCACGCTGGCCTCGGAGCTCGCGGCGCTGCAGGAGCGCATCTGCAGCAGTCGCCACGGCAGCATCACCTCGGTCCAGGCCGTGTACGTGCCGGCCGATGACATGACCGATCCCGCCGCGGCCCACACGTTCCAGCACTTGTCGGCGTCCATTGTCTTGTCCCGCAAGCGCGCGGCGGAAGGCCTGTACCCGGCGGTTTCGCCGCTGGAGTCCAACTCCAAGGCGCTGGCGCCCAACATCGTGGGGAAAGAGCACTACGAAGTGGCGCAGAAAGTGCGGCAGACGCTGGCCGAGTATGAGGCGCTGAAAGACATCATCGCCATGCTGGGCATCGAGGAGCTGTCGCAGCGGGACCGGATGCTGGTCAACCGGGCGCGGCGCTTGGAACGCTTCCTCACCCAGCCTTTCTTCACTACCGAGCACTTCACGGGCCAGCCGGGCCGGTACGTGCCGCTGGAGAAAACCATCGAAGGCTGCCGGCGCATCCTCAACGACGAATTCGCCGACTACCCGGAGCAGGCGCTCTACATGATCGGAGAAATCGACGAGGCCCATGAGAAGCGGGAGCGGCTGCTGCGGGCGGCGCAGGCGGCGGAGGCGGCGCACTGAGGACCGGCGCGCCGGGCGGCCGGAGGGGGATGCGGCCGTGATGACCTTGACGGTGACGACGGGCGAAAAGCAGATTTTCTGTGGGCCGGTGGCCAAAGTGGTGGCGGAAGGCATCGGCGGCAGCCGGGGGTTCTTGCCGCACCACGTGGACTTTGTCATGCCGCTGCGGCGGGGCGTCATGTGGTGCACGGATCCGGAGGGCGCTGACACGTTTTTCGCCGTGGACGGCGGCGTGCTGGTGAAAAAGGGCCCGCAGGTCGTGGTGGCGACGCGGTACGCCGTCATGGCCGGCCGCATGGAAGACTTGCCCTCCGGCTTGCAAGCCATGTTCGCGGAAGCCGACGAGCACGCGCAGGCGGCGGAGCGGGCCGCCAGCCGTCTGGAGACGATGCTGCTCCGGGAGTTCATGGAGCTGCACCGGTAGCGCGCCGGGCGCCGAGCGAGGCGCGGCGAGGGGGAGGCGGCGATGACCGACGAGGACGTGCGACGGGGCGTCGAGGACGAACGGGAGCGGTTCCGGCGCGAGGTGGAGCGCAAGGAGCGGCGGTGGCGGCGGGCGCGGGAGATGGGCGACCGGACGCTGCGCCATGGTTTGCGCGCGTTCGGCTCCATCGGGTGGTCCATCGTCATTCCGACGCTGCTGGGCATCGCCTTCGGCGGCTGGCTGGACCGCCGCTTCGGCGGGGGTCTGCGCTACACGCTGTCGTTTATGGTGGCCGGCCTGATCATCGGCTTCGCCAACGCGTGGAAGTGGATGCAGTCCGAGGATTAGACGCGAGCCGGGGGCGTGGGGAATGACGGGGGATACGTGGTGGGCGGCCCGTATCGGCGTGGCGGCTGCGGCCGGGTTCGCCCTGGGCTGGGTGTATTTTTGGGGCCTGTGGTGGACGAGCCGGCGCATCGCTCGGGTGCGCAGGCCGTGGCTGCTGTTGGGCGTGTCGTACGTGGTGCGCATGGCGGTGCTGCTGCTGGGCGTGTGGCTGGCGACGCGCGGCAGGCTGCCGGAGACGGCTGTCTGCGTAGCGGGCATCTTGCTGGCGCGTCAAGTCGTCGTCGGCGCCGTGCGGCGCGGATGGCCGGAGGAAACGCCCAGTTGAGCCGCGAGCGGTCTCGCAGGGCACGCCGGCTAGGCTCCGGGGCGGAGGCGGGGAGAAAGGAGGGCCCGGATGCAAATCGAGCTGTCGCTCAGTTTCTGGGAGACCATGGTCAACACGTGGATCGTCATGGCGCTGCTGGTGGGGCTGTCGGCGTGGATCACCCGTGATTTGCGGGCCGAGATGCCGGTGTCGCGCAAGCAGCAGGTGCTGGAGATTATCGTGGAGACCATGGAAAACCAGATCAGCGAACTGGCGGGCGGACAAGGACGTACGTACTTGCCGTTCATCGGCACGCTGTTTCTGTTTATCGCGATGTCCAACCTGCTGACCATGTTTCCGTCCGTCAGCCGCCTGCTCGGGCTCGAGTTCGACGTATACTCGGCGCCCACGGGGTCGCTCAACACCACGGCGGCGCTGGCGCTGTGCGTCTTTTTTGCCGTGCCGTTTTTCTCCATCCGGGAGCGGGGCGTGCTGCACTGGCTGAAGACGTACATTCAGCCCAGCGTCTTCGTGCTGCCGTTCAACATCATCGGCGACGTGACCCGCACGCTGGCTCTGGCCATGCGCCTGTTCGGCAACATGATGAGCGGCGGCGTCATCGTGGCGATTCTCTTGGCCATCGCGCCGTTCGTGTTTCCGGTCATCATGCAGCTTCTGGGCCAAGTGATGGGATTCATTCAGGCGTACATCTTCGCGGTGCTGGCCATGGTGTACATCGCTTCGGCGGTGCAGGTGGAGCAGCAGCGTATCGAGCGGCACGCGGAGGAGCGCGGCGGGTAGGGCCGGTGACGCAACCCTAACCGAAAGAAGGAGGAGGTTCAAAGCATGGAACTAGATCCGAGGGTCGTCGTGGCTGGATTGTCCATCATCTTTTCCTCATTCGCCGTGGCCATCGCTTCCATCGGGAACGCGCTTGGCCAAGGTCGGGCGCTGGCCGACGCCCTGACCGCCATCGCGCAGCAGCCGGACGCGTCCAACGTTATTTCCCGGACGCTGTTCGTCGGTCTCGCCATGATCGAGACGACGGCCATTTACTGCTTCGTCATCGCGCTGATTTTGCTGTTCGCGAATCCGTTCTGGTCGTTCTTTCTCGGCCGGTAGCCGCGCGGCGGGCGCAAACGCCGATGCCGCCGGGACCTGCGCGCACGGTCGCGCGGGAGCCGGCGAAGGGAGGGCGGACGATTGCAGATCGACCCATTGACGGTGGCCGCGCAAATCTTCAATTTCGGCCTGCTGGTGTGGCTGCTGAATCGGTTCTTGTATAAGCCCATCGTCAACGTCATCGCCGCCCGGGAGCAAGCCATCAAGGAGCGCATTGAACAGGCGGAGGCGCTAAAGGCCGAGGCGGAGCAGCAGCGCCTGGCGTACGAGCGGCAGCGGGCTGAGCTGGAAAGCGCCCGGGAGCAGTACCTGCGCGAGGCGCGCGAAGAGGCGCGGCGGCTGCGGGAGCAGCTGCTGGAGCAGGCGGCGGCCGAGGCCGAGGAGGAGCGCAAGCGCTGGCTGGAGCAGCTGGCGGCGGAACAGCGCGAGCTGGCAGCCCGAGTGCAGGAGGGCATTATCCGGCAGGCGGGCGCGGTGGCGCGCAAGCTCTTGCGGGAGATGAGCGGCGCCGAGTTGGGCGACGGTGTGATCACGGCTCTGGCGGCGCGCCTGGAGGAGCACGCAGAGCGGCTGGCGCAGGCGCAGCCGCCGGTGACGGTGCGGCTCAGCTTCGCGCCCAGCCCGGAGCAGGCGGAGCGAATTCGTTCCGTCCTGGGGCGGCTGATGAACCGGGAACTGGGCGAGGACGACGTCAAGGTCGTCCACGACGAGTCGTTGCTCTTGGGCGCGGAAGTGCAGCTGGAAGACGTCGCACTGGCCTGGACCGCCCGCGATTTCGTGGCGGCGTGGGAAGAGGATGCGGCGGAAATGATGGCGGCGCCCGGCGGAGGCGAGCTGGATGGCGCCGGTGCTTGAGCGGGCGATCGGACAAGTTTTCGACGCGCTGAACCAGGCCCGGGAACGCCGCCCAGTGGGCCTGGTGACGCGCTCGGTGGGCACCGTGGTGCAGGTGGGCGACGGCGTGGCCCGCATCACGGGTTTGCCGCACGTCAAGAGCGGCGAATTGCTGCGCATCGCGGGCGGCATCACGGCGCTGGCGCTGGACCTGGAGCCGGACTTCATCAACGCGGTGCTGCTGGACCGGGCGGAGTCGCTGCGGGCCGGGGCGCTGGTAGAGGCCACGGGCAAGGTGCTGCAGGTACCGGTGGGGCCCAGCCTCATCGGGCGGGTGGTGGACGCCCTGGGGCGGCCGCTGGACAACGGTCCCCCCATCGCACCGGCGGCGTACTATCCGGTGGAGCGGCCGGCTACGCCCATCATCGAGCGGGCGCCGGTGAGCCGCCCGCTGCAGACGGGCGTCAAGGCCGTAGACGCGCTGGTGCCCATCGGGCGGGGCCAGCGGGAGCTGATTTTGGGCGACCGGCAGACGGGTAAGACGGCCATCGCGCTGGATGCGGTGCTTAACCAGCGGGGCACGGGCGTGCTTTGCTTTTACGTCGTCATCGGCCAGCGGGCGACGGCGGTGGCGCAGCTGCTCGCGACGCTGCGGGCGCACGGCGCGATGGAGTATACGACGGTGGTGGCGGCCAGCGGCGACGAGCCGGCGGGCATGCGCTACATCGCGCCTTACGCAGCCACCAGCATGGCGGAATATTTCATGGAGCGGGGCCGCGACGTTCTCATCGTTTACGATGATTTGACCAAGCACGCGGAGAGTTACCGCGAGCTGTCGCTGGTGCTGCGGCGGCCGCCCGCTCGCGAGGCGTACCCGGGCGACATCTTTTACGCGCATGCGCGCCTTTTGGAGCGGGCCACGCAGCTGTCGGCCGAGCGAGGCGGCGGCTCGCTGACCGCGCTGCCCATCGCTGAGACGCAGGCGGAAGACATTTCCGCCTACGTGCCGACCAACTTGATCTCCATCACCGACGGGCAAATCTACGTCAGCACGGAGCTGTTCCACCAGGGCGTGCGGCCGGCGGTGGACCCGGGCAAGTCGGTGTCGCGCGTCGGCGGCAAGAGCCAAATCGCGGCGTACCGGCAAGTGGCGGCGCAGCTGCGGCTCCAGTACAGCCAGTTCGAGGAGCTGGAGTTCTTCTCGCGGCTGGGCACGCGGCTGGATGCGGTGTCGGAGCAGATCATCCGGCGCGGGCGGCGCATCCGCGAGGTGCTCAAGCAGCCGCCGGAGCATCCCGTGCCGGTCGGCGAGCAGGTGGCGCTGCTGACGGTGCTGAACGAGGGGCTGCTGGATCCCATACCGCTGGAGCTCGTGGCCGAGGCGGAGACCGTCATGCGCGCCATGTGGCGGGCGGAAGTGCCGAAGTTGCTTGAGAAAGTGGAACGGGAGCCCTGGTCGGAGTTGGAAAAAGAGCAGATCTTGGTGGTCGCGCGGCGGGCGCTGGCGGCGCTGCCCAGCGCGGCGGGCGGTGAGGGCGCGTGAGCCGGCAGCTGCAGATGTTGCGGGAGAAGATCGAGAGCGCGCGCACGCTGCTGGAGGTCGTGGAAACGATGCGCGGGCTGGCGATGGTCAACATCCGGCGGGCGGAGGCCGTCGCCGCGCAGGCGGCGCAGTATGCCCGCACGGTGCATCTGGCGTTGAATGCCGCGCTGCGCCGCATGGACTCCCGCAGCCTACGGCGGCTGCTCCGGCAGGACGAACGGGCCGCCCGAACCCGCCCGACCACGGTGCTGCTGATTTCAACTGATATGGGCCTGTGCGGCCAGTTCAACGAGCGCGTCGTCGAGTACGCGCTCGCTTTTTGGCGGCGGGAGACGGCCGCGGCCGGCGCGGACCCTTTCCGCTGGATCGTCGTCGGCCTGCGGGGCTGGGAGCGGCTGCGCGATACCAAAGCTCGGCTGACGGCGCGGCTGGACGCGCCGGGTTCGGTCGAAGCCGTGGGGACGGCGGCAGTAGAGGCTTTCGTCGCCCTTTCCCATGTGCTGGACGAGAAAGGGCGGCTGATCGTCATCCACAACGCGCCTTCGGATGACACGCTGTTTGCGCCGCGGCATCTCCAGCTGGCGCCCTTTGAGGCATGGCGCTGGCTGGCGTGGCCGGCGGACGAGCCGCCGTGGAAGACGCCGCCCCTGATCGATCCGGCGCCGGAGAAGGTGCTTCCTTACCTGGTCCGCGAGCAAGTTTACATCGACTTGTTTCACGCCTTTATCCAGTCGTTCGCGGCGGAGAACGCGGCGCGGCTCGCGTCGATGCGCAACGCCTCGGACAACATCGAGGAGCTCCTGGAGGAGCTGCAGATGCGGTACCGCCGGGAACGCCAGGACGTCATCACCAATGAGCTGATGGAACTCCTGGGCGGAGTCGAGGCGGTATTGGATAAGTAACCCTACTTTGCCAATTGTCCGGCAGGGATGCGTTCGCGGGCAAGAGAATATCGGTTTAGACGGCGGTCGGCCACCATCAGGAAGAGGGTGTTGACGATGTCGAAACGGTGTCTTATCGGACTCATCGCATGTTTGACGCTGTTGCTGGCCGCTCTGCCGGCGGCGGCGCAGTCCGGCGAGCTCCTCCGGGCGGCGCAAGCCGAAGGGCAGCTGGAGTTCTACGCCAACATCACATCCATCGAGCCCGTGCTGGAGAAGTTTAAGGAGCGCTACGGCGTCACCGCCAACTACACCCGCATCTCCACCGAAGGGTTCGCCGCGACGCTCCTGACCGAGTTCCAGGCGGGCCGTAACCGGGTCAGCGTGTTGCAAGGTCCGGTGCCGCTGCTGGAGATTCTGAAGGATTACGGACTGCTGGCGCCGTACAAGTCGCCCGCGGCGGAAGGGTATCCCGAGTGGAGCCGCGACGAGGACGGGTACATCCAGATCTTCGGCATCGAGTACGTGGCGATTTTGTACAACACGGAGCTGGTCAAGCCGGAAGACGTGCCGAAGAGCTACATGGATCTCACCGATCCTAAGTGGCGCGGCCGCATCGTGATGCCGAACCCGACCACCCACGCAACGACGATTCAGTGGCTCGTGGGCCTCAAGGAGCACAACGTCTTTGGTTCGGAAGAGGCGTGGTGGGACTTCATCCGGGGCTTGGCGGCCAACAAGCCCATGTTCGTGGCTTCCTTCGGGCCGACGCCCGGGCCGATCGCCTCCGGCGAAGTGCTCATCGGCATCTCGATGCCCAAGTACATCGTGACGCTGGCGCCGGCGCCGCTGGACTGGGCGCGAGTGAAGGAGCCGCTGTTCGGCACGCCGCGGGGCATCGCGCTGGCCAACCGGGCGCCGAGCCCGAACGCGGGCAAGCTGTTCATCGACTACTGGCTCAGCGAGGAAGCGGCCAGAATCCTGGCGGAGCAAGTGGGCGAGTACGTGCTGGCGCCCGGCGTGTATCCGCCCATCGACGGCATCGAGGAGGCCACGGTGCTGCCGCTGCGCTCGCTGAGCGACGAAGAAATCTTCTACTGGTCGGAAGAGTTCGCACGCATCTTCCGTTGATCCACCGCGGGTGGGGCGCGTCGCGGCGTCCGCGGGTTGGCGGACGCCGGGGCGCCTTTTTTGTGCATTGTGGGTGACATCGCATGGAAATTCGAATTGAAAACGTGTCCAAGACGTTTCACACGGCGTCGGGCACGGTGGCGGCGCTGAAAAACGTGAGCTTGGTGGTGCCCAGCGGCAGCGTGACGACGCTGCTGGGTCCTTCGGGCTGCGGCAAAACGACGCTTCTGCGCTGCATCGCCGGGCTGGAGACGCCGGATTCTGGCACCATCGCCATCGGAGACACGGTGGTCTTCAGCACGGCGGGCGGCAAGACGACGTTCGTCACGCCCGACAAGCGCGGCATCGGCATGGTGTTTCAGACGTACGCCATCTGGCCGCACATGACGGTGTTCGAGAACGTGGCGTACCCGCTGGAGGCGCAGGGAGTGCCGCGGGCAGAGATCGCCGCGCGGGTCGCGGAGGCGCTGGCGTTCGTCCAGCTGGCGGGGTTTGAGAAGCGGCCGGCCACGGCGCTGTCGGGCGGGCAGCAGCAGCGGGTGTCGCTGGCGCGGGCCATCGTGTCGCGGCCGCGGGTCATTTTGTTCGACGAGCCTCTGAGCAACCTGGACGCCAAGCTGCGCGAAGAGACGCGGGCGCACTTGCGCCAGCTGCTGAAGCACCTGGGCATTACGTCGGTATACGTGACGCACGACCGCTACGAGGCGCTGGCGTTGTCGGACGAAATCGTCGTCATGAAAGACGGCGAGATCGTGGAGCGGGGTACTCCGGAGGACGTCTATTTCCGCGCCTGCCGGCGCTTCACGGTGGACTTCATCGGCAAGGCCAACTTCTTCCCCGGGACGGTCCGGGAAGTGCGGAACGGCGCGGTGGTGGCGGATACGCCCATCGGGCCGCTGCAATGCCAGCCGGCCGAGGCCGTCACCGTGGGCCAGCGCGGCACCGTGGCGGTGCGCATTGAGTTCGTGGAACTCAGCGGCCCGGGTGGCGCGGAGGCGGCGAGCCCGTTGAACCGGGTGCACGGCCGGGTCGAGACGGCGCTGTTCCTCGGCGAGTATCGCGAACTGCACGTGCGTGTGGGCGACGTGACCATCTTGCTGCGGGTCCACCCGGCGCAGTCGGTCCGCGAGGGCGAGCAGGTGGAGCTGTACCTGCGGCCCGAGGGCTGCCGGTTCCTGACGGAAGTTAGTGGTGAGTGACATGCACCGGTCGCGAACCTGGTTTCTAACGACGTCGCTGGTGGTTGTTGTCGGTGCTCTGACGCTGGCGCCGGCGCTCATGCTCATCGTGGGCAGCTTTTCCGAGGGCCTCGGGGCTTTCGGGACGTTTACGCTGGAAAAGTACCGGCGGGTGTACACGGATCCGCGGCTGTATGACGTCGTATGGAACACGGTCATCTTCACCGTCGGGTCGGCGCTCATTGCGACCGCGATGGCCTTCGGCCTGGCCTACTTGAACTTCCGCACCGACGTGCCTTTCCGGGGCGTGTTGCACCTGATGCCCATCGTGTCCATGATGATTCCGCACCTCGCTTTCGCCACCGCGTGGGCGCTGCTGCTCAATCCGAACAACGGCATCATTAATGTTTTCCTCCGGGACACGCTGGGACTGGGCGCCATCAACATCTACACCCTAGGCGGCATGGTGTTCGTCGAGTCGCTGCTGGACCTGCCGGTGGCGTACTTGGTCATCGCCGCGGCCATGTCGTCGTTTGACACGGCGCTGGAGGAGGCGTCGTGGATTAGCGGCGGTTCGACGCGGCGGACGATGCGGAAGATCGTGCTGCCCATGCTGCTGCCGGCCATCCTGGCGGCCGTCACGCTGGCCATCATCCGCAGCCTCAGCGCGTTTGCGGTACCGTCGGTGCTCGGCATGCCGGGGCGCGTCGAGGTGCTCACCACGTACGTGTACCGCCTCGTGACCACGGGCTTCGTGCCGGACTACGGCCGGGCGGCGGCGGTGGGCGTCAGCGTGCTGGCCACGGCCGTCGTGCTGGTGTTTATCTACCGGTATTACACGCGAGCCAGCGAGCGGTTCGTGACCATCGCCGGCCGCGGGTACCGGCCGCGCCGGGTGAGTTTGGGCCCGTGGCGCTGGCCGCTGGGGGCGCTGACGCTGCTGGTGGGCTTTCTGCTCATCGTGCTGCCCGTGCTCGCGCTGGGATACGTTTCGCTGATGCCCTACGTCATAGCGCCGGGGCGCGAGGCGCTCAGCATGGTGACGCTGAACCACTGGAAGACGGTGCTGGGAGATCCGCTGCTGGCCCGCGCGCTGCGAAACAGCGTGTTCCTGGCGGTGTCCGGCGCGACGCTGGGCATCCTGCTGTCGACGCTGGCATCGTACATCATTGTCCGGGTGCGCAATACGGGCAGCGCCATCTTGGAGACGCTGGTATTCACGTCGTTCGCGTTCCCCGGGCTCATCATCGGCATCGGCTTCATGTGGGCGTTCGTGCGGACGAGCTTGTACGCCACCATCTGGGCCTTGCTGGTCGGCTACATCGCCACGTACTTGCCCTTGGGCATCCGGCCTTTGACGAGCACGTTTATCCAGATCGGCAAAGACTTGGAGGACGCGTCGTACATCAGCGGGGCAGGCTTCTGGCGCACGTTCCGGCGGGTTGTGGCGCCGCTGGCGCTGCCGGGCATGGTGTCCGGCTGGACGCTGATGGCGGTCATGTTCGTGCGCGAGCTGGACTTGTCGGTCATCCTGGCGCGGCCGGGCACGGAAGTGCTGTCGGTGCTCATGTACCGGGCGGTGCACGACGCGCTCTGGGGCCGGGTGGCGGCGCTGGGCATGATCATGATCACGATCTCGACGACGCTGACGCTGATCAGCAACTGGCTGGCGAAACGGCTGTCAGCGCGCTGGGCGGCGACGGCGTAACCTCCTGGAGTGCTGGTCGGACCAGCTTCTTCGCTGGAAGAAGCTGGTCCGTTTCGTTTTTTCTCCCGGCTGCAGCCTTTGATCCGGCGAATCGCCGTTTGACCGGCCGTACCGCCGTTCGACCGGCCGAAGCGTGGAACCGAGCCGAGACAGCGCGGCCGGCCGCCTCAACGACGGGATCGGCGCAACAAAGGCTGGAGCGGGCGCGACGACGTGGCAGGTGAAACCGCGTGAGTGACGAAAAGTAAGTGCTTGCGTCGCCAGCTATCAGAGGCGGCGCCGGGGAAGCGGCGGCGCATAGGATTGGTCCGGGGGAGTGGGTGGCGTCGGGGGATGAAAAGCATGCGGAGATCCCCGCGCTGGGAGACGGCGCGGCGGGTGCTGTGGCTGTTCGGCGGCTGCGCGCTGCTTGGGCTGGGGATCGTCTTCTTGGTCAAGACAAACTGGGGGCCGGCGGCCTGGGACGTGTTCCACCTCGCGCTGGCGGAGCGGGCCGGCTGGACGCTGGGGCGGGCCAGCGTTGCGGTCAGCCTGGCGATCATCGGCGTCACGCTGCTGCTGGGTGGGACGTGGGCGGTCCGCTGGGGAACGCTGGTCAACACGTTCGTGATCGGGTTCAGCATCGATTTCTTCCTGCGGCTCGGCTTGCCGGACGCGTCGGCGCTGGTCTTACGGCTTCTGTATGTGGCCGCCGGCACGTTGCTGATGGCGTTCGGCTCAGTCCTGTACACGCGCGCCGGCTACGGCGCGGGGGCACGCGACGGGCTTGCCCTCGTATTGAGCCAGAAGCTGCCGCTCACCGTCGGGCGCATCCGGCTCGCGATGGAAGCGCTCGTGTGCTTGACGGGCTGGCTCCTGGGCGGCCCTTTGGGGCCGGGGACTGTGCTGGTCACGTTCGGCGTCGGGCCCACCGCGGACTTGATCTATCGCGTCCTGGGCCGGGGATACTTGCCCGAGACGGTGCGCATTCCCGAGCGGGCGGCCTAACGGGCCGCGCGCAGGCATTCCCGAGGCATCGCGAAGCGTTTGGAGAAGCAAGACCCGGTGATGAACGAAAGGCGGGCTGGCTGTGTCGATTCATCCGGCTACCTACATGGGACCGGTGCACTATACGGTCAACGACCTGGACCGGCAGGTGGCGTTTTACCGGGACATTCTCGGCTTTCGCGTCTTGCGGCAAGAAGGCCGCACGGCGGTGTTGGGGGCGCCGGATCGGGAGCTCGTGCGCCTGACGGAGGTGCCCGGCGCGCCGCGGCCGCGGGGCACGACGGGCTTGTACCACACGGCCTTTCTGCTGCCGACGCGCTGGGACTTGGCTCACCTGATTTACCGCATCGCCGCGACGCGCACGCCCATCCACGGGCACTCCAACCACGGCACCCACCTGGCTTTTTACTTGCCCGACGCGGAGGGCAACGGCATCGAGCTGGCGTGGGACTTTCCCAAAGAGCAGTGGCCGATGCGGAACGGGCGCATGCGCTTTGAGGACCTGCCGCGGGAAGGCATCGACATTCCCGAGCTGATGAAGGAACTGGAGCGCGATCCGCGGCCGTGGCCGGGCCTGCCGGCAGGAACGGTTGTCGGGCACGTGCACCTGCACGTGTCGGATCTGGACACGGCGCGGCGATTCTACCACGAGCTGCTCGGCTTTGACGTCACGATGGACGACCGGCGCTTTGGGGCCGTGTTCGTCAGCGCCGGCGGCTATCACCACCATATCGGCATGAACATATGGAAAGGCGTTGGCGCTCCGCCGCCGCCCGAGGGAGCGGCTGGTCTGCGCTGGTTCACGGTGGTGCTGCCCAGCGCGGAGGAGCTGGCGCGCCTTCTGGACAGGCTGCGGGCCGCAGGCGTCGAGCCGTTGGAAGACGGCGACGGGGGCGTGCTGGTGTATGACCCGTCGCGCAACGGCGTGCGGCTCGTCGTGGGCCAGGACGGGCGAGCGTCGGACGCCGGTATGTGAGGCTGGACGGAAAAAGTCGCGGAGGGGCGTAGGCGCTCTTCAAGTTGGAGGCAAGGGAGGCGACGGCGGCGGTGACGGCAGTGCTGCAAGCCGTGGTGGACCGCATCGTCGACGGCGTTCACGTAGTGCTCCTCGTCGGTCCGGAAGAGGAGGAGCGCGTCGTCCCGCGTTCGCTGCTGCCCGAGGGCGTCCGGGAAGGGACTTGGCTGAAGGTGCGCTTCGAGGGCGACCGCCTGGTGTGGGCGGTCATCGACGAAGAGGCGACAAAGGCCGCGGCGGAGCGGGTGGCGGCGAAGCTGGAGCAATTGCGCCGGCGCGGGCGGCGCCTGCAACCCGTGGACGGCGGCGCGGCCCCGGCCGACCCGCGCGGAGACGCGTGAGCAGGCGGCCGGAGACGACGCGGCGGGGACGGGCGCGCTGCCGCAACTGCGCCAGCTTGTCCTCGATGCGCGCCCGCGCAGCCGCGTCGTCTTGCTCCAACGCCGCCCGGCACCAGGCCGCGGCCCGGCCGGCGGCGCAGGCGTCTGCGGGAACGACCAGCTCCACCTCGCGCGGCCCGACCAGGAAAACGAAGTATTTCCCGTCCACCACCCGGTCGAGCACGAGGAGAGGGTATCCGTCCAGCCGTTGTTCCCCCTCAACCCGCGGGAGCCCGTCAAGCTGCGGCGGCTCGTCTGCCGTTCCGGCGGCGGCTAGCGCCGCGAACAGCAAGAGTGTGTATTGGACACGTTTCCATCCGGCCGTCAGCGTCCCGAGCATGCCCTAGGCTTCGAGGCGCCGGGCCGGGGTTCCCTCAGCCGAACTGCGGTACGGCTGCCGTCAGGTCTTCGACGGGCCCGGACGGGTGACCACGCGGCGCTTCCAGTTGCCGGTGCGGTAGTACCAGTAGTTTAAGAGCAAGCCCAGCGTCGTGCTGGCGACGATGGCCCACCAGACGCCCGCGGCACCCATACCCAAGCCTCGCGAGAGCCCCCAGGCCAGCGGGAGCCGCACCGCCCAAAGCGTGAAAAAGCTGATGAGCATGGATGGCATCGTGTCGCCGGCGCCGCGCATGACGCCCGTAATGGTGAACATCAGCGCCAGGGGCACGTAGTTGAACCCGACGATGCGCAAATAGCGCGCGCCTTCCTCCAGCACGCCGGCATCGTCCGTGAAGAGGCGAATCAGCACCGTCGGCGCCGCAATCGCGATGGCGGCGATGACGCCGGTAATGGACGCCGTGAGGATGCTGCTTAGGCGCACGATCTCGTTGACGCGCTCGAACTTGCCCGCGCCCAGATTTTGCCCGACCAAGGCCCCTACGGCCAAGCTGATGGACATGGCGGGCAAGAACGCGAACTGGTCCAGGCGGCTCGCCGCGCCGTACGCCGCCACGACTGTAGCGCCCAGCGAGTTGACCAGGGCCGAAACGACCACCATGCTAAACGAGACGATGACCGACTGCAGCGCCGCGGGAATGCCGATGACCACCAGCTTGGCGACGAGGTGGCCCACCAGGCGGTACTCGGCGATGCGGCGGCTGATGAGGTCGGTGTTGCGCAGGATGTAGACAAAGGCCATGACGGCCGCCACCAGCTGCGCGATGAGCGTCGCCCACGCCGCGCCGCTCACGCCCATGGCGGGAATCGGCCCCGCGCCGATGATGAAAATGGGATCCAAGACGATATTGATGATCGTCGCGTACACCAAGAACCGCAGCGGCGTCTTGGAATCGCCCAGCCCGCGGAGCACCGAGCTCAGCACGTTATAGAGGAACATGGGGATAATCCCCAGGAAGATGATGACCATGTACGCCTTGGCGGGTTCGAAAATCTCCGGCGGCGTCTGCACCAGCCTCAGCAGGCTGTCGCTGTAGCGCAGCCCGACGACCGTGGAGATGAGCCCGAGGATCACGATGAGCACCATGGAGTTGGCCACGGTCCGCCGCACCAGTTCGCCTTGGCGCGCGCCCCGGTACTGGGCCACCAACGTCGTCGTAGCCATGGTCAGCCCGTGGATGAGCGCCACGAGGGCGAACAAGATAGGGAAGCTGACCGACACGGCACCCAGCGCCTCGGCGCCGACGTAGCGGCCGACCCAGAAGCTGTCGACCGCGTTGTAGAGCGCCTGCAGCGCGTTGCCGACGAACATGGGCCACGAAAAGGCCACGATGTGCTGCCAGATGCTGCCCGTCGTGAAATCCCGCATGCGGCGCTGGGCCGCCGACTCGGTGCCCGCGGCAGCCGCGGGCGAAGAATGAATACCGCTGCGCTCGCTCATGGTCCCTGGCCACTCCCTGCGACCCGGATCCTGTGGAAAGGCGCCAAAACAAAAAACATCGAAGAGGCGGGATGCCGGTTGACGAGCGGCCGCCTCCTGCTAGAACCTACGTCTAGATATGTTATCATTTAGCGTGAAGTTGGGGAAGAGCAGTATTCTTTTCCTGCGCTGAACCGGGAGGAAACGAGCCGGTGTTGGCGTGGCGCGTCCATGGGTCGCGGCGGGCGCTATTCTTGCTGTTGGCGGCCGCCCTCGCCGCGGCGGGAGTTTGGTTCGGAGTGCAACAAGCGGCCGGGGGCGAAGAATGGCCGCTGGTCGTTCACTTTTTCGACGTAGGCCAGGGCGATTCGATCCTGTTTCAAGGTCCCGACTTTACGATTCTCATCGACGCCGGCCGGCACGACCGCTCCGACGTCGTGCCCCACCTGCGGCGGGCCGGCGTAACCCACATCGACCTGTTCGTCTTGACGCACCCGCATGCGGACCACATCGGCCAGTGCGCGGCCGTGATGCAGCAGTTTTCGGTCGGGGAAGTGTGGATGCCGGGCACGTCCCACACGACCCGCACGTTCGAGCGGTGCCTTGACGCCATCTTGGCTTCCGACGCCGGATACCATGAGCCCCGCGCGGGCGAAGTGTACCAAATCGGGTCGGCGCGGGTGGAAGTGCTGCATCCGTCCCGGCTCAGCGGCGATCCGAACAACGACTCCATCGTGCTGCGCATCGTCTACGGCGACGTGGCGTTCCTGATGACGGGCGACGCCGAGGCGGAGGTCGAGCAAGCCATCTTGCGCAGCCGGCGGCCCGTGCAGGCGCAGATTATCAAACTCGGCCACCACGGCTCGAGCACGTCGTCGACGGTAGACTTCCTGCGGGCGGTGAAGCCGGAGGTGGCCGTCTACTCGGCAGGGCGAGGCAACCCGTACGGCCACCCGCACATCGAGACGCTGCGCACGGCGGCGGCCCTGGGCCTGCACCTGTACGGCACCGACGTGTCCGGAACGATCCGGATCGGCACCGACGGCCGGCGCTACGAGGTGTACGTTGAACGGGGCGGTCCCGTGGTCGGCGGGACGGCCGGCGCAGGAGCGGCGGAGGTGCTGGGGACGTGGCGCCCATCTTGAAAAACGACTGGGGCGAGATTCTGAAAGACGAGTTCGAGCAGCCGTACTACCAGGAGCTGCGGCGCTTCCTGATTCAGGAGTACCGCACGCGCGTCGTGTACCCGGACATGCACGACATCTTCAACGCGCTCCACTATACGTCGTACGCGGATACGAAAGTGTGCATTTTGGGCCAGGACCCGTACCACGGCCCCGGACAAGCCCACGGCTTGAGCTTTTCGGTGAAGCCCGGCGTGCCCCCGCCGCCGTCCCTGCAAAACATCTTCAAAGAACTCCACGACGACATCGGCTGCCCCATCCCGGACCACGGGTGCTTAATCCCGTGGGCGCGGCAGGGGGTGCTGCTGCTCAACACGGTCCTGACGGTGCGGGCGGGCGAGCCGATGTCGCACCGGGGCAAGGGCTGGGAGCGGTTTACGGATCGCGTCATCGCGGAGCTGAACAAACGCGAGCGTCCCATCGTCTTCATCTTGTGGGGCCGCCCGGCCCGCGAGAAAAAGGCCATGATCGACACGAGCCGCCACTTTATCATCGAGTCCGCCCACCCGAGCCCGCTGTCGGCCCACTACGGCTTCTTCGGCAGCCGGCCTTTTTCCCGGGCCAACGAGTTCTTGCGCCGGGCAGGCATGGAGCCCATCGACTGGGCGCTGCCCCCGCTGGCGCAGCTGATGGGAGCGTAAGGCGCGGAGGGCGGCGCGCAGCCGGAAGATCCGCGAGGCGAGAAGATGCGCCAATCGATGGGCGGCGCAGTGGATATAATCAAGTCAGACGTCTAGCTAGGCGCCTTGCCTGCGCAGCGAGGTCGTGATGAGACGTGCGTCGGCAGCAGACGCTTCTCGGCATCGCGCTGCTGTTGGCCGGTATCTGGGCCTACGACGGCCTGCGCTTTGTCGATTTTCGCATCGTGAACTTAATTCATAGGGTCATCGCGGAGCAGGACTCGGGCTTGCTGTTGATGACGGCCGTAGCCGTGACGGGCCTCAACACGGTGCGGGTGTTGCCGTTGTACCTCGGCGCGTTCATCCTGATGGAGGAGACGGTCCCCGAAAAAGGCCCGTGGACGCAGCGATTCCTCGGCTACTTGATCCCGGCGCTCCTGGTGCCGGGCGCGTACCTCGCCAGCAAGCTGCTCTACGACAGCCCGCACGATTTCGGCTGGCCGGCGGTCATGTCGCTGCTGGGCGTCATCGTCGTCCACGCGCTGTCGCGCTATCGCCAGAGTTTGTTTCTGAAAACGGCCACCTTCGGCATGTTCAGCTTCGGCTGGCAGTGGCTGGGCTTGGTGCCCGCCCTGACGGACTACGGTTTCGGCCGGGGCGACTTGGCGGTGGACGTCAAGAACGCCGCCCAGTTTCTGGGGCATGAAGGCCTGCTGCAGCAGTGGAGCTTGCTGTCGTTCGGGGTGTTCGTCCTGATCGCAGTGACCATGGCCATGTTCATGGTTGACTACCGCAACCATATGGAGCTGGTCAGGCGGCACCAGGAGAAGGAGTTGGAGATGCGGCAGGCGGCGCTGCGCAACTTGGAGGCGCGGTCGCGTGCGGAGATGCAGCAGCTCGTGCACGACCTGAAGACGCCGCTGATGACGGTGCAAGGGCTCGTCTCGTTGATCGGCATGACCAACGACCCGGCGAAGACGGCCGAATACACAAGTCGCATCGAGCAGTCGGTCGAGCGCATGAACCACATGATCTCGGAGATTTTGCACCCCGAAACCCGCAGGCGGGTCGCCGGGGAGGAGCTGGCGCGCAAGCTGCACTCGCACGTGTCGGGCGTCAACTGGTCGGGCGTGCGCTTTGAAGTGGGCGACAACTTGCCCGTGGTGGAAGTCAACGTCGTGCGGATGATCCGCGCGATCGCCAATCTGATTCAGAACGCGCGCGAGGCGATGGGCGACTCGACTGAGCCGGTGCTGGTGCGGGTGCAAAACGAGGGCGGCGACTTGCGCATCGAGGTCATCGATAAGGGGCCGGGCATCCCGCCGGAAATGCTGCCGCAGCTGTTTACGCCCGGCTTTTCGACCAAGCACAGCTCGGGGCTGGGGCTGCCTTTCGCCCGGGAAGTGATCGTAGAGGAACACGGCGGCCAGCTGACGGTGAACAGCAGGCCGGGCAAGGGCACGACCATCGTGGTGAAACTGCCGGGAGGGATCACATGATCGCGCTGGAGAAGCCGGAAGACGTGCGCCTGTTGGCCGTCGACGACGACGTGGACATCTTGTACACCATCGGCGCCATCGGCGAGGCCGCGGGGTGGCGCGTAGACAAAGCCCACGACGGCGAGGAAGCGCTGCGCATGCTGCGCGAGGCGGGCCCGTACGACCTGGTGCTGCTGGACTACCATATGCCCAAGATGGACGGGCTGACGGTGCTGCGTTCCCTTCGGGAAGACTTCCCGCACCTGCCGGTGCTGGTGCTGACCGTGGACGAAAACGAAGAGACGGCCAACGCATTTTTGGACGCCGGCGCGACAGACTTTGCTCTCAAGCCCATCAAAGCGCCGGATTTGATTGCGCGCATCCGCCTACACCTGCGCTTGGCGGCCGCCGAGCAGAAGCTGGAGCAGCGGACGCCGGACGAGCCGCTGCCCAAAGGGATTCAGCGCCAGACCTTGGAAGCTATCACGGCGGTGCTGCGCGAGGCCGACGATTTCATCAGCCAGCAAGATTTGGCGGAGAAGACGGGTTTTGCCTACCAGACCGTGTGCCGTTACGTAAGCCACCTGGAGGAAATGGGCCTGTTGGACGTGCATTTGACGTACGGCAAGCTGGGTCGGCCGAAGAAGAAGGTGCGGTGGAAACGGTAGGAATGGGCCATCGAGCGCGCACACGTCCGGCGAGCGCCGCGCAGCGTTCTCTTACGGACCGTACAGATACCGCAGCACGTCTTCCGCTTCGCCGATGGACGAGATACGCCACAGCGGCATGCCGTACTGGGCGGCCAGCACCGTGAAGAACTGGTCGCGGTCGCTGTCGGCCCGCACGATGGCGTAGCGGGCGTGAGCGAATACGAGCCGTGCCAGCCGGTCGCTGGTGTCGCCTCGCCGGGGCTCGCCTTCCACGTGCATGGCCACGATGGGCAGGCCCAGCTCGACGGCTCGCTGGATCAGGGCTTCGACCCGGGCGAACTCCCGGGTTTCATCGCTGCCGACCGCGCCCAGGCCCTTCATGCTCGCCCCGACGACGATGATGAAGCTGGCGACGCCGTCCAGCGCGGAAGGTCCCGCCGTCGCGTCGAACACGTTGGCCACCCCGGCTCGGTCGGCCAGCACGTGCACCATCAGCGCCCCCAGACTTTGCCCCGCCGACGTAATCAACACCGGCGCCTGCAATTCCGCCCCGTAGGCGGACCCGGCCACGGTTCCCATCAGGAACAGAGCCAGCCACACCGCGGTCCCGGCCCCTCGACGCACGGACAATCTTCCTCCCGCGCCTGCGGGCGCCTGCGTCACATCGTTCCGTTGCCAGTGTTGGGGAACGCACCCATATCGTCCTTCTTTTTCGCTTTAGTACCGGATCGTTCCTCTTGGTTGAAGGGTCGTTCCTTTATTCGGAACGTGGTGACGAATTCGCTCGGAGAATGAGGAATCGGGCTGTCGGCGGCGAATGTTTCGCAAAAAGGCCGCTCGCGCCTGCGGCGTAAGCGGCGTTCCGGAGCAAGGGGTGGGGAGTGGAGCGGCCAACAATGCGGATCTTGCTTGTGTTTGGCACTCGGCCGGAGGCCATCAAGATGGCGCCGCTGGTGAAGGCGCTGTCGGCTGCGGCCGAGAAAGTGGACTTGGACGTGCGGGTGTGCGTGACGGCGCAGCACCGCCAGATGCTGGACCACGTGCTGCAGTTTTTCGGCATCGAGCCCGACGTGGACCTGAACATCATGCGGCCAGGCCAGGACCTGACGGACATTACGACCAGCGTGCTCGTCTCGCTGCGCCGCGTGCTGAAGGAGATGCGCCCCGATCGGGTGCTGGTCCACGGCGACACGACGACGACGTTCGCGGCCAGCTTGGCGGCTTACTACGAGCGCATCCCCGTGGGGCACGTGGAGGCGGGGCTGCGGACCGGCAACATCTACGCGCCTTGGCCTGAAGAGATGAATCGGAAGCTGACGGGCGCCATTGCCGATCTGCACTTCGCACCTACGCCCTCGGCGCGGGCGAACTTGCTGCGGGAAGGGGTCAGCGCCGACGCTATTTACGTCACCGGCAACACGGTTATCGACGCGCTGCTGGACGTGGCGGGCCGCATCCGCTCGGACGCCGCGCTCGGAGAAACCCTGGCCCGGCGCTTCTCGTTCCTGCGCCCGGATCGCCGGCTCGTGCTCGTCACCGGCCACCGGCGCGAAAACTTCGGCCAGCCTTTCGAGCGGCTGTGCCGCGCGCTGGCGACCCTGGCTTCGCGAGATGACGTGCAGATCGTCTATCCCGTGCATCTGAACCCGAACGTGCAGGAGCCGGTCCGGCGCATCCTGGGCGGGCTGCCGCCGGAGTGCTGTGCTCTGATCGACCCGGTGGACTACGTGGAGTTCGTCTACCTGATGCTGCGGGCCGACTTCATCATCACCGACTCGGGCGGCGTGCAGGAGGAAGCGCCCAGCCTGGGCAAGCCGGTGTTGGTGACGCGGGAGACGACGGAGCGGCCCGAGGCGGTGCTGGCGGGCACGGTGCGGCTGGTGGGCACCGACGAAGAGCGGATCGTGGCCGAAGCGACGCGGCTTCTGGAAGACGAAGAGCATTACCGGCGCATGAGCGAGGCGCAAAACCCTTACGGGGACGGCTATGCGGCCTGGCGCATCGTGAACGTGCTGGTGCAGACGGCGGGGCTTGCCGACGGTCCGCTGACGCCCGTGCCGGAATTCGGCGGCGCGGAAGCCGTGATTTCGTATTAAACTGTTCGTTTTCGCGACGTTTGTCGACGAATTGTTCCGCAAGTCGGGAAGGAACCGAGACCATAGGCACGAATTTCCCGTAGTGCTGTCTTTATCCGGCCTCTTCACGTCGTCATACGTACCTTCTTCCGGCAAGCGGGGCCATTGCGTGGGGGTAGGGGGCGTGCAGGTCCGCTACGAGCCTGTTCGGGACGTTCTGACGGTTCAACTGCAACAGGACGCGGCGATCGCCGACGTGTCGGAGGATTTGTCAGGCACGGTGTTCGGCTTTGACCGGCGCGGCAAGCTGGTCGTCATCCAGATCTCGGACGCCACGCGCAACATCGACCAGGTGCGGCGGTTGGAACAGGCCCTGGAGGGCGTAGTGACCCGCATCCTCGGGCGGTCCGCGACGGAATAGCGTTTCCGCCCGTTGGCCTGCAGGAAGCGTCGGTCCGTCCGAGAACGCGCTGAACGAAGAAAACAACGCAACCGGAGTCGGATACGCCATGGATAAGTCTCGATGGGCCGACGCCCTCTTCTATTCCGGTTGGACGCTGTTTTTCGCTGGGATTCCCTTTATCGGCTGGAGTTCGCTGGGACTGCTGCTCCTTTTCATGGAGTGGGCGGCGGGCTACCGGCGGCGGAGGAAGCCGGAACTCGACCCACCGCCGCTGTACCAGGCAGCGGTGTGGGGCCTGATCGCGGCGTTTTTCCTCAGCAGCGTCTTTGCCGCGAGCCGCTATGACGCCTTCGGCACCAGTGTCGGTTACGCGCTGGCCCACCTGTTTGGCCTGTCGTACGCGTACCGGGTCGAGCGGGAGCGTCCGGGAGCCTTTCTGCGCAGCCTCTGGATCGCGCCGCTTGCCGGCGCGGCGCACGCCGCGCTGGGGCTCTATCAAATCGCGACCGGAGCCCGGCGGGCTGTGGGCGTCCACGAGAATCCGAACGCCTTCGGCACGGCTATGCTCTTCGCGCTGTTCCTCGGCATCCTCGCGCTGGCGTCCGCCAAGGGCCGCGTGCGCTGGCTCGTGTGGCCGTATACTGTCCTGGTATGCGGCGGCTTGTTAGCCAGCGGCTCGCGCGGTTCGTGGCTCGGGGCCGCGGCGGGCGTCGTCGTTTTCGCGGTGCTGTACGCCGTCATGCACCGGGAAGGGCTGCGGCGGCGCGCGGTGAAGGTGGCGGCGGTGGTCGTGATGGCGACGTTGGCGGTTGGCCTCGCCGTCGCGGCGTGGGGCAACGACTACCTGCAGCGCCGGTTTGATTCCATGTTCACGCTGGACCGCAACCAGGACCGCGTGGTGCTGTACCGCACCGTCTGGAACATGTTCAAGGCCTATCCCCTGTTGGGCGTGGGGCCCAACAACATCAAGCACCATTACGACGACTTCGTTGTGGTGCAGGGGCGCTACCAGCACCATGGCATGGCCCACAACCTGTTCCTGCAGGCGCTGTCGGAGACCGGCGTCATCGGCACGGCCTTCCTGGTGCTTTTGCTAGGCTGCTGGTTCGTCCTCGGTTTTCCGCGCGGCGGCTCGCCTGCGCATCTGGGGCTGTATGCGCTGCTGGCCGCGTTGGTCGTACGCGACCAGTTCGACGGCGCGTCCGTCAATCTCAACATTCTCTTTTTCATGACCTGGCTCGGTGCCACGCTCATCGCCTACGGCTGGCGCGGAGCCCAAGCGAAGGAGTCGTGACCGCTTGAAGAAATCCGCGGCGCCGGCGGTGCTGTACGTCCTGCCGTATCTGGAAGCGGCCGGCACCGAGCGGCACGTGTTGACCTTGGCTGAGGCGTTGAAGGACCAGCTGCGCCTGGGGTTGCTGGCGCCGCCGGGCCCGCTGCTGCCCGAGTTCGAGCGGCTGGGAGTTCATTACGTTCCGTTTACCGGCTTGCATGTGGACTTGCGCCGGGGGCTGGGCGAGTTTCGCCGCGGCCTGCGGGTGATGATGGCAGGGTTCCGGCCCAACGTTCTTCACGTGCACGCGGGCGCCGAGCTGGCGGTGCTGGCGCACACGGTCGCGCCCAAGGTGCCCATCGTGCTGACGATCCATGCCTTCCACGGCCGCCACGCCGAAGCCAACTACCGCCTGGCCGGCTGGCTCGCGCGGCTGGCGCGGGTGCAGCGCGTCATCGCCGTTTCGCAGTCCGAAGCGCGGCTGCTGGCCGCCGGGGGCCTCAGACCGCCGCGGCTCGAAGTCATCTACAACGGCATTCCCGACCGGCAAGGGGAGCCCATCGACTGGCGAGCGGAAGCGGGGTGGCCGGAAGGCGACCCCATCGTCGGTGTCGTGGCGCGGCTGGAGCCCCCCAAAGGGGTCCACTTGCTGCTGGAGGCCGTGGCGCGGCTGCACCGCAGGGGCACGGTGCGGTCCCGGCTGGTGGTGGTCGGCGACGGCTCGGCCAGGGAGGCGCTGATGGACCAAGCTCGCGCCTTGGGCTTGACGGAGTGGGTGTACTTCGCCGGCTTTCGCCCCGACAGCTGGCGCGCGTACGGTGGCTTCGAGGTGGCCGTGGTGCCGTCGCTGCAGGACGGGTTCCCCCTGGCGGGCCTGGAGGCCATGGCCGCCGGGCGCCCCGTCGTGGCATCGGATGCCGGTGGCCTGCCGGAGATGGTGGAGCACGGCGAGACGGGCCTCGTTTTTCCCGCCGGCGACGTCGACGCGCTGGCCGATTGCCTGCAGGCGCTGCTGACCGATCCCGCGAGGGCGCGTGCCATGGGCCGCCGGGCCCGGGAGCGCTTCCTCGAACGCTTTCACCTCGACCAGATGGTCCAGCGGACGCGCGCGATTTACGACGCCGTCGCCCGCTGACGGCAGCGCGGCCTCGACACGTGACAAAGCGCGGCGCGCTGAGGGCATTGCGTCCTGCCATAGCGAGCCAGAGTTGGTCTACAATGGAATCGACGGGAGGGAGCAGCCATGTTCGAGCGGGTTCTCGTAGCCCTGGACGGCTCGGAGAACGCGTGGAAAGCCCTCAAGCACGCCGTGGAAGTGGCGAAGGGCGTCGGCGCGAAGCGGATCGGGCTCGTGCACGTGCGGCCGTCGCTGGACACGCTGGCGTACGCCTACGGCTACGAAACCGTAGGGATGCCGGGCTGGTCGTTCGCCGAGCGGCTCAATGAAGGGATCCGCCAGGCCGAGCAGCGATCGCTGGAGCTGCTGCGGGAGGCGGAGCGGTATGTCCGCGAGCAGGGGCTCACCGGCGTGGAGGTCGTGCTGCATCCGGAGGAGGGCCCGGTGGTTCGGCGCATCATCGACACGGCCCGCCGGGAGGGCTACGACTTGCTGGTGCTGGGCAGCCGCGGCATGGGGCGGGCCGCCGGGTTGCTGCTGGGCAGCGTCAGCCAGTCGGTGGCGGCCAATTTGCCGTGTTCGGTGCTCATTGTGGACTCCCGGACGCGCGAGGAGCGCGCCCAGCGACCGGGCAGCGGGGAAGGTGCACGCACGGAGGTTTCCGCCGGGCGCGGCGGCAGCGGTGAGGCGGGTGCCGGCCATGGAGCTTGAGGCATGGGACGTCGACGTACGCGACGTGATTCGGCAGGCGGCGGCGCGGCTGCGGCGCGCCGTGGATGAAGGCGAACCGGTGGCGGCGCTGACGGGCGCGGGCGTCAGCGTCGAGAGCGGCATCCCGACTTTCCGTGGCGGCGGCGGTGCCTTCTGGGCGGGCTTCCGATCCGAAGATCTGGCGACGCCGGAAGCGTTTCGCCGCCATCCGGAGAAGGTGTGGGAGTGGTATCACCAGCGCCGGCAGTTCGTCATGAGCGCGCAGCCCAACCCCGCGCACAAGGCGCTGGCGGCGCTGGAGGCCGTCCATCCGCACTTTACGCTCATCACGCAGAACGTGGACGGGCTGCACCAGCGGGCCGGCTCAAAACGGGTAGTGGAGCTGCACGGCAGCTTGCATCAGAAGCGCTGCCTCGACTGTGGCCTCATCAGTCCCATCCCGCCGGATGCGGAAGGCGTTATGTACTGCGACCTGTGCGGCGGCGTAGCCCGGCCGCATATCGTCTGGTTCGGGGAAATGCTGCCTCCCCACGCGTGGCGGCAGGCGGAGGAGGCCGCGGCCCGCGCCGGCGTGATGCTGGTGGTTGGTACCAGCGCCCAGGTGTACCCGGCGGCGGGGCTGGTGGAAATCGCCGCGGCGGCCGGCGCTGACGTCATTGAGGTGAATCCGGAGCCGTCGGCGCTGGCGTGGCTGGCCCGGTGGGCCATTCGCCTGCCCGCGGGCGAGGCGCTGCCGCAGCTGATGCGGGCGGCGGGACTTCCGACCGAACCTTGATGGCGCGCCCGGGACATGTCCCTGCGCGGAGCGTGCGACGCGCCGTTTTGCCCGCACGAAGCGGCCCCGCTCGGCCCGCAAACGCGGGTGCGGGCGAGCCGACCGGCGGTGCGCAAGGAAAGGACTGGTTTTCGGCGAATGATTCTGACAAGAAAGGCCGCCGGAGGCGAGCCGTGCTGAACGTGCGGGGTGAGCGGCATGTTTGACGTAGGCTTTATCCAGTGGCTGCAGCAATTTTCCTCGCCGGTGCTGGACCGGCTGTTTCTGCTGATCACGGACCTGGGCAGCCACTACGCATACATGGCCATCCTGCCGTTCATGTACTGGGCCGTCGACCGGCACGTAGGGCGCAGGCTGGCCGGCCTGTTCTTGGCCTCGATGTGGGTCAACGGGCTCATCAAGGAGTATCTGGTCATGCCGCGGCCGGACCCCGCGGCCGTGCGCGTGCTGGCTGACGAGCCGAGCCCGGGCTTTCCTTCGGGCCACGCGCAGGGCGCCATGACGTTGTGGGGCTACTTGGCTCTGCAGCTGCGGCGGCGCTGGCTGACGTGGCTGGCCGTCGTCATCATCGTCCTGGTGTCCCTGTCGCGGCTGTACCTGGGCGTCCACTTTCCGGGCGACGTCCTGGGCGGCCTCGCTATCGCTGCCGTCTTGATCGTCGTCTACACGCTGCTGACGCAATTCGAGCTGGCGTCCCTGCTTTCCGTGCGGCTGCGGATGCTGCTCATTTTCCTAATTCCGCTGCTGCTTTACCCCCTTTACCAGACCGGCACTTCGGAGCAGCTCATCGGCTTCTTCATCGGCTTTTTCACGGCGGAGACGCTGTCCGCCCAGATGGTGCCTTTCCGCGCCCGGGTCGGCTTTTTCCAGCAGATCGCGAAGCTCGCCATCGGCTATGCCGGCTTTGCGGGGCTCGTGGTGCTGCACTTGCTCTTCGTGCCCGTCGGCTTGCCGGCGGTCTTGGGTTACAGCGTCATCGGCGTCTGGATCGCCATGGGCGCGCCGGCGCTGTTCCGGCTGCTGGGCCTGGCCGGCGACGAGCCGGTGCGGCGTACCGATCCGCGCCTGAGGCGTTACATGCGCCACTACGTCGTCAACGTGCTGGCGGTGATCCTGCTGGTGGCGGCTAGTGCGGCGTACGTGCGGCTGGCGGTTCCGCCCGTGACGCGTTCCGCCATGCTGCCGGATGTGGACGTGCTTGTCATCGCGCACCGCGGCGCCTCGGGGCTGGCGCCGGAAAACACGCTGCCGGCCTTCGCGGCGGCCGTGGAACACGGCGCGCACATGATCGAGCTGGACGTGTGGCCGACGCGGGACGGCGAACTGGTGGTGCTGCACGACGAGACGGTGGATCGGACCACCGACGGCACGGGCCGGGTCACCGAGATGACGCTGGCCCAAGTGAAGGCGCTGGACGCGGGCTACCGCTTCACGGCCGACGGCGGCGCCACGTTCCCCTGGCGGGGCCAGGGCGTCACCATCCCGACGCTCGAGGAAGCGCTGAACGCGTTTCCTGATATGCCGTTCCTCGTGGAGGTCAAGTACCCGGATCCGGACATCGTGCCCGCTTTGCTGCGCGTCATCGACCGGGCCGGCGCTCGCGACCGGGTCATGATCTCGTCGTTCCACTCCGCCGTCGTGCAGCGGGTACGGCAGATGGCGCCGGACATTCCCACGGGTTACGGGCAGGAAGAGGCGGTGCGCTACCTGATTCTTCAGCGGCTGGGCCTCGGCGCTCTCTTCCCGCCGGTGGCGCACGCGCTTCAGGTGCCCGAATGGTACGGCGGCCTGCGGGTGGTGAACCCGGGCTTCCTGCGCCTGGCGCGGCGGCAGGGCGTGGACGTGCATGTGTGGACCATCAACGACGAGGAGTCCATGGAGCGGCTGGCGGCCCTGGGCGTGGACGGCATCGTCACCGACTATCCCGACCGGCTGCAGCGGGTTCTGGACAAGCTGGCGGGACGGTCCCTGGAGCAGCTGTTCTACTGACGCCGCGGCGGCGTTCCGCCGGCATGCGCGCCGGGGGCGCCGGGCGATGCGGCGCTACGACCGTGCTTTCGGGGCCGGAACGGCCCGGTACACGTACCCGATCACCTGCGGGTCGGCTTGCCCGTTGGTCAGCTCTTTCAGCGCGGCCGTCAGCCCGCCGAGCTGCGCCGGCCGCACCAGCAGGCGGAACGACACTCTTTCTCCGTAATCGACGCTCTCAATGACGACGCCGCGCTCCTGCAGCTCGTGCTGGATGCGGCCCAGCCATTCGTAGGCGACCGTCAGCGCGACGCGGGTGTGGCGTACTTGTTCGACGACGCCCGCGGCGTCCACGGCCAGCTTCGCCGCTTGGGCGTAGGCACGCACCAGGCCGCTGGCGCCCAGCAACGTTCCGCCGAAGTAGCGGGTCACGACGATGATGACGTTGCGCAAATCTTCCCGCTGGATCACTTCGAGGATGGGCTTGCCCGCGGTGCCGCCGGGTTCGCCGTCGTCGCTGAAGCGCACCGTCTCCACGCCGAAGCCAACCCGGTACGCGTAGCAATTGTGGGTGGCCTGGGCGTGTTCCGAGCGGATGTGCTCGAGGATGGCCAGCGCCTCTTCCTCGCTGCCGGCGGGCGCGCCCCAGCCGATGAAGCGGGAACGCTTGATGACGATTTCGTCTGAACGAAACGCCCCCAGCGTCCGGTAGGACTCCGGCATGCTGCCCAGAAAAGCGGGGGACGGTTCGGACGGCTGCGTCTTCTTGCTCATTGGCCCCGCCGCACCCGTTGGAAGCGCGGCGCTTCCCTCCTCACGGACAATGTGCCACAGGCGCGGCGCGGTTGGCAAGGCGCTCCGCGGCTGGTTGCGCGCCGGGCGGGGGTGGGGTATAATCGGGGCGAGACAATTGAACTGGCGCAGGTGCCCCCTGCGGGGGGCTAAGAGGGAATCGGGTGCAAATCCCGAGCGGTCCCGCCACTGTAACCGGCATTGATGGGGATCGCGGTCACTGCGCGGCAGCGTGGGAAGGCCGCGGTCATGAACCCGCCGGAAGCCAGGAAACCTGCCTGCGTCAGGGTGACGTACACGCCTTCGGGTCAAAGGCGGGTATGGAAACGCCGGCGGCGCCGTGCCTTCTTGCGGCACGGGCGGCGGCTGCTTAGGCCTTTCTCTACCTGCCCCGCGCGGGCAGGTTTTTTGTTGAGGCCTGCCTCCGGGCGTGTACGTCCAAATCCAAGGCACGCTCGAAGGAGGCATGCTTGGATGGTTCGTCGCTTCGGTCGCGGAGTCGTCGTTTTGGGCCGCCGTCCGCGGAGGGCGGCAGTGCTGGCGCTGCTGTTCCTGCTGCTGTTTGGACCGGCTGCGGGAGCGTTCCCGCGCACTTTGGTGGACGACATCGGTCAGGAGATTTCCCTGCCCGAGCCGCCGCAGCGCATCGTGTCTGCGGCGCTGGCGCTGGACAACATCTTGCTCTTCGTCACCGACCCGCAGCGCGTAGTGGCCGTCACGCGCTTTGCCGCCGACCCGGCGTATTCGTACGTTTCTGACCGCCTCCAGCCCCACATGACCATCATCGATCAGCTCAACGCCGAGCAGGTGCTGGCCCTGGATCCCGACATCGTGCTGATAGCCGTCTGGAACGATCCCGACACGGTGCATCAGCTGCGGGACCTGGGCGTGAAGCTGTACACGTTTGCCCGCTTCAGCACGGTCCAGGACGCGCTGGACAACATTGCGCGCATCGGCGAGATTACGGGCGACGAGGAGCGGGCGCAGGCGCTCATCGACGAGTTCCACCGCCGCGCGCAAGAGGTGGCGGCGCGAGTTAGCGGCAGGCCCCGTCCGGCGGTGCTGGTGTGGGACGACTGGGGCACGACGGTGGGTCCCGGCACGTCCGCGCACGACATCATCGAGATGGCTGGGGGCCGCAACGTCGCGGCGGAGCACGGCATCGTGGGCTGGCAGACTATCGACGCCGAAGCTGTCGTGCGCATGAATCCCGACGTCATCATTACGCCTTACGATCCGAACTTCGTCGCCCGCATCCTGAGCGACCCGGCGCTGGCGACGGTCAAGGCGGTGCGCGACGGGCGCGTGTACTACGTCCAGCATCTGGAGGCGCTGAACCACCACTTCATCCTGGCCATCGAGGCGCTGGCGCGGCTGCTGCACCCGGAGGCGTTCGCCGAGTGACACTCCGCATCGTCAAGCCCGCCGCGGTGCTGGCAATCTTGGCCGCGGCGCTGGCGGGCGCGGTGGTAGTGGCGACCGCGATGGGCACGGTGCCGCTGCCCTACGGCGAGACGGCGCGCATCGTCTTCTCCCGGCTGCTGGGCGTGCCCGCCGACGTCAGCCCTGCCGCGGAGGCGATCGTGTGGAACGTGCGCTTGCCGCGTGTGGTGGCCGCAGGCCTGGTGGGGCTGGCGCTGGGCGTCGGCGGAGCGGCGATGCAGGCGCTGTTTAAGAACCCCTTGGCGTCGCCGGACCTGATCGGCGTTTCCACCGGCGGCGCCCTGGGTGCCGTGGCCGCCATTTTCCTCGGCTGGACGCTGATCAGTCCGTGGCTCATGCCGCTGACGGCTTTCGCCGGCGCTCTGGCCGTGGCGGCGCTCGTTTATGCGCTTTCAACTCGCGCCGGTCGCACGGACGTGGCGACGCTGCTTTTGGCGGGTGTGGCGTGCAGCTCGCTGGGCGGCGCGGTCATCTCGCTGCTCTACCACTTCGTCGACGACGGCGTGCTGCGGCAAATCGTGTACTGGCTCATGGGCAATCTCGGCGGCAAGCGCTGGGAGCACGTGGCGGCCATGGCGCCGTTCGTGGGCGCGGGTGCCGTGGGGCTGTGTTTGCTGGCTGCGGAGCTCAACGCGCTGATGGGCGGCGAGGACGACGCCAAGGCGCTGGGTGTGCCCGTGGAGCGCACCAAGCGCCTGGTCCTGGCCCTCGTTTCCCTGGCGACGGGCGCCGCCGTTTCCGTGGCAGGCATCATCGGCTTCGTGGGACTGATGGTGCCGCACATCCTGCGCCTGATTATCGGGCCCGATCATCGCTGGCTGCTGCCGGCCAGCGGCTTGGCGGGAGCCGCGTTCCTGATCGTGGCGGATCTCATCGCCCGCACCGCGTTCAGCCCCGTCGAGCTGCGCACGGGCATCGTCACGGCCCTGTTCGGCGCGCCGTTTTTCCTGTACCTGTTGCTGAAGCGGCGCGAGCTGGTGAGGTGGAACTGACGTGCTGGAGGTCGCGGACGTCTCGTATCGCATCCGGGGCCGGGACATCCTGCGGGGCGTCACCGTCTGCGTGCCTCGCGGCCGGTTCGTCGGCATCGTGGGGCCCAACGGCGCGGGCAAGACGACGCTGCTGCGCATCATGGCGGGCGTGGCTAGGCCCAGCAGCGGGCACGTAAGGGTCGCGGGCCGGCCCCTGCAGGAGCTGAAGGACCGGGAGCGGGCTCGCCTCATCGGCTACATGAGCCAAAACCCGTCTATCGGCTTCGGCTTCTCGGTGGAAGACGTGGTGGCCATGGGCCGCTACGCCCACCGCCGCCCGTGGGCGCCGTTGAGCGCGGCCGACCGGGAAGCGGTGGAGCGGGCCATGGCGGCCACGGATGTGGCGCATCTGCGCGGGCGCCTCGTCACCGACTTGTCGGGCGGCGAGCGGCAGCGGGTTTTCCTCGCGCGCACGCTGGCCCAGGAGCCGCAGGTGCTGCTGCTGGACGAGCCGACGTCCGATTTGGACGTGCGCTTTCAGCTGGAAATCCTCACGCTCATCCGGCGGCTGCAGGCGGAGCGGGGGCTGACCGTGGTCATGGCCATTCATGATTTGACGTGGGCGGCCCGTTTCTGCGACGACATCCTGGCGCTGGACGGCGGACAAGTGGTCGCCTTCGGCCCCGCCGAGTCGACGCTGACGGAAGACCTGATCGCCCGCGTGTTCGGCGTCGCGAGCCGCGTCGTGCGCGAAGCCGGTATGCCGGTGCGCGTCGACTTCATCGGTTCGGCGGCGCCGCGGGAAGGCGCGGCGGAGCCGCTGGAAGATCGGGCGGCTCTTCGTCTACGGCCAGCCCGATGAGCTTGACTTCGAGGAACTCGTGGATGCCGTACGGCCCGCCTTCGCGCCCGATGCCGCTTTCCTTGAAGCCGCCAAAGGGCACCTGGGCCGTGGACGGCGTGCCGTCGTTGAGGCCGATGATGCCGTACTCGAGCCGCTCCGCCGCGCGCCAGGCCCGGTGGATGTTTTCCGTGAACACGTAGGCGGCCAAGCCGTAGCGGCTGGCGTTGGCCCGCTCGTACGCCTCCGCCTCGTGGCGGAACTTGACCAGCGGCGCCACCGGCCCGAACGTTTCCTCGCACATGACCCGCATGTCGTCGGACACGTCGGCCAGCACCGTCGGCGCGAAGAAGAAGCCCCGGGCCAGCTCGCCTTCCTCGAGGCGGCGTCCGCCGGCCAAAAGCCGCGCGCCTTTCGCCAGGGCGTCGTCTACGTGGGCCGCTACTTTCGCCAGCGCCGCCTCGTCCACCAAGGGCCCAACGTCGATGCTTTCGTCGAATCCCCCGCCGACGCGCAGCCGTTTCACCGCCTCCGTGAACTTGGCCGCGAACGCCTCGTAGACAGGCTCCTGCACGTAGATGCGGTTGGCGCAGACGCACGTCTGGCCGCTGTTGCGGAACTTGGACGCCAGCGTCCCCCGCACGGCCCGGTCGATGTCCGCGTCGTCGAAGACGATGACGGGCGCATGGCCGCCCAGCTCCAGCGAAACCCGCTTGACCTGGTCCGCCGCTTTCCGCATCAGGAGCTTGCCCACTTCCGTCGAGCCCGTGAACGTGATCTTCCGCACCCGCTCGTCGTGCAGCCACGCATCGGCCACCGCGGCCGGATCGTTGGTGGTTACCAAGTTGACGACCCCGTCCGGCACGCCCGCGGCGGCGAGGATCTCCATCAAGGCCATGGCGGTGAGGGGCGTCTGCTCCGCAGGCTTCAGCACCACCGTGCAGCCGGCGGCCAGCGCCGGGGCCAGCTTGCGCGCGATCATGGCCGCGGGGAAATTCCACGGCGTAATGGCGGCCACGACACCCACCGGCTGCTTCAGCACGACGTGCCGCTTGCCTGGCACCGCGTGGGGGATGACGTCGCCGTACGCCCGCTCGCCTTCGCCCGCGAACCATTCGAAAAACGACGCGGCGTAGGCCACTTCGCCTTTGGCTTCCCGCCACGGCTTGCCCATCTCCAGCGTGATGAGCCGCGCCAGCTCTTCGCGCCGCTCGTGCATCAGCGCCGCCGCATTGCGCAGCAGCTGGCCGCGCCGAGCCGCCGGCAGCCGGGACCAAGCCGGAAACGCCGCGTACGCCGCGTCGGCCGCGCGGCGAGCGTCGCTGGCGTCGGCGTCGGCCACCCAGGCGATGATCTGGCCCGTGGCGGGGTTGCGCACGGGGAAGCGCCGGCCGGAGCCGGAGGCGATCCAAGCGCCGCCGATGAACAGCGACTGTTCGGGAAGGCGGAAGCTGACGGGCAACGCGTCGGACATAGGGCATCGCTCCTTTCGGACGGGTGCCGCGCCCTGGCGGCTTTGCCGCGGATCGTTCTGCGGGCCGGCCGGGCATTCCTCGCGCGGCGGCCGCAGCGCGACGCAGGATAGGCCCGCCTTTCAATGAATATGAACGGCAGGAGCGGGCCGGCGCGAGCCGGTTCGCGGCAGGACGGGGAGCTTGGCGGAAAAGGAGCCGAGACAAGCATGAGCCAAGGAAGCGGGGAGTCGTTGTACAAATCGATGCGGGCCCTGGTCACCGGGGGCGCGGGATTCATCGGCAGCCACCTGGTCGACGCGCTGCTCGAGCGCGGCGCTCAAGTGGCGGTGCTGGACAATCTGTCCACGGGGCAGCGGGAAAACGTCGCGCCCGAGGCCGAGTTTTTCGAAATCGACTTGCGGGACGACGTGGGCGTGTGGGAGGTCATGCGCCGCTTCCGCCCGACGCACGTGTTTCACCTGGCCGCGCAGGCGTCCGTGAAGCTGTCGGTGGACGACCCGGTCAACGACGCCTCGACCAACATCATGGGCGGCTTGAACTTGCTGGAGGCGGTGCGCGAGCTGGGAGTGGAGTGGTTCGTCTTTGCGTCCACGGGCGGCGCGCTGTACGGGGAGGTGCCGGAAGGCCAGGCGGCCGGCGAAGATTGGCCGCTGTTTCCAAAGAGTCCCTATGGCGCCAGCAAAGCGGCGTTCGAGCGCTATCTCGAGGTGTACCGCCAGAACTTCGGCCTGAAGTACACGACGCTGCGCTATGCCAACGTGTACGGGCCGCGGCAGGATCCGTTCGGCGAGGCGGGCGTGGTGGCCATCTTCAGCTCGCGCCTTTTGCGGGGCGAGCCCGTGACGCTGTTCGCCCGCAAGACGCCCGGCGACGAAGGCTGCGTGCGGGACTACATCTACGTGGCCGACGTGGTGGCGGCGAACCTGCTGGCCGTCGAGAAGCGGCTGGAAGGCGCCTTTAACGTCGGCACGGGCGTGGGCACTTCGACGCGGGAGCTGTTGCGCCTCATCGAGGCGGCCGCCGGGAGGAAAGCGGTGGTCGAAGAGGCGCCGCCGCGTCCCGGCGATCTCGAGCGCAGCGTTGTGGACCCGTCGCGGCTGCGCGGCGCGGGGTGGAAGCCGTCCGTGTCGCTGGCCGAAGGCATCGCCCTGACGGTGGCTACATTCCGCGATATGGAGGCGTAAGCAGCGAGCGGCGGGCCGGGCCGTGACCCGGCTCGCCGTCCCGCCAGCGTGTTCTGCCGCGCGCCGCGCAGGCCGCGCGGCGACGGCGCTGCGGTGCTACGACTTCTGCGCCCGCTTTTGCCGGGCGGCCGCCGCTTCCACCAAGCCGATGGCGATGACGCCCAGCAGCGCGTGGATCATTGTGGCCGGCCTGCCGACCAGCACGTCCCAGTACATGAGGAAGCCGTAAATGAGGACCACCGCCGGCGCGAAGCGCGCTGCGATGCGCAGGGCGTTGTTCTCCACGTTCGGAAGCGGGCGCAGCGCAAACAAGGCGATGATGGCCGCCAACACGCCGACGGAGATGTGGGTTTCCCAGAGGCGCTGGTTCGCCACCCAGCCGAGAAGGCGTCCGGCGCCCAGCAGAAACTGCACGTACAGCGCGATGCGCAAGGCAACGAGCACGCTCTTCAGCCTCCCTGGCGTAGTCCTTACCCTCAGCCTAAATCTTTCCAGCGCGCTTGTCCAGCGGGAGGCGCAGGGGCGGCGCCGGGGCGGGCAAGTTACAGGCGCGGAAGGTGAGATGTCGCATGAGCCAACGAACTTCGCCGCAGCTGCGCTGGACGGCCGTGCCGGCGGGAGGACAGGGTGGTCCTGGGCCGCTCTTGTTTTCGCCGCTGCAGCTGCGGAGCGTAACGTTGCGCAACCGCATCGGCATGGCGCCGATGTGCCAGTACTCGGCGGTGGACGGCTTCGCGAATGACTGGCACGTCGTTCACTACGGCAGCCGCGCCGCGGGCGGCGTAGGACTGGTCATCCTGGAGGCCACCGCGGTGCTGCCGGAAGGACGCATTACGCCGCACGACCTGGGCATCTGGGACGACGCGCACGTCGAGGGGCTGGCCCGGGTCGCGCGCTTCATCAAGGAGCAGGGGGCCGTGCCGGCGATTCAGCTGGCGCACGCGGGGCGCAAGGCGTCGGTGCGCCGTCCGTGGGACGGCGGCGGCCCGCTGCGGCCGGAGGAAGGCGGCTGGGAGACGGTGGCGCCGAGCCCGCGGCCCTTCGCTGATTACCCGGCGCCCAAGGCGCTGGACAAGGCGGGCATCGAGCGGGTCATCGCGGCGTTTCGCGACGCGGCCCGGCGGGCGCTGCGGGCCGGGTTCCAGGCCGTGGAAATTCATGCCGCCCACGGCTACCTTCTCCACGAGTTCTTGTCTCCGGCCAGCAACGATCGCGCCGACGAGTACGGGGGCTCCTTCGAAAACCGGATTCGCCTCGTACTGGAAGTGGTCGAGGCGGTGCGGGAGGTGTGGCCGGACGAACTGCCGCTGCTGGTGCGCGTGTCGGCCACGGACTGGCTGGAGGAGGCGGGCGACGCCGGGCCGTCCTGGACCATCGACCAGACGGTGCGGCTGGCGGCCGAACTGGCGCGGCGAGGCGTAGACCTTGTGGACGTCTCGTCCGGCGGTCTTGTGCCGGGCGTGCCCGTACCCGCCAGGCCCGGCTACCATGTACCGTACGCGGCGCGCATTCGGCAGGAGGCGGGCGTGGCCACGGCGGCCGTCGGCCTCATCACGGAGCCCGAGCACGCCGAAGCCATCTTGCAGGACGGCAACGCGGACCTCATCCTGCTGGGCCGCGAACTGCTGCGTCACCCGCACTGGCCGCTATACGCGGCGGGCGCGTTGGGCGCCGAGATCGACTACTGGCCCCCGCAGTACTTGCGGGCCAAGGCCGGTTTGCGGCGGCGCTGAGCCGAATCGCTTACGGCGCGGCGGCGCGGGCCGCGGGCTCGCCCTGCAGCAGGGCTTCCAGCTCGCGCCGGCGCTGCTGCACCGCCTGCTCCTGCAGCCAGCGGCTGGGCGGCGCGGCGCGCTCGCCGCACTCCTCGTCGGAGAGCGGGCAGCGCTCGCACGTCTCGTTGAGCACCCCTTCGGGAATGGCAGGATCCGAGGCGAACTTCACGATGCGGTCCAGCTCGTCGTCCATGCGGATGCCCAGGATGACGCTGGTGTTCAGGTACGGCGGCAAGTTTTCGCGCCGCGCGAAGCCCATGCACAAGAACTGCTTGTTCGACTCCAAAAAGCGCGAGCGCTGAATGCCCGGCCAGGGGCGGTCCGTGAGGCCGCCCTTTTGCTTTTCGGCGAATTCCCGCAGCAGGCGCACCGTCAGCCAGCGCCGGCAATAGTGCTCGGGCAGGTCGAAGCCGGTCGGCAGCGACAGCTCGTTCATGTTCAGGTGTTTGTACAGCCGGTACTCGCCGTTCACCTCGTTGAAGCGCAGGAAGTGCACCTTCAGGTCGAACCAGCGGGGCACCAGTTCGCTGAAGCGGTACAGCAGCGTTTCGGGCGTCACGTCGTAGTCGTCCAGCATTTGCAGGAGCCGCTGCGGGCACCACCGGTTCATCCCGAACAGCTCCCGCAGGTCCGCCACGACGCGCGCTTCGGGCATCAGCAACGCGCCGCCGAAGTACGACGCCTTGAAGTCGTTCAGCACCTGCGCGAACGATTCGACGCCGTCGGGCGAATTCGTCAGCGCGCGCTCTTCGAGGCCCAGCACGTTGTAGCCGATCTCTCGCGCCAGGAGGAACTTGCGCTGCGACGGCATCAAAGCGGGGTTGAGCAGCAGCCGGGGACGCGCGCGCCCGCCATCGCCGCCGCTGCGGCCGGAACGCCCGCCGGGCACCAGGATCATCCTGTAGGAAGCCAGGCGGGGATGCGTCTCCACCGGGATGACGTCGATGTCATAACCGAAGCGGCGCCGCAGCACGTCGGCCAGCGTCGCCTCGTCGCGGGGCAGGGCGCCGTCGTCCCAGCCTTGCTCCCGGGCATAACGGCGCGCCGCTTCCTCCAACTCGGGGAAGTAGTTGCGGTTCAGCTCCTGGTACGAGCGCAACGCCGCCAGGTAAAAGTGCTCGTCGCGAATGGCGTACGCCCGGGCGATCCCTTGCAGCGCTTTGATCAGGGCGCTGATTTCCGCCGGCGAGCGGGTGACGACGTCAATGAACGCCCCCGGATCGACGCCGAACAGCTCCAGCGGAAAGTTCTTGAGCAGCTGGGACAGGAGCGGGGTTTCGAGAAACGACAGGGGCGGATCCAGTCGCAGCGACACCAACTCGTCGTAGTCGTATCCCAGCGCCTGCGCCAGGTCCATGATCCGCTCGGCTTTCGGGTACTTGCGGCCCTTTTCGATCTCGGTGATGTACGAAGGGGACAGTCCCGAGCGCTCGGCCAGCTCGGTGACGGACAAGCCCCGTGACAGGCGGGCTTGCCGCAGCTTCAGGCCGAAAATGACGTGAATTGGATTGAACGCCATGGCGCAGCCCCGCTCCCTCCGCCGCGCGGCGACTCGTGCGGCCGCGCATGCAGTGTCCTCGCGCCATCAGTACCATAACCGGGCGCGGGCGTCAACGCAACGCGAACAATTCACTGTCAGCGAAAATTCGCTTGACAAGACAATTCGCCGCGGCGTACACTGGTGGTAGAAAAAGCCAACCCGACGGCGAATCGGCGAACGCGGTCTTTGAGCGGCGCAAGGGGATGGTGGCCGTGTCCGGTCGGCTCGTAGACCAACGTGGAGGCCACGGCGAGTCTGCGCGCGGGAGGGAGACGGCGGGCAGGCCAGCATCCCTGCGCGCTTTTTATTTTTCCGCTATTTCCGGCTGCCGAGATGCCTCGTTCGACGTCTGGGGCGACGTGGCGGCGGGCGGCCTCGATGTGGCGGCGGTGCTGGCCGCCGCGGCGGTGCGGGCGGGAGCCCGGGCCTGGGTCGGATGGCGGCCGGGCTGGGAAGGGCGGGTCCGGCGCATCCGCATCAGCCGCGAGCCGATGTATGGTGCGGGCGGCGGCGTCGATGCCGTGTTCGTGGCAGGCCAGGCCCAACTGCCGCCGCGGGCGGCCGCGGCGCTGGCGGGAAGCGGGCAAACCCTTTTGTTTGCGGACGCCACGCGTCAAGACATCCCCGAGGCGCGGCTTTTGCCGCTTTCAGCGCTGGCGTGCCGCATTCCGTCGCTGGCGTACGGCGACCGCCTGGTCCTGCTCGGGATGTGGACGTGGATGTGCGGCCTGGACGCGGACGTGGTGCGCCGTGTCCTGGAAAGCGCTTTGGCGGTCCGGGGCGCGCGCACGGCCAGCGCCGCGCTGCGCCTGTTTGAACTCGGATGGAGAGAGGCCCCCTGGTGGCTGCCCCCTTGGCCCGCCCGGAGCGGCGCATCGTCGCTCCGGGCGCCGGCTCCGGCCACGCCGGAGGGCGCTGCGTCCGGAGGAGGACACAAGGCCGGCGGGCCAGCGGTCGTCATGGACGGCGCCCAAGCCCTGGCCGCGGGCTTGCGGGCCGCGGGGCTCGACGCTGTGGGCGGCGCGGTCTCGCACCCGTGGGCCGACGCGATCGTGCGGGAGTTCGTGGCCCAGGGCGGCCGCTGGCGAGACGTTTACGGCGCGCAGTGCGTCGTGGCGCCGGGCGCGGAGAACCGGCTCGGTGCAACGGGGGGAGCAAGTCCCCGCGTCGTGGTGCGCTTGGCGCGGCTCGGGGAAAGCGGCGAGTTCGGCGGTGAGGCAGAGCCTGTGCCGGGGGCGCAGGGACCGGCGGCGGCCATCGTGCTGGCCCCGGCGACGGCGGCGGAGTGCTATACGTTTGCAGCGCTGGCCGGAGCTCTGGCCGCGCAGTACGGACGAGACGTCCAACTGCTGGTGGATGCATGGCTTTTGGGCGCGGTGGAGCGGGTTCCGATCGGCACTGACGCTGTCAAGCGGGCGGCCGCGGATCTCTTCGGCCCCGAAGGCGTTGTGTGGGGTGAGCGTCCGGCCGGGGCGCCGCCGGCCATGTGGTCCGCTTTGGGCATCGCCGACGCGCCGCTGGAGGCCTTGGCACGGCCGGTTTCACCTGCGGGCGCCGACGAAGGCGACGTGCTGCTTCTGGGCTGGGGCGGGACACGCGAGACGGTGGAGGAAGCTGCGCGGAACCTGTGCGCCCGGGGCTGTGCCGCTTCGGCGCTACACCTGCGCACGCTGAGCCCGCTGCCCGCTCAGCTGGCGGAAACGGTGGCCCGCTTTCGCCGCGTCGTCTACGTGGGCGTCGGCGGCGAAACGGACGCCGCGGTGTGGCGAGCGCTGCGCTCGTGCCTGGGGACGTCGGCGTACCTGCGCGTCGCCGCTGGCCCAGCGGCCGCTTCCGATTTGGGTGCCCAGCTGGTAGGCCAGCTGTAGCCGCTTACTTCGGCACCTCTAGCCTCTCACTCCGACGGGCGGCGCGGCCCGCCCAGCGGGCTGGACGTTCCGCCGTTCAACTCGTTGCCGTCGTCGTCGACGAACTGCACGCGGTACGGCTCGCCGGGCAGCGAGGATTTGGGAACGACCACGAAATCATAGGGATACGTAAACGCTTGGATGACGAATTCGCCGGGCGCCGGCTGCCGCCGCGCCACGGTGACGGTCACAACGGGCAAATCCCCTTCGGCTTCGGCCGCCTGGACCGTGACGCGCCGCACGCGAATCGCATACCCTCCGGTGGGAAATTCTCCCAGATAGGCGACGATGACCGCCGAGTCACCCGCGGCCAGCCGCTCCTGGGCTTCCGGACCCACTTGCGCCCATACGGTGGCGGGGAGCGCGCTTTGTACCCGCCGCAAGTCCATGTCCGACGTTATCAGCGCCAAGAACTGATCCGTGGGCGTGCCGCCCCGCCACGACCACGCGGGCACGTCCGCTTCGTAAATGACGGTCACGTCCTCGCCACCTCCGCCCCAGGCAATCATCAGCAGCCCTGCGCCCGCGACGACGGAGAAAGCCAAGAGCAAGATGGTGAAAGGTGAGCCCCGGCGCATGACACCCGCTCCTTCGCTCCGCTTAGTGTGCGCGAGAAAGTCCCCTCGCGCGGACGGAGTTCGTTCTTACAATTCCGCGTTCCTCGCGCGGGCGGCGCGACCGCTCAGGCCCGGTTCCGCCAAAGCCGCCACGTATACAAGACCACGGCCACGGAAGTGGCCAGGTTGAGGCTGGAGACGCCGGGCTGCATGGGAATGGCCAAGCGCGCGTCGGCTTTGGCCAAAAGCTCCGGACTGAGGCCGCGGCGCTCGGAGCCGAACGCGAGGATGGCGTCGTCCGGGACGCAGCCGGGAGCCAGCGGCGCTCCGTCGGGGTGAATCGCCAGCAGCGGGCCGCGCCAGGCGGAAACCGCTTCGGCCTGCGCCACCGGCAGGGCGAACTGCAGGCCGCGCCCGCCGCGCAGCGCGTCGGCGTGCCACGGGTCGTGCCGGCCGGTGGTGACGACACCCGCCGCGCCCGCGGCTGCGGCGACGCGCACGGCAGCGCCCATGTTCCCTAGGTGCGTGGGGTTCTCCAGCAGAACCAGCGGTGCCGTGCGGGGAGAGGACAGGAGCGCTTGCGCCGAGACGACGGGCCGGGCCGCCACGGCGAGGATGCGATCATCGGGCGGCACGGGGGCCAGCCGGTCGAACAGAGCGCTGTCGACCAGCCGGGCTTCCGCCGCGATGCGCGGCCAAACGTCCGGCGCCAGCATGGCGCACAGCCGCCGTACCTTCTCCAGGTCGTCCGTCACGATGAGCAGGATCGCCGCGCCGAAGCGCAAGGCGTGCTTCAGCGGATGCAGCCCTTCGAGCACGGCCAGGGCCTTGTCTTTGCGGGCGGCGCGGCACGCTTCCACTAGGCGGCGGTCCGGCACATTGCGCCACGCGGCCGCGTCGCACCGATTCGGCGGCAGGGCGGAAATGTCCCTCATCTCCCTTGCAGGCCTCGCGGCTCGGACGGATCGCACCCATGATACTTCCTCGTTAGAACAAGGTCAATTGCAGCAGCCGGCAGGCCGTCATGGCCGCCGGCGCGCCGGCGGACGCCGAAGCCTCGGGCCGGACGTCGCTGCTACCTCTCGTCTCCTCGCAGCGAGCCGTGTCGGCGTCGAACCCGTAGCGCGCCTTGAGCTCGGCGACCCGCTGCAGCACTTTGTTTTGGTACCAGACGGGCGCGTACGCGCCTGGGTAGAGGCGGCGGTAGAGCGGCAGCAGCCAGGGAGAATCGGCGAGCAGGAACCGTCCGTACACTTGCCTGACCGCGCCCTGCAGGCGCAGGACGCCGCCGTGGACTGAGCGGGCACCGTGCTGCGCGGCGGCGCGTATGACGGCTTCCAGCGAGGCCGGGTCGTCGTTGAGGCCGGGCATGATGGGCATAATCAGCACGCTGACCGGAATGCCGGCTGCGGCCAGCCGTTCCAGGGCCGCGAGCCGCCGGCTGGGCGGGGGCGTGTCCGGCTCAATGCGGCGCGCGAGCTCCTCGTCGACGGTGGTGATGGTGAAATACACGCGTACGCCCGGCCCCGCCGCCAGCTGTCGCAGGACGTCGACGTCCCGCACGACCAACGTGTTCTTCGTCGTGATGGAACACGGCGTGCGGAACTCGGCCAGCGTTTCGAGAATACCCCGTGTCAGGCGGTATTTCCCTTCGGCGGGCTGATACGCGTCCGCCGCCGTGCCTACGGCCACCAGCTCCCGCCGCCACCTCTTACGGGACAGCTCGCGGCGCAGCACCTCCACCGCGTTCACCTTGACGAACACCTGGCGCTGGAAACCTTGGAACGGATCGAGCTCGCGGTATTCGTGGTAGCGCCGGGCGTAGCAGTAGACGCACCCGTGGACGCAGCCCGAGTACGGGTTCACTGACCAGCGGAACGATAAGTAGGGCACGTTCACCCGGTTGAGCAAAGACTTGCACTGGATTTCGACGTACTCGACTCGCCGGTTCGGGCCGCCGCGCGCCATTCTTACTTCCGCTTGCGCTGTCGCGATCGCCATCGCCGTCGCCATCGTCCCGCCCCCCACGGTATCCCCGGCGCCGTGTATTTCGCAAACATACGTTCGATTTTGGGGGTATTATACCACACCCGCCGCCCGATGCAAACATATGATCGGGTGGCGCGGCGCCAAGCGACACGCGGCGGGCCATCGCTTTCTGTGGGGCGCCGGCGTTGCAGCACGGGGGCGACGTACCGTGGCATGCGGCGCTCGGTGCCGGGAAGAACCGAGTGTCGCGGATTGCTGGGGCTGGAGGGATTCGTCGGCGCGTTTCGTCGAGCGATTATCCTTCAGACGTCATGCTGGAAGCGGCCAGAGCCCGCAACGCCGACGCAATCAAGAAGGGGACCGTAAGGATGCTCCGCGGCACGGTCGAACGGATCCCATACGAAGAGTTTTTCGACAAGGCGTTCGCGAGGAATTCCTTCCACCTGTGGCCGGATCGGCGGGCAGGGCTGTGGGAGATTCAGCGAGTCCCGAAACGCGGCGGCACGCTGGTGCTCTCCTTTGACGGCCCGGCGCGGCGCGTGGTCGATCTGGGCTCAGTGCGAAACGCACTGCAGGAGGCCGGGTTCGAAAGGATCGACAACCCCCAGGCTTTATAGCCCGAACTTTTCCTTCAGCCACGACCGTACCGTGGCCAGGCAGTCAGGGGATACCTGGTGGGCCATCGGAAACTCGGCGTAACGGACATCGGCGCCCATGGCCTGCAGCGTCTCCGCCGCGTCGCGCCCCCATTCGACCGGCAAGACGTCGTCATAGGTGCCGTGGGTCACCAGTACGGGCAGGCCGTGCAGATTGGCGTAGGCCAGGGTCCAGCCTTCCGGGCGGGGGTAGTAGCCGCTGAGGGCGACGACGCCGCCCAGCTCCGGCAGGGCAGAGAGCGCAACGGCGATGGACATGACGGCGCCTTGGCTAAAGCCCATCATGACCAGCTTTTCGCGGGGCACGTTCCAGCGGGCGCGCACGTCGCGAACAAGGCGCGCCAGCGCGTCCACCGCGTGCCGGAAGCTTTCGCTTTCAGGCTGGCCGGCGGAAGTGAACGAAAACCAGGCGTAGCCGAGGCCGAAGGCATGGCGCAGCTCCATGGGGCCGCGCGGGGCCACGACACGGACGGGCAGCCCCAGCTCCCGGCCGAGGCCCAGCAGGTCTTCCTCGTTGCTGCCATATCCGTGCACGGCGATCGCGGTCAGGGCCGCACCGCCCTCCGGCTCGTGCACGCGGAAAAACAGCTCCGTCATGCGCGAAAACTCCTTTCAACGGGGAAGAAAACTAGGACTGCTTCTGCTGAGCGACCTGCAGCTCCAGTTCCCGCAGCTCGCGCGTGCACGCCTGCAGCTCCGCCTGGGCCATCTTCTGGTAGGCTTCCAGCTCGGCCCGGCGCTCCGGGCTGCTTTCCTCCATCAGGCGCCGGCACTCGTTGTAAATGTCCAGCGCCCGGTCGATGCGGCTGCGGAGTTCATCGATGCGGCTTTCGGCGCGCAGCACGCCGGCCGTGCGGCCAGCCACCACGTCGAAGTAGTTGTTGACCAGCACCCGCTGGAACTCCTCGTCTTCGTCCGCGCCGTCAAAGGACAGCTTGACGCAGATGGGGTCGTTGCGCTGCGCCAAGGCCGACGCCAGCGTGAGCGGATCGGGCAGCGTCATGCCGCCCACCTGCGCCTGCCAAGCCGGCGCCGGCCACACGCGCGCCCGACCCAGGTTGATCTGGATGGCAATCGGCGCGCCTTCCAGGTCCCGCACAAAATGGACGCGGTGGACGGCCCCCATGAGCATCCCGAACAAATACACGAGCATCGCGTCGGGATACGCCGCGATGGACATTCGCTGCAATACACGAACTTTCAGGCGAATCTCCTCGTTCACGGCTCGCCAGCTCCGTATCGAACGGGGGTGTCAGCGGGCTGACGCCGACGTCTCCAGGACGCTGCAGTCCGCGCACACCCCGACGATATCCAGATGGTGACTTTCGATCCGGTAGCCCAGCTGTTCCGCCACGGAGGCCATGAACTCCTCCATGGGGCATTGGTCCAAGTACGCGACGCGGCCGCAGCGCCGGCAGATGAGCCGATCCCGGTGGTCCGGCCCGTTCCAGCCGTCCGGCGGGGTGACGATGTAGCGCTGACAGCCGTCTTCCATGTGCAAGCGCGAGAGGACGCCCAGCTCGTGCAGGAGCTTCAGCGTCCGGAAGACGGTGGCCCGCCCGACGCCTTGATCCCGCAAGTCTTCGTACAGGGCCTCGCCGCTGAAAGGGCGGCGGCCCAGGGCCGATACGGCTTTGGCCAGCTGCACCCGCGGCCCCGTCAAGCGATGGCCGGCCCGCTCCATCACTTGGAGGATGTACTGCACCATGCGCCTGCCGTCGGCGGCGTCATGGCTGGCTGGAGTTGTGCGATCCTCTTCCATACCACTTTAATGATTGCACGACGCCCGTCAAATCGCAACCGGACCGGGGCGACGCGCCGGGATGGATATGCTATATTTATGTTGCTGAAGAAATTATAACCTAATGCGAAAGGATGTCGTTGCTTGCTTCGTTCGTTGCCCGTCGCACTCTTGGCTGCCGTTTTGCTCGCCGGCGTCGCGGTGCTGGCGGCGGGCGGCACGGCGGCAGCCCACGCGTATCTAAAGGAAGCGTCGCCGGCGGCCGACGCGGTGGTGTCCGTGCTGCCGGAGGCGGTTACGCTGCGCTTTACCGAACCGGTGGACGTGCGGGCCAGCCTGTTCAAGGTGTACCCGCTGGCGCCGGATGAAGACCCCGCGCAGCTGCGGGCGCAGGCGGCGCGGCTCGTGGAAGAAGTTCTGCAGCGCCGCGACGACGAGGAAGCCCGCGCCGACGCGGGCGTGGAGACGGCCGGGCGTGAAGCGGCGGAGATTCGCATCGTGCTGAAGCGCGACCTGCCGCCGGGGCCGTACGTCGTCATGTGGCGCGTGCTCTCCGTCGACACGCACGTGACGACGGGCCATTACATCTTTACCTACGCGCCGGCGGCGCAGTGACGCTGCACCGGCGGCGCCCGAGGCGGCACGGGCCGCCGGTCGCCGCCGGGCCGGCCGGCTTTTTCGGGAGCGTTTTCCATGGGGTACCCGTGGATTAAGGCGCTGCATTACCTGGGCCTCGCGCTGCTACTGGGTGGGCCCGTGTTCTGGCATTTCATCCGCCCCGGCGACCGGCCTGGGCCTTCGTCGCCTCGGGGGTGGGTGTTGCTCGCCGCGGGTTTCATGCTGTTCGTGGGCAGCGGCTACCTGGACGCCGTGCGGGCGGCGCGGGATTTATGGGGCGAGCTGCTGCCCGGTGATACGTTTTATTTCCTGATCGAGAGCCGCTACGGCCTCATCGTGCTGGGCAAGTCGGCCCTGGCGGCGGTTTTCGCGCTCATTGCGGCGCTGCGGCTTCGGGGCGTCATCGGGAAAGGCCTGCTGGCGGCGACAGGTCTCGGCGTCGTGTATCTGGTGGCGCTGGCGTCGCATGCCGCGGCCGACGGGCGGCTCGGCTTGCTGTTCGATATGCTGCACCTGGCCGGCCTGGCCGTCTGGGGCGGCGGGTTGATCCACTTCGCCGGCTCGGACTGGCCCCGCCCCGCGGGAGACGTCGTTCCCGAATCGGAGCGACGGGAACTGGCGCGGTCGGCCCGGCGCTTTTCGCTGGTGGGCGTCGTGTTCGTCGCTGTCCTGATCGGTTCCGGCGCCTACATGTCCTGGCGGCTCATCTACAGCGTCATCGCCGTGACGGGCACGCCCTACGGGCTGTCGCTGCTGCGCAAGCTGGTGCTGCTGGCGGCGCTTTTGGCTCTCGCGGCCGTCAACCATTTCTACTTCGTGCCCCGGCTGGAGCAAGGCGACGGATCCGGGCGGCTGGTGCGCCGCTTCCGCGGCGCGGTGTGGGGCGAGGTGGCGCTGCTTCTCGGCATTTTGGCCTTCGCGGGCATGATGACCTCCGGCGCGCCGCCCAAGGAGCCGCAAGCCATTCCGCGGCCCATTTTCCAGACCGGCTCGGTCGGAGGAGTGCATTACGAGATCAGTGTCACGCCGTCCCCGGCGGGCAACCTGGTCTTCGACCTGCGGCTGGCGGATCCGGCAGGCCGGCCGGTGACGGCGGACCGACCGTCGATGGAGTTGACGATGCCCGAGCACGTCATGCCGCCGTACTATGCCGCCATGGAGCGGGTCGCGCCGGGACGCTACCAGGCCGACCTGATTCTGCCCATGTCGGGCCGTTGGGTCATCTACGTGCGGCCGGCCGTCGACGGCGCGCCGCTGGGCGACATCGTGTTGGATTTTCGCACCGCGGCGAGCCTCCGAGAGCAGCAGCGGCAGTGGTACATTTCCCACTGGCGGGCGACGCGCTGGCCGCTAGGGCCGCTGGTGACCGTATTCTGGGTCAGCCTGGTGGTGCTGGCGATTTACGGCCTGCGCGCCGGGCGGCGGAAACCGGAATTCAAGCCGCTGCTGATCAGCAGCGGCCTGCTGCTGTTCTTCAGCCTGTGGCAGGTAGGGTCGCTGTTCATCGCCAAGGGCTATCCCACGGAGGATCAGCCCAATCCGCTGCCGGCCACGCAAGAGGTTATCGCCCTGGGCCGGGAGCTGTACATGGCCAATTGCGCCGTCTGCCACGGCGCGGAAGGCCGGGGCGACGGGCCGCTGCGGGACGAAATGTGGCCGCCGCCGTCCCGGCTGACGCTGATGGCGCCGTGGCACCCCGACGGCGAGCTGTACTGGTTTATCACCAAGGGCGTCCCGGGCACCGCCATGCCGGCGTTCGAGCAGGCGCTCACCGACGAGGAGCGGTGGGCCATTGTGCGTTTCCTGCGCACGCTGCCGCGTGAAGACTACATCTGGTTCCCGGGCGACCGTCTCTACTGAGGGAGCGGGAGCGGCCGTCCGGGGCGTCGCTCGCGCACCGCGGCTCGGGGCAAGAGCGGCGCACCAAGGGCGAAGCGCAAGCGAACCAGGGTAGAAAGCGGCCGGCGGAGCGACGAAAGGTTTGGCTCCGCCGGCTTTCTTTTTCTGCGCGCGCCGGCGGCCGCTTCTCCGGCCATTTTGTGCCTTTTTTAGAAATTGAATCGATTTCGGAAATCTTCATTGACTCCTTCTTCAGCCCCCGATATGCTAGGAACAGACGGCGGCTTCGTCGCCGGAAATAACGCGGTGCCGGAGGGGAGCCGATGATGAACGGGAAAAAAGCGGTCTTGCCCGCGCTCGTCGTGCTCCTGCTCGGCGCGGTGTTGTTGTCGCTCAACGAATTTCCGCTGCCAGGGCGCTGGCGTCAAGTCGCGGCCGGGCAGCTCGGTCGAGCGCTGGGCGCGCCGGTGACGATCGGTTGGGTGCGCATCGGCTTCGGCGGCGTCACGCTGCATGACGTAACCGTAGACGGCTCTTGGCCCATGCGCGTGCAGCGGATCGTCTTGGGCTGGTCGCTGCGGGACTTGGCGCGCAGCGGGGACGTGCTGGCCGCGACGCGGTACGTGGAGCTGACCGGGCTGGAGGCGGTGCTGCCGGCGGGCGAGCGGACGCCGGCAAACGAAGGCAAGGAGAGTGTGCAGGCGCCCGCGGAGCCGGCGGCGGAGGACGGAAAGGAGGCAGGCGCGCAGCCCCCGTGGGCTGCGCTTCTGGAGGCGTGGCCCCCTCACCGGGTTGTCGAGGTGCGCCTGGTCGACGGGCGGATCCGCGGCGTTGACGCGTCCATCCGCGGCCGCGGCGCCGTGCAGGGCGGAACGCTGTCCGGGCGCCTTGAGGCGGCACGAGGCGGAGAGCGGCTGGCGGCGGAGGGGACCGTACGCCTGGCGGACGGTGTGCTGGACGTAGCCGTGAATGCAGCGGACCTGAACTTGGCCGACTACGTGCCGGCGCTGGCGCGCTGGGACATCGGCGGCCGGGCGGACTTTTTCGGCACGCTGACCGGAACGGTGGCGGATCCCCTCCTGCAGGGGACGCTGGCGTCCGGCGGCGGCCGGCTGTTCGGGCAACCCTTCAGCAGCCTTCAGGGCGACGTCGAGCTGGATCGGCGCCGTTTCGCCTTCGCCCGGGCCCGGGTCGTGCAAGGGACGTCGCTGTATTTCCTGGACGGGCACATCGCCTTCCCCGGGGGCGCCGGAGGCACCGCGGCGGTGGAGCTGACGCTGCGGACAGACGGCGGGCGCGCCGAGACGATTCTAGGGGCGCTTGGCTGGAAGGTACCGGTGGAAGCCGGGCTGGCGGGCACGGTGATGTTGCGCGGGCCGCTGGGCCAGGTCGAGGCGGAAGGCGACGTGGTGTTGACCCACGGCGTCGCCTACGGGCAGCCGTTTGATCGCCTGACCGGGCGGTTTCGCTATGCGGACGGCCACTTCGCCGTCGAGGAGTCCAGCGGGCGCGTCCGCGAAGGTGTCGTGCACATCCGCGGCGGCGGCCCCGTGCAAGGCTCCTGGGAGCTGGCGGTGGAGGCGCAGAACGTGCCGCTCCAGGCGCTGCGCTTTATCCGGGAGCGGCTGCCGGAGCTCAGCGGGGTGGCCGACTTTGCCGGCGTGGTGTCGGGCGGCGCCGGCGGAACACCCCGAGCCGAAGGGAGCGTGCGCGGCCGGTACGTGACGCTGGGGAACTGGGCCTTCGAGGACGCCGAAGGCACGCTGGCTTACGATGGCGAGGCGTTTTCTTTGTCGGGGCTGCGGCTGCAGCGCCGCGGCGGCGGGACGTACTCCGTCGCCGGGCGAGTAGGTGCGGGACGCACCCAGGCGCCGCTGGAGTTGACCGTCGCCGTGGAAGGCGAGTCGCTGGGCGACTTGCTGGTGCTTCTCGGTGCGCCGCCCGTGCCGGCCGCCGCCGGAACCGTGAGCGCCGCGGCGGAGGTGGCGGGCACGGTCGAGGCGCCGACGGCGCGCATCCACATCGACGCGCGCAACGTGACGGTCGTCGGTCGGCGCCTGGGGCTGGGGCTGACGCTGCACTGGGCCGGCGGCCGCGTCGAGGTGGAACAGTGGGCGCGCGTAGCAGGAAGCGAGCCTGCCGCAGGCGAAGGCAACGAGAGGCAGCCGGGCCCGTCGTAAGCGGGGCGCGAGTGCCATCCTCCGCCGCGGGCGGAGAGACGACTACAGGAACGGAGACGATATCGATGCGAAAGTGGCTGGAAGGTCTACGCAAGGGCGGCGTGCGGGCGATCATCGCGGCCGTAGCGGTGGTGCTGGTGGCCGGCGGCGCCTGGACGCTTCTGGCCCAAGACCGGGGCGAGATTGTAGCCCGGGTCAACGGCGAGGCCATCACCAAAGATGAGCTGTACGACATGATGTACCGGTACGTGGGGCCGCAGGTGCTGGAGGAACTGATCCTAATTCGCCTAGTCGAGCAGGAGGCGGCCGCGCAAGGCATTACCGTGGCGCAGGAGGACATCGACGCGGAAGTGGCGGCGCTGGCCCAGCAGGTGGGCGGGATGGAACAGCTGCAGCTGGTGCTGGCGCAGCAAGGCGCCACGCTGGACCAGCTGCAAGACGACATTCGCCGGACGCTGCTGCTGCGCGCGTTGCTGGAGCCGCAAGTCAAGGTGGCCGAGGAGGAAGTGCGGCAATTCTTTGAGGAGAACTCCGACTTGTTCGCCCAGCGGGAAATGGTCCGGGCGCGGCACATTCTGGTGTCGACGAAGGAAGAGGCGGAAGAGCTGCGCCGGCAGCTGCTGGACGGCGCGGACTTCGCGGCGCTGGCGCAGCAGCACTCCCGGGACACGGCCACGAAGTCCCGCGGCGGCGACCTGGGCTGGTTCGGCCGCGGCGTGATGGTGGCGCCCTTCGAGGAGGCCGCCTTCGCTCTGAAGCCGGGCGAGATCAGCGAGCCGGTCGAGACGAGCTTCGGCTACCATCTGATCTTGGTGGAAGAGCGGATGGAAGCGAAGTCGGCGGAATTCAACGCTGAGGTGGCCGCGACCATCCGGCAGATCTTGACGGAGGAGAAGATGCAGGAGCAGCTCGGTCCGTGGCTCCAGTCGCTGCGGCAGAAGGCCAACGTGGAAATCTTGATTGGCCGCTGACGAGAAGGTTCCGGACAAGCCGGCGCGGCCGGCCGCGCCGCGGAGCCGGCGACGCAAAGCGTGAAAGAGCGGACGACGTAACGTTGTCCGCTCTTTTTTCGTTACGGATGCGTTTTCTGCGCCGCGAATACCTGCGTAGGCTCGGGCGCTTCATTCGCCGGCGGCCGCCGCTTCCGGCGAGCGAGCCGCCTCGCCGCCTTCTCCAGCGGGCGCGGCGGCCCTTGACGAGCGAGCCGCTTCACCGCTTTCTCCGGCGGGTGTGGCGGCCGCCGGAAAACCGGAAGGCTCGTTGCCCGAAGCGGCCGGCGCGAAGGCAGGCTGGACCGCCGCGGCGGCTGCCACTGGCCGCTCCGATCGGCCGTCAGCCGCCTTCTTTCCGCCGCCGGCCGGCCACCAGGCCTGGCTGAACACGCCCGCTTTGTGCGCCGCTTTCAGCGCGATGACGGCGGCCGGGCCGACGATGACGCCCCACACGCCCACCGTCACCAGCCCGGCCCACAGGGCCAAGAGCATCAAGAGCGGATGCACGCCGACCGAGTCGCCCAGCAGCTTCGGCTGCAGCACTTGCCGCACCACGAACATGACCGCGCACGTTACGGCCAAGACAACGGCCTGGCCCACCGCCCCCATATACAGCGCGTATCCCGCCCACGGCAGCAAGACGAGCGCCGGCCCCACCATGGGGATGGAATCGAGGATGGCCAAGACCACCGACAGCACGATCCAGTAGCGCGTCTGCGCGAAAAGGAGGCCCGTGGCCGCCAGCGCCGCGCTGATCAGGAACAAGATGAAGTAGGCGCGGAAAAAGCTGGCCAAGTCCCGTAGGATCTTGTCCTGGGCCTCCGCGGCCACCTCGCGCACGCGCGCCGGCAACGCCTGCACCAGCACGGAATGCACGACGTAGCGGTCTTTGGCGAAAAAGAACGTGGCAACCACGGCGAGGGCCAGCACCAACGAAATCGTCGGCACGGCGGCCACGGCGTCCAGCACGCGGTCGACGGCGGCGGCCGCGAGCTCCGTGCCGGACCGCGCCACGTTCTGCGCCGCCTGCTGCAAGTAGGCCTGCACTTCGGCGGGCAGCTCCTGGAACATGCGCTGTCCCCACGCGAGGAACGTATTGAACAGCTCCACGGCGGCATCTTGGTGCGCGGGCAGCAGCCGGCTAAGCTGGATGAGCTCGCGCGTCAGCTCCGTCGCGAGCCACGTACCCGCATAGCCCACGACGCCCACCACCAGGGCCAGCGCCAGCGCCGCCGCGACGCCGCGCGGCAGCCGTCCCCATCGCTCGAAAAAGCCTACGATCGGCTCAATCAAGTTGGCCAGCACGAGGCCGATGACGAAGGGCAGCAGCGACAGGAAGACGGGGCCGCGGAACACGATGAGGGCGGCCAGCACGCCGATCCACAACAAGGTGCGCAAGTCGATGGCCAACCGCAACCGGCGCCAGCCTCCTCCAGTCAAGGGAGCTTGCGCCATTATACCGCGCGGGCGCGGGGCCAGCCAAGCCGCTCCGTCAAGCCCGCTGCCGCCGCAACACCGCGACCGTGTCGCGGGCGATGACCCGCTCCTCGTCGGTTGGGATGACGAACGCCCGCACTTTCGACCGCGGCGTCGTAATCTCCACTTCCTCGCCGGAGACCTGGTTGCGCTCCGGATCCAGCTCCAGTCCCAAATACGTCAGCCGGCTGCAGAGCTGGGCCCGCAGCATGGGGGAACGTTCGCCGATGCCCGCCGTGAAGGCGATGGCGTCCACGCCGTCCATGGCCGCGGCGTAGGCGCCGATGTACTTGCGCACCCGGTACTCGTACATGTCGAAGGCCAGCTTCGCGCGCGGGTTGCCTTCCAGCACGCCGCGCTCGATGTCGCGCATGTCCGGACCGATGCCGGAGATGCCTTTCAGGCCGCTCTCGCGGTTGAGCAGCGCGTTGATCTCGGACACCGTCATGCCCTCGTGGGCCAAAAGGAAGATGACCGCTCCCGGGTCGATGTCGCCCGAGCGCGTGCCCATCATCAGCCCTTCCAGCGGCGTGAAGCCCATGGACGTGTCCACGGACCGGCCGTTCTGGATGGCGGCGATGCTGGCGCCGTTGCCCAGGTGGCACGAGATGATGCGCAGCGACTCCAGGGGCCGGTTCATCAACGCCGCCACCCGCTCGGCCACGTACTTGTGGGAAATGCCGTGGAACCCGTAGCGGCGGATGCGCAGCCGCTCGTAGAGTTCGTAGGGCAGGCCGTAAAGGTAGGCGTAAGGCGGCATGCTGGAGTGCAGGGCCGTGTCGAACACGGCTACCTGGGGAACGCCGGGAAGAAGCTGGGCGCAGGCGTCGATGCCCGCGACGTTGTGGGGGTTGTGCAGCGGCGCCAGGTCGCTGATGTCGACCAGCGACTGCCGCACCTCGTCGGTGACCAGCACCGCTTCGCGGAACAGCTCGCCGCCGTGCACGACCCGGTGGCCCACAGCGTCTACGGTCCCGGATTGGCCCGTGACGCCGCTTTCCTCCATCAGGCGCAGCACCAGCCCGATGGCGTCGCGGTGCTCGTACACCGGGCGCACCGACCGGAATTCCTCGTCGCCGGCCTTGTGCACGATGATGGCGTCTTCGGCGCCGATGCGCTCGACCCGCCCCGACGCCAGCACCGGCTCGGGTTCGCCGGCGGACATGTCGAACAGCTTGTACTTGACCGACGAGCTGCCGCAGTTGAGGACGAAGACTTTCATGGGTGGGGGATCTCCTCTCGGGGCGCCGTGGCCTCCCGGCACGTCCCGCGGCCCCTTCTTGCTTGTCCGCCGCCGGCAGGAATCCCGGCCCCAAGGCGGGAATCCTTGGCGGCATAAGGTGAAGGAGTGAACATTGTGCTGGACGTGCAGCCGTTTCGCGGCGTGCGGTATACGGCGGCCGCCGGGCCGTGGCCGTCGGTCGTCGCGCCGCCGTACGACGTCATCGACGACGTACTCCGCCAGAAGCTCGCAGCCGCCAATCCGTACAACATCGTGCAAGTCGACATCGCCGCCGACGGCTACGACGAAGCCGCGCGGCGGTGGAACGCGTGGCTGAGAAGCGGCATCGTCGCACGGGAGTCGCGGCCCGCGTTCTATGCCTATCAACAAGTATACAACACTTCCGGCTCGCAGCGGCGCCTTCGCTGGGGTTTGGCCGCGGCGGTGAAGCTGGCCGCCTACGAGGAAGGTGTCGTCCTGCCGCACGAGCGGACGCTGGCGCGCGCCAAGCAAGACCGGCTGCAGCTCATGCGGGCGACGCGCGCCCAGCTGAGCCCGGTGTTCGGCTTGTGCTTCGGCACCGGTGGCGACCTCGATGCGCGGCTGTCGGCGGCCTGCGCCGGCCCGCCGGCGGCGGAGGTGGCGGACGCCGACGGCGTAGAGCACCGCCTGTGGGTGCTGGACGATCCGGAGCTGGTGCGGGAGCTGCAGGCGCTGCTCCGGCCGGCGCGCGTCGTTATCGCCGACGGCCATCACCGCTACGAGACCGCGCTGGCGTTCCGGGACGAACAGCGGGCCAAGCTGCACGGAGGCTGGCCCGAGCGGGCGGCGTGGAATTACGTGCTCATGGTGCTGGTGGACGTGGATTCGCCGGGCATGGCCATCTGGCCGACGCATCGCATCGTGCGGTGGTTGCCGTGCGCGGAGCCGGAGGAGCTGCGGCGGCACTGGAGCGGCCTCTTTCGGCTGGCGCCCGTCGAGGGCGCGGCGCCGGGGATCGCAGCGGCCGAGGCGGCCCGGGCGCTGGAGAACGCGCTGGCGGCCTGCCGGGAGCCCGGGTTCGCCGCGTACTTGCGCGACGGGCGAGGGTTCGTGGCAGCGCTGGCCGACCCGAGCGCCTGGCGCGGAGCGTACGCCGACAAGCCCGCGGCGTGGCGGGCGCTGGACGTGGCGGTGGTGCACGGGCTGGCGCTGCCGGCGGCGGGCCTGGACGAGGCGGCCCAGGCGTCGGGGGAGGCGCTCTCTTTCACGCGATCGGCGGCGGAAGCGGTGGCCGCCGTGCAACGTGGCGAAGCCGCGGCGGCGCTCTTGGTGCGACCCGCGCCGCCCCAGGCCGTGCGGGACGTGGCGCTGGCGGGGGAGACGTTGCCGCAGAAGTCGACGTATTTCTACCCGAAGCTGCTGACGGGCCTGGTCATGAGCGACCTCGACACGCCCGTAGGGCTCTGATATAATCTCTCAAAACCAGCGCAAGGAGATGCTGACGTTGGAGAAGTTCGTCGGGGAAGGGCTGACGTTTGACGACGTTTCCATCGTCCCCCGCTACTCGAACGTTCTTCCCTCTCAAGTGGACACGTCCACGTGGCTGACGAAAAAGATTCGGCTCAACATCCCGCTGGTCAGCGCGGCGATGGATACGGTCACCGAGGCGGCCCTCGCCATCGCCCTGGCGCGGGAGGGCGGCTTCGGCGTCATCCACCGCAACATGGATATTGACGCGCAAGCCGCCGAAGTCGACAAGGTGAAGCGGTCGGAGAGCGGCGTCATCGTCGATCCGATTTCCTTGTCGCCCCAGCACCGGGTCAAGGACGCGCTGGAGCTCATGGCGCGCTACAAGATTTCCGGCGTGCCCGTCACCGACGAGACGGGCCGCCTGGTGGGCATCGTCACTAACCGCGACCTCGTGTTCGAGACCGACTACGAGCAGCCCATCGCCAACGTGATGACGAAGGACAATCTCATTACCGCCCCGGTGGGGACGACGCTGGCCGAGGCGCAGCGCATTCTGCACCAGCACCGCATCGAGAAGCTGCCGCTGGTGGACGAGCATTTCCGCCTCCGGGGCCTGATCACGATCAAGGACATCCGTAAGGCCCGGGAGTACCCGCATGCGGCCAAAGACGCGAAGGGGCGGCTGCTGGTGGGCGCGGCGGTCGGTGTAGGCCCGCGCCACAAGGATCGGGCGCGGGCGCTGGTGGCGGCCGGGGCCGACGCGCTGGTGCTGGACACGGCGCATGGGCACTCGGCCGCGGTGCTGGACATGGTGTCGTGGCTGAAGGGCGAGTTCGGCGACAAGGTCGAAATTATCGCCGGCAACGTGTCCACGGGCGAAGGCACCCGGGCGCTCATCGCGGCCGGCGCCGACTGCGTCAAGGTGGGCCAGGGCGGCGGCTCCATCTGCACGACGCGGGTCGTGGCCGGTATCGGCGTGCCGCAGCTTACGGCTGTGCTGGAGAGCGCGCGGGTGGCCCAGGAGTACGGCGTGCCCATCATGTCGGACGGCGGCATCCGCTATTCGGGCGATATCGTCAAGGCCATCGCCGCTGGCGCGTCGACGGTCATGATCGGCAACTTGTTCGCCGGCACCGAGGAAGCGCCGGGCGAGGTGGAAATTTACCAGGGCCGCAAGTACAAGGTGTACCGCGGCATGGGCTCCATCGGCGCGATGCGGGCCGGCAGCGGCGACCGCTACTTCCAGGACGCCTCCGGGGACGGCGATGGCAGCGGCAAGTTCGTCCCGGAGGGCATCGAAGGCCGCGTGCCGTACAAAGGCTCGCTGGCCGACGTCGTGTACCAGCTGGTCGGAGGCCTGCGCGCCGGCATGGGCTACTGCGGCACGGCCACTATCGAAGAGCTGCAGCGGGAGACGCGCTTCGTTCGGGTGACGCACGCGGCCAGAATGGAAGCGCATCCGCACGACGTGCAAATCACGAAGGAGGCGCCCAACTACTCGCTGTGAGCGTTTCCGGGCGCGGCGTCATCCGCGACTCGCTCTTCTACCCGCTGGGCATCTTGGTATTCGGCATGTTTCTCGTCCCCATGCTGGTTCGGCAGGCCGGCGGCGCGCTGGGGCGCGCGCTGGGCCTGCCGGCGGGCGACCCGTTCGTCGACTTCGCGGTCGTGACGGCGGCGCTTATCGTGCAGGGAGGCGTCGTCATCGGGCTGACGCTGCGGCGGGTGCTGTCGGCCGCGGGGCTGGGCTTGCCGCCGGAAGCGCTGGGCTTGCGCGCGGCCGATGTGCGGCGGGAAGTGCAGGTGGGGCTCTGGTGGGGCGTCCTGCTGCTCGCGGTGAACGCCGCCGCGTCTCGCCTGAGCCAGCTTGTTTTTCAGCGGCTGATGAGCGAGGCCGAGTTTCAGTCGCAGCTGGAAGTCGAAGGCGCCCGGTTCGCGGCCCTGGTGGCCGGCGGGCTGCCCGCCGGGCTTATTGCCCTGTTCGCCTTCTCTTCCGTCGTCGTGGCGCCCCTGGCTGAAGAGCTGTTTTTCCGCGGCTACGTGCTGGGCGTCCTGCGCGCCCGCGATCCCGCCAACGCGCTGTTTCTCAGCGCCTTCCTTTTCGCGTTCGTGCACTTTTACGTCATCCATTTTGTTCCCGTCTTTCTCATTGGCCTGCTGCTGGGCGCGCTGTATGAGCGGCGCGGCAGCCTCGTCGCGCCCATCGTGGCCCACGGCTTTTCCAATTTGATCGTCACCGCCTCCATGGTGGCCAGCGGCCTGTTGCAGCGCGGGATGTAGCGGCGCGCACCGCCCTCGCGCGCCCCGCATACGCTGGCAGCAGCGGGGAGGTGGCGGCGACGACGGTGATCTTGGCTTTTTTGCTGGGCGCCACGGTGGCGTTGCTGGTGCTGGCCGTATGGGGGCCGGAATGGCCGCCGCGGAAGCGCCGGCGGCCGCCGGGCTGCTGAACGGCAGGAGTAGAACCGCGGCCAGCGAAAACGTGCGCAGACCGCCGCGCCCGCGCGGTGGACGAGCGGTGCGGGATGGCGGCTGGAGGCGGGTGGCGACGAAGTTGAGCGGAACGGTGCACACGTGGGAGACGTATGACGCGGAGCAGCGGCGGCGCGCGCTGGCCGAGGCGGGGCTGGCGGCGGAAAATTTGGGCAGGCCCTTGCACGTGGCGGTGCTGGAGGGCTGGTCCGAAGAAGCGCTAGCCGTGCTGGAAGCTGCGGTGCGGCGGCGCGGCGGCGTGGTGCGGGGGTCTGCGCGGACGCGCGCCGTCGCGGCCGGCCTGGGCGCCTATTGGCAGGCGCTGCGGGCGCTGCAAGCCGCCGGCGCGCCGGCGGACGGGTGGCAACTGGCCCGGGCGCTGGCGGGCGCGCTGGAGCGGGACGGCGGCGCGATCGACGCGGACATGCCGTGCGGGGACAAGCTCTTGCCCTTCGGCCGCCGCACCGCCATCATGGGCATCCTCAACGTGACCCCTGACTCGTTCTCCGACGGCGGCCATTATTTCGAAAAAGACGCCGCGGTAGCCCGCGGCCGCGAGCTGGCCTGGCAAGGGGCGGACGTAGTCGACGTCGGTGGCGAGTCGACCCGGCCGGGCGCGCTGCCCGTGGACCCGGAGGAGGAACTGCGGCGCGTCGTTCCGGTGGTGGAGGCGCTGGCCGGCACCCTCGCGGCACCGATCTCGGTGGACACGTACCGCGCGGCGGTCGCCGCCCGGGCGCTGGCGGCCGGCGCGCACATGATCAACGACATCTCCGCGCTGCGCTTTGACCCGGACATGGCCCGCGTGGTAGCCGAGCACGGCTGTCCCGTCGTGCTCATGCACATGCAAGGCACGCCCCGGACGATGCAGGAGCGGCCCGTCTACGGCGACGTGGTGGCCGACATCTTGGACTTTCTCGACGACGCCGTGGCGCGGGCCGTGCAAGCCGGCATCGCGCGGGATCGCATCATCGTCGACCCGGGCTTTGGCTTCGGCAAGACGCTGGAGCACAACCTGGAAATGATGCGGAACTTGCGGGCGTTTCGCCTTCTGGGCTGCCCGGTGTTGCTGGGCGCGTCGCGCAAGACGTCGCTGGGCAGCATCCTGTTGGGCGCCCCGCCGTGCCAGCGGGACGAGGGCACGGCGGCGACGGTGGCTCTGGCCGTCGCCCAAGGCGCGCACATGGTGCGGGTGCACGACGTCGCCGCGATGGCGAAGGTGGCGCGCGTGGCCGACGCGGTCGTCGCGGGCCGCAAACCGGCGCGGGTGTTTCTCAGCCTTGGTTCCAACATGGGCGATACCCGCGCCAACTTGGCCGAGGCGCGGCGGCGGCTCGGCGCGCTGCCGGGCACGCGCTTGGTGGCGGCATCGCCGCTGTATCGTACCGAACCGGTAGGCGGCGTGGAGCAGGACTGGTTTCTGAATCAAGTGGTGGAGTTGGAGACGTATCTGGATCCCGTACGCTTGCTGGGCGAAACGCAGCTGATCGAAGCGGCGCTGGGCAGGCCCGCGGTGGAGAAACGCATCCGCTGGGGGCCGCGGCCCATCGACATCGACATCGTGTTGTACGGCGAGGAAACGGTGGAGCGGCCCAACTTGCGCATCCCGCATCCGGAAAGCCACAAGCGGCGCTTCGTCTTGCAGCCGCTGGTGGATCTCGATCCCGGAGTGCGGTGGCTCGGCAAGACGGCGGCGGAACACCTGGCGGCTTTGCCGCCCGGGCAGGCGTTGGAGCGAGTGGCCGACTGAAGGCCGGCTGTACGGCCTCAAGCCCGGCGCGGGTCAGATGCGGTGGAATTGGTCGACGTCGAGGACCCACACGGTGGCGCCGCCGACTTCGGCTTCGATGGGCAAGGCCACCGTGGTCGGGATTTCCGACGGCGGCTGGGGCAGCAGCTTCTTGCGGCGCACGCACGTACGCCGGATGATGTGCAGCACGCGGTCTACCTGGTCGGCGCTGACGCCGATGAGCAGCGTGGTGTTGCCCCGCAGGAGAAAGCCGCCGGTGCTGGCCAGCTTGGTGACGCTGAATCCGTCTTCAATCAGCGCGTCCATCAACACAGCCGCGTCGTCGTCCTCGACGATGGCCAACACGAGTTTCTGGGCCATGGCGCCGCTCCTTTCCCAGCGCGGCGTGAAGCCGCGGAATAGCGCGTCTTGCCGCACAGATGTATTTGACGAGCAAGCACACGTTTTCCTGTTGGCGCGCGGAAGGAGCGACGCGCGGGAAGGTGTCGGAACCGGAAGAATTTAAATAACGGTTGCCCGCGCGCTGGCGGTTTGTAAACGCTGGCCGTGTTTGAACACACGGCGTGTCGAAACGCTCGGCGGCGGACCGGGAGAAGTAAGGGACGGGCCGTGCATAGACTGGGACGCGCGTCGCTGGCACGGGAATGCCCGGCGGAGGGCTGTCCCGGAAACCCGGCGCGGCTACTTCCTGCCAGTAAGGACGACCGCTGCGGCCGAGGTGGGAGCTGTGGAGCAGGCCAAGCTGACGGTTCCTGAAGAGCTGAAAGAAAGCGTCGCCTATTTTCCGACCGGCAACGAGTACGTGGCGCTGCCGCTCGTCAACGAGGGCGGCGCGGTGGAAAGCTTCAACGTCTTGCACATGCGCTGCAAAGGCATGGTGGAGTTTTACGGCACGCCGGCCGCGCCGCTGCTGGTCCCGGTCGTGCGGGTGGACGGCCGCGAGCTGGAAGGTACGCACCTGACGTGGGAGCGGCTCGAGCACTGGTTGCCGCGCTTCGTCGGCGAAGGCGCGGGCGTCCGGGTGACGGGACTCCTCTGCGCGCCGCCCGGGCGGCGGGGTTTCGTGTACACGCTGCGGGTCGAAAACGTCGGCGCGAAGCCTGTCACCGTTGAATGGGGCTGGCGGGGCGAGTGGGCTTCGGCCCGCCAGGGCATCTACCGCAGCCGTCCGCTGCACGGGCGGCGGACGGCCTGGTATGACCGCTGGACCGACACGCTGGCCTTCGAACTGGCGGCAGGGCCGGCGGTGGCGGGCTTCGCGCTGGGCGCGTCCAAATCGTTTCGCAGCGTGGGCTGGCGGCTGGCGACCGAGTCCGAGCAGGAAGACGTCTTCCTCGAGGCGCTGGCGCGCCGGGGCGGGCCGGGTGCCGAGCAGCGGCTGCGGGTCGACAACGAGAACGGCGAGGCCATCTGTTTCGCCGTCGCCACGGAAACGGTGCTGCAGCCCGGCCGGGCGGCCGAGCTGGACTTGTACGTCGGGGTCAATGCCGAAAGCGACGGGGCGTGCACGGCCGTCGTCGACTTGCAGCGGCGGGGCGCCAAGGCGCTGGTGGAGGAGGCCCGGGCGTGGCTGCAGCGGCGGATGCGTCCTGTGGCCGACGAAGAGCTGGGCGCCCGCACGTACCTCAATCTTTGGTTCAACTACTTTTTCGCCGCCGGCCGCACCATCGACACCGACGAGCTGGTGCTGGTCACGTCTCGCAGTCCCCGCTACTACGTGAGCGCGGCCTTCTGGGCCCGCGACGCGTACTTGTGGAGCTTTCCCGGCGTGCTGCTGCTGGATCCCGAGCGAGCCCGGGAAATGGTGCTGGTGGGCTTCGGCCGGTACTTGCGCAACGTGGCCGAGCACAGCCTGTACATCGACGGCTCCGTGCTGTATCCGGGGTTCGAGCTGGACGAGCTGTGCGCGCCGATTCTGGCGCTGGAGCAATACGTGCAAGCCACCGACGACTACTCCGTGCTGGAGGAAGTGGGGCTGGGCGGGACGGGCCGCGTCGTCGACGGCCTGGCGTACTTGGAGAAGCGCCTCGAGGAGCAGCGGCACCCGGAGCGGAACTTGTACGCCACCTTCCTGTCACCCACGGATGACCCAGCAACGCATCCTTTCCTCACCTACGACAACGTTCTCGCCTGGCGAGCGCTGCGGGCGCTGGCCCATTTTAAGCGGCGGCGCGGCGACAGCCTGGGCGAATGGCGGGCCAACCAGCAGGCGGTGCAGCTGCGGGAGACGCTGCGCCGGCACGCCGTGGTCGAAGGTTTCAACGGCCCCATGTTTGCGTGGGCGCTGGACGAGCGGCGGCGGGCGCAGCTGCTGGACCAGCCTCCGGGCAGCTTGCAGCTATTGGCCTACTACGGCTTCTGTGAACCGGACGATCCCGTCTACGTCAACACGGTCAACTGGATTCATTCTTCTCGCAATCCCGACTATTTCCCCGGCAAGTTCGGCGCGCCGGGCTGCGCGCACGCGCCGCATCCTTGGCCGCTGATGGTGGCCTACGACGTGCTTTTGGGGCGAGACCTGGCCGCAGGGCTGGAGTTTTTCCGCAGGGCGCCCATGGATAACGGCATCGTCTGCGAGACGGTGGACCGGCACACCGGGGTCGTCAAGACCGGCGCGGCCTTCGCGTCGGCGGCCGGATTCGTGGGCTACGCGCTCTATCGCGCTCTGACGAAGCCGTAAGCCAGCGAGCGCCGCTTGGCGGTGCAAACAAGACGGGCTTTGACGAACCGGCGAACGGGGGGGAAAGCGTATGACTCGTACGGTGCTGCGGGCCGACGCGGTCTTCCAGGGCGGCGGCGTCAAAGTCATCGGGCTGGTGGGCGCGCTGACCGTCGCGGAAAGCTACGGCTACCGATGGGTCAACCTGGCCGGCACGTCGGCGGGCGCCTTGGTGGCCGCGCTGGCGGCGGCCGGGTACCGGGCGGAAGAAATGGCACAGCTCTTGCAGGAAATGGATTTTCGCATCTTCCGAGACGCCCCGTGGTGGGCGAAAATTCCTTTGGCGGGTCCCGCTCTGGCGCTGCTCCTCACGAAGGGGCTGTACAAGGGCGACGCGCTGGAGGAGTGGGTGCGGGGGCTGCTGGCCCGCCGCGGCGTGCGCACGTTCGCGGATTTGGTCATTCCGGGCGAAAGGGACGAGCGCTTTCGCTTCAAGCTGCAAGTCATCGCCGCGGACATCAGCCGGGGGCGCATGGTGGTGCTGCCCCGAGACATAGCGGCCTACGGCGTTGACCCCGAGCAGCTGGACGTGGCCCGGGCCGTGCGGATGAGCGCCAGCCTGCCGTACTTTTTCCGCCCGGTGACGCAACACTTCCCGGCTCCCGACGGGGGCTTTCGCAGCTACATCGTCGACGGGGGCGTTTTGAGCAACTTTCCGGTCTGGCTGTTTGACGTGCCGGGCACGCCGCCCTGGCCCACCATCGGCTTCATGCTGGTGAGCCGGCCGCCCGGCCGGCCGCACCGCATCCGGGGGCCGGTGTCCTTCGGCGCGGCGGTGGTGTCCACCATGCTGGAGGCCCACGACGCGCAATATCTTGAGGAAGCCGACGGCGTGCGCACGATCCGGGTGCCGGCGGTCGGCGTGCGGGCGACGGACTTCGAGTTGTCGCCCGAGGAGCGCCGCCGGCTGTTCGCGGCCGGCGCGGAGGCGGCCCGCCGCTTTTTCGAGCAGTGGAACTTCGAGCGCTACGTGCGCCTGTACCGGACGGGGACGGCGTAGCGCGGCGCAGAAGCGGAGGCATGCAACGATGACGCAGGAGACGTACGTCTTCCTTAACGACGCGTGGGTGGCGCCCGAGCAGGCGCGCGTGCCGGTGGAAGACCGAGGCTTTCAGTTCGGCGACGGGATTTACGAGGTAGTGCGGATTTACCGCGGGCGTCCGTTCGCCATGTGGCCGCATCTGGAGCGGCTGGAGCGCTCGGCGCGGGAGCTGGAACTGCCGCTGCCGCGACCGCTGCCGGAGCTGGCCCGTCTCATCGAGGAAGCGCCGGCTCGCCGGGGCTTGCAAGAGGCGACCGTGTACCTCCAGCTGACCCGCGGCTATGCGCCGCGCATCCACTACTTTCCGGATCACGTGACGCCGACCCTGGTCGTCTACGCCCAGCCGATCCGTCTCCAGCCCGAGGAGGTGTACGAGCGCGGCGCGGCCGCCATCGTCGTTCCGGACGAGCGCTGGCTCCGTTGCGACATCAAGAGCGTCAATTTGCTGCCCAACGCGCTGGCGAAAGAGCGCGCTCGCCGCGCCGGCGTGCTGGAAGCCATCCTGCACCGGGAAGGGGTCGGCATCACGGAAGGTTCGAGTACAAACGTGTTCGCGGTCTGCCGCGGCAAGCTGGTGACTGCGCCGGCGGGCCGGTACATCTTGCGCGGCGTGACGCGCGACATCGTCCTGGAACTTGCGCGCGCAGCGGGCATCGCCGTAGAGGAGCGGTTCCTGTCGCGGGAGGAGCTGCTGGCGGCGGACGAGGTGTTCATCACCAGCACGACCTTGGAAGTCATGCCGATTGCCCGCATCGACGGCCAACCTGTAGGCGAAGGCCGCCCGGGCCCCGTCGCCCGCCGCTTGCGGGACGCGTTTCGGGCGCGCGTCGCGGAGGAGACGCGCTAGCGGCCTTCACGGTCCCGCCGGAGGGCCGAGTGGATGAAAAGCGCCTGCAGGACGATGATGGGCGCCAGGAGCAGCAGCCGCACCGTCGTCGACACGTCGAGCATGCCGATGAACGGCAGGGGCAGGATGAGCAAGACAAAGTAGACGTAATCCTTGCCGAGCCGCTTCCACTTCACCCTGTGTCACCACCTCGCGAAGCCCGCCTCCATTATACAGGATGCGGGAGCGCGGGCCGGCGCGCGCCGCAGGGCGCGCTTCTTTTTTCCGCGGCCGTATCTTTGCGCCGCGCCAGGGAACAATAGCCGCGGAAAAGGGGCGGGGAGGTGACGGAAGTGGCGCGGCTGACGCAGATGGAGCTGCTGCAGATCAACGAACTGCTGCGGGCCGAGGAACTGGCCTGGCGCAAGTGCGAGTATTACGGGCAGTACGCGCAGGACCCGCAGGTCAGGCAGATGGCGCAGCAGGGCGCCCAGCATCACCGACAGCACATGCAGACGCTCATGAGCCAGCTGCAGTCGCTGAGCTGAGCGCAGCGCAAGAACACCGGCTCGACGAGGGGGACGACGATGGACAACCAGGCGGGCACGTTTCGCCTGACGGATCGAGACATTCTCACGGACTTGCTCTTGACGGCCAAACAGCTCATCGGCGCGTACGGGCTGGCTGAGCGGGAGAGCACGCACCCGCAGCTGCGCTCGACTCTGCACCAGCTAGCCAACGAGGAAGAGCAATACCACGCGCAGGCGTTCCAGGCCATGCACCAGCGCGGCTGGTACGAGACGCCTCTGGCCGACTCCAGCCTGGCGCAGCAGATCGTGGCGCTTTGGTCCAGCAAGCTGCAGGCGTACGGCCCCTACGGCGCGCAGCAGACGGCGGGCCAGATTCCCTTCGCCCAGCCGTATGCGCCGCAGTACACCCAGCAGAATCCGGGCTACAACCAGCCTTACAATCAGCCGTACGGCCACTGACGCCGCGGCCGGCGGCGGGGCTGCAGGCCGCGCCGCCGGCTTTTCGTTTTTCCCTGGCCCGCTCAGCCGCCGACGCCGATCCCCGCACTTCCGCCTCCTCCCGCGCCAGCGCCGCCACTTGAGCCTCCGCCTTGCCCCGCCGGACCCTGGCCGCCGCCGGGCGCGCCCTGCGGCTGCTCCGCGGCCAGCACTTCCGGATGAACCCACCATTCGTCGGCCAGCAGCTCGAAGTTGCGCGGGTTGAAACCGTACCAGTTGATGCGCCGGAACGTCTCGCCCGCCAGGCGCAGCCGTCCGATGACCACGCCGGGCAGGCGGTGCCCGTAAACGTCCTTCAGCTGGTCGGTGCGGAAGACGACGGTCACATCGCGCAGCGGCGCGTCGACATGCTTCAGCTCCCGGAACAAGAGCATGGACTTCTTCAGCAAGTCGTCCAGCTTGGGCTGCGCGCGGGCGAATTCCACGCCCAGCGACCAGCCTTCCTCCGAGGACTCCGCCCAGGCCAACTCCGCCTGCACGCCGAGAACGGCGCGCCGCAGCGCGTCTTGCTGCCGCCGCAAGGGGTCGTCTTGCCGCTTGATCCGTTCGACCGCCCGCTCCGGCGCGGACGACGGTCCAGCTTGTCCCGCCGGCGTTTGATACAGCGCGATACCGGCCACGACGGCCACAACCCCCAGCGCCGCGATCCAGCGCGGCGTACGAGCCACGGACATCCCCTCCTCGCCAGTAGCGTGCCCGCGGCACGTCATACGATAAACAGCAGCACGGTAATCCAGAGCGCAGCCAAATACCCGAGCAAGTCGCCCAGCAGGCACAGCTGCACGGCGTAGCGGCTGTTGCGGATGCCTACGGATCCCAGATACAGCGTAAGCACGTAAAACGTCGTCTCCGAGCTGCCTTGCATGATGGACGCGAGCAGACCCACGAACGAGTCGGGCCCGTGCTGCGCCAGCAAATCTGCCACGACGCCCATCGCGGCCGCATGAGAAAACGGGCGGATGAGCATGAGCGGCAGCACGTCGGGGGGAAACCCCGCGACCGCGAGCGCGGGGGCCGCCAGCCGGCTGAGCCAGAGCAAGGCGCCCGATTCGCGAAAGAGGCCGATGGCGACGTAAATGCCGATGATGAGCGGAATGAGCCGCAGTCCCAGCTTCAAGCCGTCCGCCGCGCCGGCCGCGAACTCGCTGTACACGTTGACACGGCGGCGCAGCGCCGCGACCAGGACCGCGGCCAGCAACAACGGCACGATCCAGACGCTGATGGCGGCGATCTTCACGTCCACCGCCCCCGGCGCAGGCGCCGGCGCACGAAGGCGTCGACGAGCAGGATGCCGGCGGCGGCCACGCACGAGGCCAGCGCGGCGGGAACGATGATGATGGCGGGGTCATCGGCGCCGGCCTGCGCCCGCAAGGCGATCGCGGTAGCCGGCAAGAGGGTGGCGCAGGCGCTGTTGAGCGCGAAAAACGTAATCATGGCGGGCGAGGCGGCGCCGGGTTCGTCGTTCAGCTCCTGCAGCTGTTCCATGGCTTTCAGCCCGAAGGGAGTGGCGGCGTTGGCCAGCCCCAGCAGGTTGGCCGTGATGTTGAGGGCCACCGAGGTCAGCGCCGGGTGTCCTTTGGGCACGTCGGGAAACAGCGGGCGCAGCAGGGGCGTCAGCCACCGTGCCAGCGCAGGCAGCACGCCGGCCTTCTCGGCGATGCGGCTGATGCCGAACCAGAGGGCGATGACGGCCAGCAGGTTGATGCCGACGGTTAGCCCCGCCGCGGCTTGCTCGAAGAGGACCGTGGTCACCACGCCGATGTCGCCGTTCAAGGCGGCAAAAAGGATGCCGGTCAAGATCATGGCGGCCCAGACGATGTCGATCACCACGCCGGAGTCGCCTCCTCTGAGACAAGATGGCCCGGCGGCCACGGGCGTGCGGTTACGGTGTATGCGTAAACCAAAAGGGAAATGTGCCGTCGGGCGCCGGGAGAGGAATTCGCGGGCGGAGGGAGAAGCCATTCACTCACAGCATTGCCGGCGTACACGGCTTTCGGGGGGACGGGGTCGTGAACAGTGTCGGTTCTTCGGGATTTCTATCGGTCGTGTGGGCGGGCGTGCGTCGCCGCTGCCCGTCGTGCGGCCAGGCGACCATGGGGCAGGGGCGCCGGATACGTGAATCCTGCCAGCACTGCGGCTGGAAGTTTTTCCGCTTCGGCGACGGCGACTGGCTGGTCACGTGGCTGATTGGTTACACGGTGGCGTCGGTGGCCATGCTCGTTAGCTGGCCGCTGCTGCATTTCGCCACGCGCCTGTCGCTGACGGCGGAACTGGCCGTTCTGGCGTTGATCGGCGCCGCCGTGGTGGCGGTGCTCTTTCCGTACTGCCAGGGAGCGTCGGCCGCGATCTTGTACTTCTTGCGGGTGCGTTGGAAGGAGTAGCGCAGCGGGACGGGCCGCCACGCCGGCGGCCTGTACCCAGGAGAACGAGGAAGCCGGCGGCGCGCAGGCCGTGCACGCCGCCGGCTTTCAAAAAAGGAGAAAGACCGCTCCTGCGAGCGGTCTTTCTTGTGCCTGGTGCCGAAGGTGGGATTTGAACCCACACGGGCGTGAAGCCCACTGCGCCCTGAACGCAGCGCGTCTGCCAATTCCACCACTTCGGCCTGTCGGCAATGATAATGCTAGCAGATGATTCCCCAGTCTGTCAACACCCCTGGTGCGACGCGCCTGGGCAAAAGCAGGGAATGGCCCGGCCGCCGGGGACACATCGTGCAGAACTGTCTCTATAAGGCGCAATTGAGCGCTCTTTGTGTCTAACCTTGAATGTTAGAAAGTAAGTGGATCATACATTCAACGTCGAAAAACCAAACCCCGGATTCCTTGGCATTTTTCACATTTTTAGCTCACGGTTTCCGCAAAAAACGTCGATGAATACACAGACAATTTGTTGCAGAAGCGCATTCGATGGACTACACTTGTAAGTGAAAACGTGAGACTGAAGCGACGAATTGGCGTCCCTGAGCCCGTTTCCGCCGACGCCACGTTTTCCAGCGCAGGCCCACAAAGCTTGGGAAATCCTTCACTATCCTATTGACAGTGGATCAAACTCAGCGCTATACTACATGTGAAAATGAGTTTTTTTGTGAATATGTGGTTCTGATCGGGCAGATAAAAAAGATAAAAATCATCTGACGGATTCGACGGTGTTGAAAACGCATCCGGCCGCGGCGGACTGAGCCGCGGGTTGCCAAGCAAGCGATAACATTGGCGTTTGACTGAAAACACAACAAACACAGGAAGGTGAGTTCACCGTGGGCTTGCTCAGAAAGGTTTTTCGCGTCACGGAACTGTTCCAGCGGGAAGGAACGGACGTTAAGTTCCAGGACGTGGCCTCGACCCTGCGCGACGTGCTGCCCGACACCGCCGTCTACGTCGTGAACCGGAAAGGCAAGCTGCTGGGCTACGCGCTGCCCGAGGGCTTCGAGACCACGCCGTTTGACGCCGAGTGGCTTGACAGCGGCCACATGCCCGAGGAACTGGCCACGTCGCTGCTGAAGGTGGGCGCGATTTCGACCGGGCCCGAGGCCGAGCGGATCGTCGGCGAGAAGCACGCGTGCGTCGTGCCCATCGTGGGCGCTTCCCGGCGTGTCGCTACGCTGGTGCTGGTGCGCATGGACGGCGACTTCACCGAGGACGAACTGGTGCTCTTCGAGTTCGTGGGCACGATTATCGGCATGATTATCGCTGATGCCATCGACGAGGCCGAAGAGGACGAGGCGGAAGAGAAGCGCTTGGCTCGTTCGGCCATCCGGAGCTTGTCCTATTCCGAAGTGCTGGCCATGCAGCACATCTTCGACCAGCTGGAGGGCGACGAGGGCTTGCTGGTGGCCAGCCGCATCGCAGATCAGGCGGGCATCACCCGCTCGGTCATCGTCAACGCCCTGCGTAAGCTGGCGTCGGCCAACGTCATCGAGTCTCGGTCCTTGGGCATGAAGGGCACGTACTTGCGCATTCTCAATCCGGAGATTCGCAAAGAGCTGGAGCGCATGCGCTACCCGTATCCGAATTCGGATCTGCTCAAGCGCCAGGAGGCGTGACGAGCGCGCAGCGTGATATAATGTCGCTGTGCGGCGTTTCCCGGCAAGGGAAGCCCTCTTCCGAGTAATGGAAGAGGGCTTTTTTCGAATGGGGTGATCAGCGTCTTGGCGGAGCCCAAAGAGCGGGTCGTGCTGGTCGGCTTGAACGACGACTTGGACGAGCTGGCGCAGCTGGTGCGCACCGCGGGCGGCGAGGTGGTCGGCAAGCTGGTGCAGTCGCTGGATCGCCCGCGCGTGACGTACTACATCGGCAAAGGGAAAGCGGAAGAGCTGAAGCGAATGGTGCTGGCGCTGCAGGCCGATCTGGTCGTCTTCGACGACGAGCTGACTCCGGCCCAGGCCCGCAACCTGGAGACGCTGACGGGCGTGCGGGTCATCGACCGCACGCAGCTCATCTTGGACATATTCGCTCAGCGGGCTCGCACGAAAGAAGGCAAGCTGCAGGTGGAGCTGGCTCAGCTCACGTACTTGCTGCCGCGGCTGGTGGGCGCGGGCCAGGTCCTGTCGCGGCTGGGCGGCGGCATCGGCACGCGCGGCCCGGGCGAAACGAAGCTGGAGACGGACCGCCGCCGGATTCGCCGCCGCATCGCGGACATCCGCCGCGAGCTGGAAGAGGTCCGGCGCACCCGCGCCGTGCAGCGGCAGGGGCGGCGGCGCACCGGCTTGCCCCTTATCGCCCTGGTCGGGTACACCAACGCCGGCAAGTCGACGCTCATGAACGCGTTGACCGACGCCAACGTCTTCGCCGAAGATTTGCTTTTTGCGACGCTGGATCCGACTATCCGGAAGGTGACCCTTGCCGACGGCCGGGAAGCCTTGCTGGCCGACACGGTGGGATTCATCCGCAAACTTCCGCACCAGCTGGTGGCCGCGTTCCGGGCTACGCTGGAGGAAGTGCAGGAAGCCGACGTGCTCCTGCACGTGGTGGACGCCAGCCGTCCCGACATGGACGAGCAGATAGCGGCCGTCGAGGCGGTCCTGGACGAGCTGGGCGTCCTTGACAAACCGATGGTCACCGCGTTTAATAAGCTTGACCTGGCGGCCAATCCGCGTGCGGTGTACGAGCGGTCGCTGGAGACGCCGAACGGCGTGGCGGTGTCGGCGCTGACGCGGGACGGCCTGGACGAGCTGCGGCAGCTGCTGGCCAAGGTGTTGCCGAAGCCCCTGGAGCGGCGGTTGTTCCGCATTCCGTATGGCTCCGCGCGCGCCTTGGCGGCACTGCGGGAGCACGGGCATATCGTGGCGCTGCAGTACGGCGACGAGGCCATCGAGGTCGAGGCCGAAGTGAAACCGGAGCTGGCGGTCCGGCTGCAGCGGTTTCTGTCGGGGGGTGAGCCGCGGTGAGCTGGCTGGCGTCGCTGCGCGCCTGGTGGATCCGCATGCGGACTGGCAGTCGTTTCATGTGCGATACGTGCAAGTATAACTACGGCAACGCGTGCTGGCGTCCGGAGCGGCCCAACGCGGTCAGCTGCCCCGACTATCGCCGGCGTTAGGAGTGAGGGCTCGTGAAAGAGCCGTTTTACTACGGCGGGCAGGCGCTGATTGAAGGTGTGATGATGCGGGGCCGCCGGTCGCTGGGCATCGCCGTGCGCAAGCCCGACGGCACCATTCACGTGGAGGAGCGGCCGCTGCGGCCGTGGGCGGAACGGCACCCGGTACTGAAGTGGCCGCTGGTGCGCGGCGCCGTGGCGCTGGGGGAAGCGATGGTCGTCGGCGTGCAGGCGCTGAACTTTTCGGCCAACCAGCAGGCCGCCCAGGGGGAAGGCGGCGAGCTCAGCGCCAAGGAGCTGGCGGCCACCATCGCGCTGGCGGTGCTGCTGACCGTCGGCTTGTTCGTGGTGCTGCCGGCGCTCGTCATCCGCTGGATTCAAGATTTCATCGCGCACGACGTGGTCCTCAATCTCATCGAAGGCGGCATCAAGGTCAGCGTCTTTATCCTATACATTGTCGCCATCGGCCGCATGGAAGACATCCGGCGCGTGTTCCAGTACCACGGCGCGGAGCACAAAGCCATCAACTGTTATGAGGCGGGCTTGCCGCTCACGGTGGACAACGTGCGGCGGCAAAGCATCGTGCACACCCGCTGCGGCACCAACTTCATTCTCATCGTGCTCCTGCTGAGCGTGTTCGTCTTTTCGTTTTTCGGCCGGCCGCCGTTCGTGCTGCGCGTCCTGTACCACGTGCTGCTGCTGCCCGTGGTGGCCGGGCTGTCGTATGAGGTCATCCGGCACGCGGCGCGGGACAACGCCCTGCGGGTCATCAAGTGGCTGGCGACGCCCGGCTTGTGGCTGCAGCGCCTGACGACGCGGCCGCCGGATGAGAGCCAGATCGAGGTGGCCATTGCGGCGCTGAAGCGGGTGCTGGCCCGGGACGGGGTGGCCTTCGCGGAGGACGAGCCTTCATCCGTGGCTGAGGCCGAGGACAAGCCCGTATCCGTGGCTGAGGCGGCGGAGGTTGCGACGGGACATGCTGGATAAGCTGGCGGAACTGGAAAAACGCTACGAAGAGCTGACGGCGCGGATGACCGACCCGGACGTCGTGGCCGATCCGCAGCAGCTGGAGAAGCTGGCCAAGGCCCACGCGGAGCTGGCGCCGACGGTGGAGAAGTACCGGGAGCTGCGCCGCGTGGAGGAAGAGCTGCGCGCCACCGAAAGCATGCTGGAGGAGCCCTTGGACCCGGATCTGCGGGCCATGGCCAAAGAGGAGCTGCAGCGGCTTAAAGAGCGGGCGGAGCAGCTGCGCCTGGAGCTGCGGCGGTTGCTCCTGCCGAAGGACCCCAACGACGACAAGAACATCATCGTCGAAATCCGGGCGGGCGCGGGCGGCGAAGAAGCCGCACTCTTCGCCGCCGATTTGTTCCGGATGTACAGCCGCTACGCGGAGGCGCGCCGCTGGCGGGTGGAAGTGCTCAGCAGCCACCCGACGGAGCTGGGCGGATTCAAGGAAATTATCTTCATGATCCACGGCAAAGGCGCCTACAGCCGGCTCAAGTACGAGAGCGGCGTGCACCGCGTGCAGCGGGTGCCGGAAACCGAAGCCGCCGGGCGCATCCACACGTCGACTGCGACGGTGGCCGTGCTGCCCGAGGCGGAAGAGGTGGACGTGGAGATCCGCCCGGAAGACTTGCGCATCGACGTTTTCCGCGCCAGCGGCCGCGGCGGGCAGCATGTGAACACCACCGACTCGGCGGTCCGCATTACGCACCTGCCCACCGGCATCGTGGTCACGTGCCAGGATGAGCGGTCGCAGCTGCAAAACCGCGAAAAGGCCATGCGGGTGCTGCGGGCGCGGCTGTTGGACCTGAAGCGGCGCGAGCAGGAAGCGGAGCTGGCCGCGGCGCGGCGTTCGCAGGTCGGCACCGGCGAGCGCAGCGAGCGGATCCGGACGTACAACTTCCCGCAAGGGCGGGTCACGGACCACCGCATCGGGTTGACGCTGTACCGGCTCACCGAGTTCCTGGACGGCGACTTGGACGAAGCCATCGACGCGTTGATCGCGGCGGACCAGGCGCAGCAGCTGGCCCAGATGGAGGCGGAGTTGTGAGCGCGGGGGCCGAGCCGCGGACGCTGCTGGACTACTTGCGCCTCGCGGTGGATTACCTGAAAAAGCGCGGCAGCTCGTCGCCGCGGCTGGACGCGGAGCTGCTGCTGGCCCACGTGCTAGGCCTGGACAGGGTCGGTTTGTACGTCAACTTCGACCGGCCCCTGACGCGCGCGGAGGTAGACGCGTTTCGCGACGCGCTGCGCAGGCGCGGCCAAGGCGAGCCCGTGGCGTACATCGTGGGCGAGAAGCCGTTTCTGACCACGTCGCTCTTGGTTACTCCGGCGGTGCTGATTCCGCGGCCGGAGACGGAGCTTTTGGTGGAAGCGGCTGTCGGCTGGCTGCGCGGGCAGCCGGGGCCGCAGCTGTGGGTGGCCGACGTGGGCACGGGTTCGGGCGCCATCGCCGTCGGTGTGGCGCTGGGGGAACCGAGGGCGCGCGTGGTGGCGGTGGACATTTCGCCCGAGGCGGCGGACGTGGCGCGGCGCAACGTGGCCCGGCACGGGCTGGAAGACCGGGTGCAGGTACTGGTCGGTGATTTGTTGTCGCCGTGGTTCAGCGGCTTGCCGGGCGGCCCCGGGCGGTTGGATGCAGTCGTCTCCAACCCGCCCTACGTGGCGACGGACGAGCTGGCGGCGCTGCCGCGGGACGTGCGGGACTTCGAGCCGCGGCTGGCCCTGGATGGCGGCCCCGACGGCCTGGCGGTGTACCGCCGCCTCATTCCGATGGCGGCCGCCGCTCTGCGGCCGGGAGGCCTGTTGGCGCTGGAGATCGGCGCCGCGCAGGGTACGGCCGTGGCCGGCATGCTGGCCGCGAGCGGCGCGTGGACCGGCGTGCGAGTCGAAAAGGACTACGGCGGCCACGACCGGGTGGTGCTGGCGCTGCGGCGGGAGGAGGATGCGGCGTGACCACGCGCCTTTTGCGCATCGATGCGCAGCATCCGGAACCTGAAGTCATTGCGGACGCGGCGCGCGTCATTCAAGACGGCGGCCTCGTCGCGTTTCCGACAGAGACGGTGTACGGCCTGGGAGCCGACGCGCTGAACGCACAGGCCGTCGCGGGCATTTTCGCGGCCAAAGGCCGGCCTGCCGACAATCCTCTCATCGTCCACATCGCGGACGTCGAGCAGCTGGCGGAGCTGGTCGCGGAACTCCCGCCGGCGGTGGACGTGCTGGCGCGGCATTTTTGGCCGGGGCCGTTGACGCTCGTCCTGCCGCGCAAGCCTCGGGTGCCCGACGCGGTGACCGCGGGGCTGGACACGGTGGCCGTGCGCATGCCCGACCACGCCGTGGCGTTGGCGTTGATTCGCGCCGGCCGGCGGCCCATTGCCGCTCCCAGCGCGAACTTGTCGGGGCGGCCCAGCCCCACGGAGGCCCGGCACGTGTGGGAAGATTTGGCGGGCCGCATCGACGTCATCCTGGACGGGGGCCCGTGCCGCATCGGCGTGGAGTCCACCGTGCTGGACCTGACGGCCGAGCGCCCGACGATTTTGCGGCCGGGTGCAATAACGCCGGAGCATTTGGCGCCGTTTCTCGGCGCCGTGCGGGTGCACCCCGCCGCGGCGGGCGTGGAGCATGCGGCAAGCGCAGAAGCGGCGGCCGAGCCGGTGCGCTCGCCGGGCATGAAATACCGGCACTATGCGCCGCGGACGCCGTGCATCTTGTACGAGGGCGACGCCGCGGCCATCGCGCGCGCGGTGGCCCAACGCGTCGCGCAAGAACGGGCGGCGGGCAAGCGGGTGGCGGTGCTGGCCACCGCGGAGAACGCGCCCGCCTACGACGCGGACGTGGTCTACGTCGCGGGCCGGCGGGCCGAGCCCGAGACGGTGGCGCGCGAGCTGTACCGGTCGCTGCGGCGACTGGACGAGGCGGGCGTCGATCTCATTATTATGGAAGGCGTCGACCCCACCGGCATCGGCGAGGCCATCATGAACCGCATGCGCCGGGCCGCAGGGCACCGGGTCGTCTTCGTCGGGCGCGGCTAAACCCGCCTCCAGCCCGGCCGGCGCCAGCGATCCTCATCCCTCCGAGCGGCACGGATGAATTCCCGGGCGCTCGCCACGTGTCCGCACAGTCCGCACTGCACGTCCAAGTCGGGACGCCCGTCTTTCATCATCGCCTCCCACTCGTCGGCGGCATACTCGACGGCCCCGGTGTCGGGGTTTTTTCGTATCTCCCGGGCCAGCTTGTACACTTGCCGGAACTCGGTCCGGTTCGCTTTGCAGACGGGGCACAGGAACGGCTCGTTCATGCCGCCCACCTCCCGGACGCACTTTTCATACTTAGGATCGAACCCGGCACTTCGGTCGTATGCGGCGGCCCGGCGGGGTTGACCCGGGCGGAGCGGCAAGGCATGATGGAGCTGCAGCTGCGAGGCCTTCCGGGAAAAGGTGGTGACGCGACCGGGTGTACACGATCTTGCTCGTCTGCACCGGCAACACGTGCCGCAGCCCCATGGCCCAGGCGCTGTTGCGCGAGATCTTGGCCCGGCGGGGCGTGGAAGCGCGGGTGCTCTCCGCGGGTATCGCGGCGTCGGCGGGCGGGAGCGCCTCGCCCGAGGCGGTGCAGGTCATGCAGGAGCACGGGTTGGACTTGTCGGGCCACTCGACGACGCCGCTGACGGTGGCGCTCATCGACGAAGCCGATGTGATTCTCACCATGTCGGAGCGCCATAAGGAAGCGGTGCGGGCCATGAAGCCGCAGGCTATCGAGAAGACGTTTTGTCTCACCGAGTTCGTCGGCGAGACGGGCGACGTGGAAGACCCCTTCGGCCGGGATGTCGAGGCGTACCGGAAAACTGCGGAGCTCCTGCGGGCGTTGCTGGAGAAAGCGGCGGACCGGCTGCCGCTTTCCGGGCAAGGAAATGGTGTGAACGCGTAGAATTTCGGGACAGGACCCCGGCGACGATATTGCGGCGGCGTCCTTTGTTTAAGGAGGTTTGCCCGTGCGTATCGCCATCGGCAGTGATCATGCCGGTTACCACCTGAAAGCCGAAATCGCCGCGGCGCTGCGGGAAGACGGCCACCAGGTGGACGATTACGGCACCCACTCCACCGAGTCGTGCGATTATCCCGACTTTGCGCAAGTGGTCGCGGAAGCGGTCCGGGACGGCCGCTGCGACGTGGGCATCCTGGTCTGCGGCACCGGCATCGGCATGTCCATCGCCGCCAACAAGGTGCCGGGCGTGCGGGCGGCGCTTTGCGCGGAACCGTTCTCGGCCCGCATGGCGCGGGCGCACAACGACGCCAACGTCTTATGCCTCGGCGCCCGGGTCGTGGGCCCCGGCCTGGCACTGGAGACCGTGCGCGCCTTTTTGTCCGCGCAGTTCGAGGGCGGGCGCCATCAGCGCCGGGTGGAAAAAGTCATGGCCATGGAGCGCGCCGGGCGCAGGGAGGCGCCGTCCGGCGCGACGTCGTAGCAGTCTGGAGGGTTCCTGGTGGCTGAGAAAAAGGGCGCGGTGTACGTCATCGACCATCCGCTGGTTCAGCACAAGCTGACGATGCTGCGGGACGAGCGGACCGGACCGAAGGATTTTCGGGAACTGACCGAAGAGCTCAGCATGTTGATGGCCTACGAAGTGACGCGGGACATACCGACGGAGCCGGTGGAGGTCAAGACGCCGCTGGCCGTGACGACGGGCGTGGCCATCTCGGGCAAGAAACTGGCCATCGTCGCCATCCTGCGCGCGGGGCTGGGCATGGTGCCCGGCATCCTGCGGCTCATTCCCGCCGCCAAAGTGGGCCATATCGGCGTGTACCGCGATCCCGAGACTCTGAAGCCCATCGAATATTTTTGCAAGTTGCCCACCGACATCGACGAGCGCGACGTAATCCTCGTCGATCCGATGCTGGCCACCGGCGGCTCGGCGGTGGCGGCCATCGACATCATCAAAAAGCGCGGCGCCACCAACATCAAGCTGATGGCGATGGTGGCCGCGCCGGAAGGCATCAAACGGCTGCACGAAGCGCATCCTGACGTGGCGTTGTTTGTGGCCGCGGTGGACGAACGGCTGAACGATCACGCCTATATCGTGCCGGGGCTGGGCGACGCAGGCGACCGGCTGTTCGGCACGCGGTGAAGGCGGCCGCGGCAGAGGAAGCGGGCTACCATTAAGGTGGGAAACACACTGGCGGTTTTCGATTTGTTTTTCATTGCCATCGTGGCGCTGGGGGCGACGTGGCTGTTGACGCCTTGGGTGCGCCGGCTGGCGTTCCGCGTCGGGTTGGTGGACAAGCCCGGGCCGCGGCGCCTGCATCAGCAGGCCATGGCCACGGGCGGCGGGTTGGCCATCTTTGGCGGGTTTTGGCTGGCGATGTTCGTCGTCCGGGGCTGGGACGCGGACACGGCGGGCTTGTTCGCGGCGTCGCTGCTCATGGTCTTGCTGGGCGTCGTCGACGATTTCTTGGATTTGCGCCCCGGCGTGAAACTGGCCGGGCAGATCGCCGCGGCGACCGTCTTCGTGGCGCTTGGGCAGCGCATCGAGACGCTGAGCCTGCCGCTGGGCGGCGTCGTGGAGCTAGGCTGGCTCAGCGGCCCTGCGACCGTCTTTTGGCTGGTGGCGGTGACCAACGCCCTCAACATCATCGATGGGCTCGACGGCCTGGCGGCGGGCGTCGCCGGCATCGCGGCGGTGCCGCTGCTGGTCATGTGCGCGCAGCAGGGTGAATGGCCGGCCGCGCTGGCCGCGGCGGCGCTCCTCGGCAGCACCCTCGCGTTCTTGCGCTTCAACTTCAGCCCGGCCCAGCTGTTTATGGGCGATACGGGCGGCATGTTCCTGGGGTTCGTTCTGGGCGCTATCGTGGTCCAGGGCGTGCTGGGCAGCATGGCCCCGGTGGCGGCCAGCATTCCCGTGCTGGTGCTGGGTTTGCCGATTTTCGATACGGCGTGCGCCATCATTCGCCGGGCAGCTGCGGGCCGGCCCATCGCGCAGGCCGACGACGGGCACCTCCATCACCGGCTGCTGCAGGCGGGCTTGAGCCAGCGGCAGGCGGTGCTGCGGCTTTATGGCGTCGGGGCGCTGCTGGCGGTCATCGGCTGGGCGCTGCTGCGGGCGACGCCGCTGCATGCTTTTCTAGTGGCCGGCGGCATCGCCGCAGCCGCGTTTCCGTGGGCTTGGCGGCTGGGCGTACTGACCTACGGGGAGCCCACGGCCGCCGTGGAGGCGCGGGTAAGGCAGCCCCTCCCGGGAGGGGGCCAGCGCAGCGAAAAGGCCTAACGACCGGCCGGAAAAGACCGGATGTCATGGATTGCAAGTGACAAATGTCTACGGTATAATATGAGCCGTTGATTGCGGCGAAGGGAAGGGCTGCTTTGGCCGCGCCCGCCGGAGGTTCGTCGTGGGCTTTGGAGACTACGCCAAGTACGGCAGCCTGGGCATTTCGCTCGCCGTAACGACGGCTATTTACTTGTTTCTCGGGTACCGGGGCGGCCTGTGGCTCGACCAGCGCTTGGGCACCGAGCCGGTGTTCCTGTTGCTCGGCATCGTGCTGGGCATGGTGCTGAGCCTGGTTTCGTTCGCCAAGGAAATCCTTGCACTGGCGCGCGACAGGCGCGGTATGCCGTCGCGTGAGGAGGACAACGGCGGCGGCTTTCGTGAAAAGGAGCACGTGCGCAAACTGGCGGGGGCCGGCCGGCCTGAGACGTCCAGGGGCAAGGAAGAGGGCGAATAGTGGAGTATTCTCTGAGCCGAGTCTGGGCGATGCTGGCCATTGCGGCCGTCGCGGCGGCCATGGCGCTGGCGCTGGGGTTTCCGATGGCGGCGGCCGGGGTGGCGGCCGGAACGCCGGTGAGCATCGTCAATTACGTGATCATGTACCGGCTCCGGCACCGGCTCGAGCGTGACGGCGGCCAAGAGGAGGCCAAGCTCATCGCACAGCGCAGCGTGCTGCGCATGGCGTTGTCCGTTATCGCGCTTCTCTTGGCGTCGCGGTTTGGACCGGAATTTCTGATTGGTGTGTTGATCGGCGTGGTGCTCGAAATTCTCTCGTATTTTAGGGATGTGGCGCGGCTATTCCTGGGCCGCGGGGAGTGACGAGCGTTGGAACGAATCATCGAGAAACTGAGCCACATCATAGACAAGCTGGTCCGGCACGAGGTGTTGCAAATCGGGCCGGTCACCATCACGTCGACCGTCGTCAATACGTGGATTGTCATGGCGCTCTTGATGGTCGGTGTTTGGCTGCTGACGCGCGGCGGCTTCCGGGAAAAGCCCAAAGGTGCGCAGGCGTTGCTGGAAGTTTTGGTGGAATTCCTGTACAGTTTGATGGACCCTGCGCTGGGCAAGGAAGGCCGCCGTTATTTGTGGATTACCGGCAGCCTCTTCGTGTTCATCTTCGCGCTGAACATCTCCTGGTTCATTCCCGGCTTCATCCCGCCGACCACGGACATCATGGCGACCGCGGCCTTGGCCACGACAACCATTCTTCTCGTGCAGATCATGGGCATCCGCGCCAAAGGCCTCCGCGGGTATTTGCACAACTTCACCGAGCCCGTCGCCATCATGCTGCCGATGAACGTCGTCGAAGAATTCGTCAAGCCGTTCTCGCTGGCCATCCGTTTGTTCGGCAACATGTTCGGCGAAAAGACGGTCGTGACCATCCTCGGCATTCTGGTGCCGTTGGTGCTGCCCGTCCCCATTATGGCGTTGGGCCTGCTGATGGGCGGCATTCAGGCGTTTATTTTTACGCTGCTGTCGGTGACGTATCTGGCGACGCAGACCAAGGGTCACTAAGTCGTCGCCGTGTCGCCGGCGCGGCGTGCATTATATAAGCGCTTTTCCAGTTTCGTGACACCCTCGTCACGGGCGCTGGGGGAAGGGAGGGAACCACGAAGAATGTCCACGCTGTTTGCGGTGGCTCTGACGATCGCGCTGCCCGCGATGGCTTCGGCGCTGAGCCAGGCGCTGGCTACGGCCAAGGCCATGGAGTCCATGGCTCGCCAGCCGGAGGCTGCGGGCAACATGCGCACGGCCCTGATGACCGCCCTGGCGTTCATGGAGGCCCTGGTGCTGTTCGCCCTCGTCGTCGCCATCTTGATGTGGGTGAAGGTCTGAGCAGTAGCGGCGCAGGAACCCGTTCTACGGGCGAGGGTGTCGGTCTTGAGTGCGCGCGACGTTGAAGGCTGACGGGAGAGGAACGGGGCTGGTCCCCGTTCCTCGTCCGGATAGCCTTTTCGTCCGCCGGTCGAAGGAGGAACGCACGCATGCTGCAGGCGGTACTGGCGCAAGCGCAGCCGCTCACCTTTGATTTTTGGACGTGGCTGTTCGAGTCCATCAACGTTCTTATCATCATGCTGTTCTTGTACAAGTTCCTGTGGCGGCCCCTGCAAAAGGTGATGCACGAGCGGGAACAGTTCGTCGAGAACCAGCTCGAGCACGCCAAGGCGTCCAGGGCTGAAGCGGAACGCTTGCTGGAGCAGTACCAGGCCCGCATCCGCGAAGCGCAGCAGGAAGCCGAAACGATAATCAAGACCGCGACGGAAAAGGCGGAAGAAGCTGGGCAGCGCATTATCCGGGAAGCGGAGGCCGAGGCCCAGCGCACGCTGGAGCGCGCCAAGATCGAGATCGCCCGGGAGCGGGAGAAGGCGCTGGCGGCGATTCGCGAGGAAGTGACGGGTCTGGTCGTTCTCGCCACGGGGAAGCTCATCGGCAAGACGCTGACCGAAGAGGACCACAAGCGCCTCATCCAGCAATTCGTTGATGAAGTGGCGGCCGCGCGGGCCGACGCCTCGGGCGGCGCGAAGATGGGAGATGCCCAATGATCAACCGCAAGGTGGCGAAACGGTACGCCAAAGCGTTGGGTGAGCTGGCCGCGGCGCGCCAGGCGCTAGACATCGTGCAGCGCGATCTGGAACGGGTCGTGAGCGCGATTCGCTCGGACGCGACGGTCAGCGCGCTGGTGGCGAGCCGGAATGTCTCCCGCGCGGCGAAAGAGGAGCTGCTGCTGAAACTCGCGGGCGATGACGCGGCGGATTTGACCAAGCACTTTTTGCGCCTCGTCGTGCAAAAGCGCCGCGAAGATCACTTGCCCGCGATGTTCGAAGCGTTCGTCGCCTACGCGGATCGGGTGCGGGGCGTCGTGGAGGTCGAGGTCACGACGGCCGTGCCTCTGGGCGACGAGGAAGCGAAACGACTGGCGGAAAGTTTGGTGGCTTTCACCGGCAACCAGGTCCGCCTGGTGCCCGTGGTGGAGCCGAAAATTTTGGGCGGCGTCGTGGCGCGAGTGGGCGACGTGGTGGTGGACGGCAGCGTCGCCACGCGGCTGAAACGGTTGAAGGAAACGCTGCAACGGACCCGACTTCAGCATGTGGGGTGACATTGCTTGGCTATTCGGCCCGAAGAGATTAGTGCGATTCTGAAGCAGCAAATCGAGCGCTTCGAGACCGACGTGCGCGTGGAGGACGTCGGCACCGTCATCATGGTCGGTGACGGCATCGCGCGCGTCTGGGGCCTGGAGAAATGCATGGCCGGCGAGCTGCTGGAGTTCCCGGGCGGGACGTACGGCATGGCCCTCAACCTGGAGGAAGACAACATCGGCGCCGTCTTGCTGGGGCCGTACTCCCACATCAAGGAAGGGGATACGGTCAAGCGGACCGGCCGCATCGTCGAGGTGCCGGTCGGCGAGGCGCTGATTGGCCGCATCGTCAACCCGCTGGGACAGCCGCTGGACGGCAAGGGTCCCATCGTGACCGACAAGTATCGCCCCATCGAGTCGCCGGCGCCTAGCGTTATTGACCGGCGCGCAGTGTACGAGCCGCTGCAGACGGGCCTGAAGGCCGTGGACTCCATGATCCCCATCGGCCGCGGCCAGCGCGAGCTCATCATCGGCGACCGGCAGACGGGCAAGACCGCCTTGGCCGTGGACACCATCATCAACCAGAAGGGCCAGGACGTTATTTGCATTTACGTGGCCATCGGCCAGAAGGCGTCGACGGTGGCCGGCGTCGTGGAGACGCTGGAGAAGTACGGCGCCATGGACTACACCATCGTGGTCTCGGCGACCGCTTCGGAGCCGGCGCCGCTGCTGTACATCGCGCCCTACGCCGGGACGGCCATGGGCGAAGAGTTCATGTACAACGGCAAGCACGTGCTCATCGTGTACGACGACTTGTCCAAGCACGCGGCCGCGTACCGCGAGCTCTCGCTGCTGCTGCGGCGTCCGCCGGGCCGCGAGGCGTATCCGGGCGACGTGTTCTACCTGCACTCGCGGCTCTTGGAGCGCTCGGCCAAGCTCAGCGACGCGCTGGGCGGCGGCTCCATGACCGCGCTGCCCATCATCGAGACGCAGGCGGGCGACATCTCGGCCTACATTCCGACCAACGTCATCTCCATCACGGACGGCCAGATCTACCTGGAGGCCGACTTGTTCTATTCCGGCGTGCGGCCGGCCATCAACGTGGGCCGTTCGGTGTCGCGCGTCGGCGGCGCGGCGCAGGTGCGGGCCATGCGCAAGGTCGCGGGCCACTTGCGCTTGGAGCTGTCGCAGTACCGTGAGCTGGCGGCGTTCGCCCAGTTCGGCTCGGACCTGGACAAGGCGACGCAGGCTCGCCTCATCCGGGGCCAGCGCACGGTGGAGATTCTGAAGCAGGGCCAGTACTCGCCCATGCCCGTGGAGGAGCAGGTCGTCGTCATCTACGCGGCCACGCAGGGCTACTTGGACGACCTGGACCTCAAGCTGGTCAGCCAGTTCGAAAAGGGGTTCCTGAACTACCTGCGCAACGAGGAGCCCGACATCTTGGAGGAGATCCGGACCACGCGCGACCTGAGCGCGCAGCTGGAAGAGAAGCTCAAGGCCGCGATCAAGACGTTCAAGGAGCGGTTCGTCGCCCAGCAGGCCGGGGCCTGAGCCGGAGCAGCGACGCCGGCCCCAGCTGAAGGCGGGCCGGGTTGGACGAAGGTGGTGAACGACGTTGGCGGGACAATCGATGCGAGATATTAAGCGACGCATTAACAGCGTCAAGAACATCCAGCACATCACGAAGGCGATGGAGCTGGTCTCCGCCACCAAGCTCCGGCGTTCGCAGCAGAACGTGGAGCGGGCCCGGCCGTACGCTCAAAAGCTCCAAGAGGTGCTGGGGCGGCTGCTGGCGGCGAACCGGCCGGAGGACGGGCGCAAGCCGCAGCACCCGCTGCTGGTGGCACGGCCTATCGAGAAAGTTTGCTACGTGCTCGTGACGAGCGACCGGGGCCTGGCGGGCGCTTACAACGCGAACGTCATCCGGCTCGCGGAGCAGACGTTTGCGGCCGAGCAGCGGCCTTACAAGATTATCACCATCGGCCGCAAGGGCGCTGAATACTTCCTGCGCCGCCGGTACCCCATCTTCCGGGACTACGAAGGCATCGGCGACGAAGTGCATTACCACCAGGCGCAGCAGCTGGCCAACGAGCTGGTGGAGATGTTCACGTCGGGGGACGTGGACGAAGTCCGGTTCATCTACACGCGCTTTATCAGCACGGGCACGCAGCGTCCAAACGTGGCCGAGCTGCTGCCGCTGACGAAGCTGGCGTCCGAAGAGGGCGGCCAGCGGTTGGCGGGGGAGACGCCGGCGGAGGAACGCGAATACATTTACGAGCCTTCGCCCCAAGCCGTTCTGGGCTTGCTGCTGCCGCGCTACGTCGAGTGGATGGTTTTCACCATGCTGTCGGAAGCCAAGGCCAGCGAGCACGCGGCGCGGATGCGCGCCATGCGCAGCGCGTCCGACAACGCCGGCGAGATGATCCGCACGCTGACGCTCTCGTTCAACCGGGCGCGGCAGGCGGCCATTACGAAAGAAATCGCGGAAATCGTGAGCGGCGCCGAGGCGTTGCAGGGCGCAGGCTGGTGAGACGCGCGGGGTAGGGCGCCGGCCGCCCTGCGCGCCGGCAGGCGAGGTCAACGGGGGAGGCATGCGAGGATGAGCGCGAACGGAACCATGGTCGGACGCGTGGTTCAGGTCATGGGTCCGGTGGTCGACGTCGAGTTTCCGGCCGGGCAGTTGCCCGATCTGTACACCGCGGTCCGCATTCAGGATCAATCCGAGATTGGCAAGATCGACCTGACGTTGGAGGTCGCCCAGCACCTGGGCAACGACACGGTGCGCTGCATCGCCATGGCGTCCACGGACGGCCTGGTACGGGGCATGCGGGCGGTCGCGACGGGCCGGCCCATCTCGGTGCCGGTGGGCCGGGGCACGCTGGGCCGCGTCATGAACGTGCTGGGCGAGCCCATCGACGGCAAGGGCCCGATTCAGGCGGACGAGTACCATCCGATTCACCGGCCCGCGCCGTCCGTGTCGGAAGTGAAGCCGGCCAACCAGATGCTGGAGACGGGCATTAAGGTCATCGACTTGCTGGCTCCGTACGCGCGCGGCGGCAAGATCGGGCTGTTCGGCGGTGCCGGCGTCGGCAAGACGGTGCTCATCATGGAGCTGATCCGCAACATCGCCTACGAGCACGGCGGCTTCTCGGTGTTCGCGGGCGTGGGCGAGCGGACGCGCGAAGGGAACCAGCTCTATTTCGAGATGATGGAAGCCGGCGTATTGGACAAGGTCGCCATGGTGTTCGGCCAGATGAACGAGCCGCCCGGCGCCCGCCTGCGCGTCGGTCTGACGGCGCTGACCATCGCCGAGTACTTCCGCGACCGGGAAGGCCAGGACGTGCTGGTCTTCATCGACAACATCTTCCGCTTCACGCAGGCTGGCTCGGAAGTGTCCGCGCTGCTCGGCCGCATGCCCAGCGCCGTCGGGTACCAGCCCACACTGGCTACCGAAATGGGGCAGCTGCAGGAGCGCATCGTGACCACCAAGAACGGGTCCATCACGTCCATTCAGGCCATTTACGTGCCAGCCGACGACTACACCGACCCGGCGCCGGCCACGACCTTCGCGCACCTGGACGCGACGACGAACCTGGAGCGGAGCATCGCCGAGAAGGGCATCTACCCGGCGGTGGACCCGTTGGCGTCCACGTCGCGGCTGTTGACGCCCGAGATCGTGGGCGAGGAGCACTACCGGGTGGCGCGGGCTGTGCAGCAGGTGCTGCAGCGTTACAAGGAGCTGCAAGACATCATCGCCATCCTGGGCATGGACGAACTCTCCGAGGAAGACAAGCTGCTGGTGGCGCGGGCCCGCAAGATCGAGCGGTTCCTGTCCCAGCCCATGTTCGTCGCGGAAGCGTTCACGGGCCAACCGGGCAAGTACGTGCCGGTGCACGAGACGGTGCGCGGCTTCAAGGAGATTCTGGAAGGCAAGCACGACGACTTGCCGGAGGCCGCGTTCTACATGGTGGGCACGATCGACGAAGCGGTGGAGAAGGCCAAGCGCCTGCGGGAGGAGGCCGCGTAAGTGCTCCGGCTCGAAGTCGTCACGCCTTACCGCCAGGTGCTCAGCACGGAAGTGGAGTCGGTCATCCTGCCGACCACCGACGGGTATCTGGGCATCATGACCAACCATGCGCCGCTGGTGGCCGGGCTAAGCATCGGCGTGGTCTACTACGGCAAGGCGGGGAAGGAAAAGGAGCGCATGGCGGTGAGCGGCGGCTTCGTCGAGGTGTCGGACAACAAGGTGACGATTTTGGCCGACACGGCGGAGCTGTCGGGAGAAATCGACGTGCTGCGGGCGAAAGAGGCCAAGCGGCGGGCCGAGCAGCGGCTGCGCCAGCGGCAGGCCAACATCGACTTCGTCCGGGCCGAGCTGGCGCTGCAGCGGGCCTTGGCTCGCCTGCGGGCCGCGGGCGTGGAGTAGCGGGACGGCTGTCCTCGATGCGATTCGTCGCAAGACGCAAGAGCGAGGCCGGCGACGGCCTCGCTTTTCTTCTTACGGCGACGGCGGGATGCCCAGGTGCTGAAAGGCCCGGCGCATGATGTTGGCGAAGACGGGCGCCGCCCACAGCCCGCCTTCGGGTGTTTCCTGCCGCACATCGTACAGCATGACGAGCAGGACCAAAGCGGGGTCTTCCACCGGCCCGAAGCCGACGAACGAGGCCAGGCGCTTATCGCCGTAGCCGCCCTCTTCCGGAATTTGCGCCGTCCCCGTCTTGCCGGCCACCCGGTAGCCGGGCACTTGCGCTCGCCGCCCCGTGCCTCGCTCGACGACGGCGATCATGGCTTCCACCACGTCCCGGGCTGTCTCCGGCGAAACCACCTGCCGCAGCGGCGTCGGAGACGCCGTCTCCACCACGTACCCGTCGGGATGGCGGACTTCCCGGACGATGTACGGCTTCATCAAGACGCCCCCGTTGGCCAGCGCCGCCGTGGCGGCCGTCAGCTGCAGAGGCGTCACCGCGATTCCCTGCCCGAACGAGATCGTGGCCCACTGCAACAGCTCCCCGCTGATGCGCCCCGGCGCCGGCACCATGCCCGTGCCTTCGCCGGGCAAGTCCACTCCCAGCCTCTGCCCGAAGCCGAAGGCCCGCAAGTACTGGTAAAGCTTCTCGCCGCCCAGAAGCTCGGCGCCGATGTGCGCCAGCGTCGTGTTGCACGAGCGGGCCACCGCCTCCAGCACGGTGAGGCGGCCGTAGCCGTACGGGTAGTTGCAGTGGATGAGGCCGCCGCCGATGCGCATTTGCGCGGGGCTGTCGAGCACCGTGTCCAGGGTGACGACGCCTTCTTCCAAGGCCGCGGCCAGGGTGAACACCTTCATGGTGGAGCCCGGCTCGAACTGGTCGGCGACGGCCGGGTTGCGGTGTGCCCGGGGTAAGTAGCGCTGGTAGTCGGCGGGGTCGAACGACGGCAGCACGGCCATGGCCAGAATTTCGCCCGTCTTGGGCTGCATGGCGACGGCCAGCCCCCACGCCGCCCGGGCCGCCTCGATGCCGCGGGCCAGCTCTTGCTCAACGATGTACTGGAGCACCGCGTCAATGGTCAGCACCAAGTCGCTGCCCGGCACCGGCTCGCGCACTTCGCTGCGCCCGCCGGCGATGGAGCGCCCGCGCGGATCCCGCTCGCTGCGGTGCACGCCGGGGACGCCCGCCAGCACTTCGTCGTACAACCATTCCAGCCCCGCCAGGCCTTGGTTGTCCCGGCCCGTGTAGCCCAGCACGTCCGCGGCCAACCGACCTTGCGGATACGCCCGCTGCGGCCGTTCCACCACGTACACGCCGCGGAGGCCCAGTTCCTCCACCGCAGCCGCCGCCGCCGGGTCCAGCCGGTCGGTGAGCCAGACTTGGCTCGCGTTGCGCTGCAGCAGCTCTTCCAGCTCCGCGGCGGGGCGGCCCAGCAGGTCCGCCAGCTGCGCGGCCACCGCCTGTGGGTCCCGGATGGCGGCGGGCACCGCGTACACGCCGTACCCATACACCGTAATCGCCAGCGGCAGCCCGTTGCGGTCCAAAATGGCGCCGCGGTCGGGCACCAGCGCTTCCGCCCGCGACCGCTGTCGCATGGCTTCCGCGGCCAGGAACCCGTGCCGCACCAGCTGCAGGTAGCCTAGCCGCAGCCACAGCAGGGCGCAGCAGAACATGATGAAGAGGAAAACGTGCGCGATGCGGGTCCGAAGCAGCGGCGACAAGTGCCGCGGCACGTGCACCCCTCCTTGTTCCCAGCAATTTCCCGGAAGGCGCGGCGGTTCCTGCCGCCTGCGGCGGGGAGCGCGCTGTATACCCCTGACGTGCTGTGTAACCCCGCGGCGCTGTATAACCCCGACGTTTTGGGCAAATACTTCCTCCTGCCGGCCGGGGCGAAAAGCCGCCGCGCGGCCGGCGCTGCGATGTGGACGGTTGGCGAAAGGGTGATGTCGCATGCAGTGGAGGAAGCGCTGGGCCGAGGGGTTGCTGCGACCGGCCCGCTGGGCTTGGCGGGTGCTGCGGGCTGGAGGCGGCCGGCTGCGAGCCGCCTGGCGGCTAGGAACTGGCCCGAAGGCAGTGCTCATGCGCGTTGCGGTCCTGGGCGCGGCGGCTGTTCTAGCCTGGGGCGTTTTCGTCGGCGCAGGGGCGTTATCCGGTGCGCTGACGGCGCGGCGATCGGCGCAGGAGCCCATCCTGACCGGCGAAGCAGGCGGGGCGGCCGAGACGGAGAGGGTGGCGACAGAGCTCGGCGCGACGGGGGCCGGCGGTGCGGCCGTCGCGACGGAGCAGGCGGAAGCCGCGAACGGGCGCGAGCCGGTCGCGGCAGCCCAGAGCTTGTGGCCGCCGGCTCCCGAGGCGGGCGACCAGCGGGCCGCGTTGCTCTGGTCGCCGCTGGCCTGGCCCGTGGCGGGGTCCGTTCGCGAACCCGCGGGCTGGCGGCGCCACGTGGAGTACGGCTACTGGTACTACGAACCGGGGGTGGAGCTGGCGGCCGAGGAGCCGACCGTGTACGCCGTCTTGCCCGGCACCGTCACGCGCGTCACGGCCGCGGCTTCGCCTTCCTCGGGCCACGCGGTCGTCATCGACCACGGCGACGGGCTGGCGACCGAATACAAGCCGCTGCAGGTCGTCTACGTGACGCCGGGGCAGTACGTCAGCGCCCGCGCGCCCATCGGACAAGCCGCGAGCTCGGTCGTGTTCACCCTCTACATGGACGGGCAGCCGTTGGACGTGCAGGCGGCGCTCGCAGGGCGGTAACGGGGAAAACGGCGTCGTGAAGCCTTTCTTCGCCCGGCCCGCTGACATAAACGCCGTCGGCGGGCCATATGTTGTACCAACACCGGGCGGGGGGGCACTCCGATGCGGGACTACATCCGGAAACGGGTGGTCGACGTCAGCCACTACATCGTCGAGTCCAAAGCGACGGTGCGTCAGGCCGCCGCCGTTTTCGGCGTGAGCAAGAGCACGGTGCACAAAGACGTCACGGAGCGGCTTCCTCGCGTCAGCAAGGACCTGGCCCGCAAGGTGAAGCGCATCCTCGATCTGAACAAGGCGGAGCGCCACATCCGCGGCGGCGAGGCCACGCGGCGCAAGTACCGGCGCGACGGCCAGCGCGCCTCGTAACGCCTCTGACCGGCGCCTGAGCCGAAGCGGCCCGGGACCGGCGCCCGGCAAACGTGCGGCAAGGGCAGGAAAGCCCTCCAGCTCGTCGAAAATTTTGCCGTAACCTTCCGGACTTTGCCAAGGACGGTTCGGACCGAGAGGGGCGGCACGTTTGTTCGGGCGTGATATAGGGATCGACTTGGGCACGGCCAACGTGCTCATTTTCGTGCGCGGGAAGGGCATCGTTCTCCGCGAGCCGTCGGTCGTCGCCGTGGAGAAGGAAACCAACCGGCTGCTGGCGGTGGGCGAAGAGGCCCGGCGCATGATCGGGCGCACCCCCGACAGCATCATCGCGGTTCGGCCTCTAAAAGACGGCGTTATCGCCGACTACACCATGACCGAGCTCATGCTGAAACATTTCATCCGCAAAGTCTGCGGCCGCCGGCCCGTTTTCCGTCCGCAAATCGCCGTGTGCGTGCCGTCGGGCGTCACCAGCGTCGAGCAGCGGGCCGTCATCGAGGCGTGCCAGGAAGCGGGCGCCAAGAAGGTCGTCCTCGTCTCCGAGCCCATGGCCGCGGCCGTCGGGGCGGGTATCGACGTATCGCAGCCGCGCGGCCATTTGGTCGTGGACATTGGCGGGGGCACGACGGATATTGCGGTCATTTCGCTGGGCGACGAGGTTATCTCCGACAGCTTGCGCGTCGGCGGCGACAAGTTCGACGAGGCCATCATCCGCTACGTGCGCCGCGAGCACAAGCTGTTCATCGGCGAGCGCACGGCGGAAGAGATAAAGGTCCAAATCGGGTGCGCGTTTGCGCCCGACGAATCGCTGACCATGGAAGTGCGCGGGCGCGACACCCTCTCGGGCTTGCCCAAATCCATCCGGCTGTCGGCCGCCGAGGTGTACGAGGCGCTGCAGGAGCCGGTCCAGGCCATCATCAACCTCATTCGCTCCGTGCTGGAGAAAACGCCGCCGGAGCTCGCCGGCGACATCATGCAGGACGGCATGGTGCTCACCGGCGGCGGCGCCTTGCTGAAAGGGCTGCCCGAGCTCATCCGGCTCGAGACGCGCGTGCCGGTCGTCGTGGCCGACGAGCCGGAAACGTGCGTGGCCCGGGGCACGGGCAAAGTGCTGGAATACATCAACAAGCTGCCCGGCGACGGCAGGAGCTTCCGCGTCTCCTAACCGACCCGGGCCACTTTCTGGTCCGCGGCCGCGCGATCGCAGACATGGTCGCGCCGGATGGCCGCGGCTTTTTCGCGAAAGCGGGCCATTCCTTCCTGCGTCCATTCAGCCTCGACGACCGCCAGGACGCGCCCGCACCGGTAGCAGAGGACGGGACGGGCTTCTTTGACTGCCACCGTGCATCCCTCCAACCCTTATTTTACCAGCCCGCGGACAAGCTCGTAAGGGCGGCCGGCTCCGGCAAAAAGGGCTAAAGCGCGCCGTCGCGATGGACGAACGAATGATTAGAGGCAGCGTCCGGCTGCCCACGGCAACTAGCCGCCGCGGGAGGTGAAGCGATGCTGCGGGGCCTGTATACCGGCGCGTCGGGTATGCTGGCGCAGGAGGTGCGCGCCGACGTGCTGGCCAACAACCTGGCCAATGCCAACACGGTCGGCTTCAAGCGCGAGGCGGTGTTGCAGCGGGCGTTCCCGGAGATGCTGCTCCGCCGCGTGTTTGATCCGGTCGCGCCGGGCGGCGGAACGAGCGGCACGTTTTTCGCCGGCGACGGCTTGTACGACCCGCGGCCCGTCATCGGCCGGCTCGGCACCGGCGCCTACGTCGACGGCACGTGGACGGTCCACGAACAGGGGCCGCTGCGCTTTACCGGCAACGATCTCGACGTCGCGCTGGAAGGCGACGGCTTTTTCGCGGTGCAGACCGCGGCGGGCGTGCGCTACACGCGCGACGGGCGGTTTGTGCTGGATGGGGCCGGGCGCCTGGTCACCTTGGCGGGCTGGCCGGTGCTGGGCGTGGACGGCGAGCCCATCGTCGTCGGCGGCGGGACCGCGGCCATCGACGAGCAAGGGCGGGTGTGGGTCGATGGCGCCGTCGTGGGTCAGTTGGCCGTGTGGGCGTTCCCCCAGCCGCAGTGGCTGCAGCGGGAAGGCGAAGGCTTGTGGGCGCCTACGGAGGCGGCTGGCCAGCCGGTGCCCGGAAACGCCACGGTGCACGCCGGATACGTGGAGGACGCCAACGTCAACGTCGTGACCACCATGGTGGAGCTCATCGAGGCGTACCGCTCGTACGAGGCCAATTCAAAAGTGATTCAGGCGTACGACGAGACGCTGGGCCGGGTCGTCAACGACCTGGGCCGGGTGTAGCGCTGGATGCGGCGCCTGACGCCGGGCGCGGCGCTCGGCGGCGGGCGGAGGTATAGGACAACCGAAGAAGGACACAGGACGGCAGGCGGCAGCCGCCGGAAACGGTGGACGATGCAACGAGGGCCGGACCGCTTTGCGGAAGCCCGGGGCAGCTGACCGACTGAGGCGCCCGGCGTCCACCGGCAAGGCCGGAGACAGGCTTGCCCGCGCAGCCAGCCGTCTGCCTCCGGAAGCGGAGGGACCGTGGAGCCATGATGCGTTCGTTGTGGACGGCGGCCTCGGGCATGACCGCCCAGCAGTTCAACATCGACACGATCTCCAACAATCTGGCCAACGTCAACACGACGGGCTACAAGAAGAGCCGGGTCGACTTCCAGGACTTGCTGTACCAGACCACCCGCTTCGCGGGCACGCCCGTCACCCAGGGCGCGCAAGTGCCGACGGGCATTCAGATCGGCCACGGCGTCCGGCCCGTCGCCACGCAGAAAATCTTCACGACCGGCACCTTCAAGCAGACGGACAACCCGCTGGACTTGGCCATCGAAGGCGAGGGCTTCTTCCAGGTGCTCCTGCCCGACGGCACCGTGGCCTACACCCGCGACGGCGCCTTCAAGCAGGACGGCGACGGCCGCATCGTAACGTCCGACGGCTTCGTCCTGGAGCCTGAAATTATCATTCCGGAGGAAGCCGTGGACATCATCGTCGGCACCGACGGCACGGTGTCCGTCATTCTTACCGGCGACGACGAGCCGCAGACCATCGGCATGATCGAGCTGGTGCGCTTCGTCAACCCCGCCGGCCTGCGCAGCATCGGTCGCAACTTGTTCGTCGCGACCGCGGCGTCGGGGCCGCCGATGGTGGGCACGCCGGGGCTGGACGGCTTCGGCATCGTGGCGCAGAGCTACCTGGAGATGTCCAACGTCCAGGTCGTCGAAGAGATGGTCAACCTCATCATCGCCCAGCGTGCTTACGAATCGAACAGCAAGGCCATCCAGGCGGCCGACGACATGCTCCAGACGGCCAACAACCTGCGCCGGTAAAGGCGGGATAGGCTGATGTGGCGCGGGCTGAGGCTGCTGGCCATCGCGTCGTTGCTGGCGGCGGCCGCGGCGGCGACCGCGTTCGCCGCGCCGCTGGCCGTCGTCCGCTTGCCCGCGCACGCGGCCGTGACGGGTCCCGACATTTTGCTCGGCGAGATCGCCGTCATCGAGTCGGACGACGAAGAACTGGCGCAAAAGCTGGCGCAGCTGTCGGTGGGACGAGCCGCCATCCCCGGCCAGAGCCGGGAGGTGACGGTGGCGACGGTCCGCGTGCGCATGCGGCAGCAGTCGCTGCCGGAAAAGCAAATCGTCATCGAGTCGGAGACGGGCGCGGTGGCGGTCGCGACGCGGTCGCGCACGGTGGCGGGGGCCGCGCTGGCGGCGGTCGCGGAGGCGGCCGTTTTGGCCAACGGCGTGCCGGCGGGGGCCGGCGTCGATCCCGCCTGGGCGCAGGCCGACATCGTGCTGACGTGTAGCGACCCCGGGCCGGTGACGGTGGCCGACGGCGAGCTGGAGCTGGCGGCGTCGCGCCTCATCGGCTCGCCTCCGGGGCCGGTGGTGGTCTCGGTGGATGTGCTGGTGAACGGCGCCTTGAGCCGCACCGTCATGCTGCGCTGCGACACGGCGGTGGCCTTGGACGTGCTGGTGACGACGGCTATGGTGCAGCGGCATGAGGCGTTGGGCGCAGGCAACGTGGCCGTGGAGCGGCGCGAGTTCACGATTCTGCCCCGGCAGCTGCTGACGCCGGAGGCGCTGTTCGGCGACGGCGCGGCCGGCCTGCGGGCGACGCGCTCGCTGCCGGCGGGCACGGTGTTGACGCAGGCCATGGTGGAAACGATGCCGGTGGTGTTGAAAGGCGCCCCGGTGCAAATCGTGGCGGAAGGCGCGAACTTTTTCATCGCCGCGCCGGGCGTGGCGCTGGAGGACGGCCGCCCGGGCGACATCATCCAAGTGCGCAACGAAACGTCGGGGCAGATCATCCGGGCGCGGGTAGCCGCGGCCGATCGGGTGGAAGTGGTGTTCTGAAAGGGGAAGGAGTGGCGGCGATGCGAAGCTGGGTACGGCGTGCGGCATGTCTCGCGGTGCTGCTGGCCCTGGGGGCGGGGCTGGCGCTGCCGGCGGCGGCCAACGGCGGTTCGCTGTGGCGCGACGGCGACAGCCTGTTCAGCGACCGCAAGGCGCGCCGGGTCGGCGATTTGGTGACGATCATCATCGTGGAGCGGGCCCAGGCGACCCAAACGGCCTCGACGCAAACCGGCAGGGAAGGGGCGCTACAGGTGGGCCCCATTTCGCTGGCGGACCTGTTGCCGGTCATTCCGCCCATCAGCGGCAGCGCGAGCGACAAGAGCAACAGCTCGGGCAGCACCACCCGGGGCGGGTCCGTCAACGCCCGCATGACGGCCAAGGTGGTGGAAGTGCTGCCCAACGGCAACCTGGTCATCGAGGGGCGGCAGACCATCGTCATCAACGGCGAGGAGCAAGTGATCGTCGTCAGCGGCATCGTGCGCCCGCAGGACATCGAGCCGGACAACACGGTGCTTTCCACGTACATCGCGGACGCGACCATCGTCTACAACGGCACCGGCCCCATCGGCGACGCGCAGGAGCCGGGCCTGTTGACCCGCTTGCTCAACTGGCTATTCTAAGCGGCCGCGCACCGGCGAGCGATGCAGCACAAGGGAGGGCGTTGCCGTGAAACGGCCCATCGTCGCATGGATCTTGACCGCACTGCTTCTCTTCGCGCCGGCCGGCGCCGCATTGGCCCAGTCCGCGGCCCAGCAGCCGACGGTGCGCATCAAAGATATCGCCCGGTTCGACGGCGTGCGCGAAAACCAGCTGTACGGCCTGGGGCTCGTGGTGGGCCTGGAGGGCACGGGCGACGGCCGCAGCAGCCAGGCCAACGTGCAGATGGTGGCCAACATGCTGGAGCGGTTCGGCATCACCGTCAACCGCGACGAGCTGCGGCTGCGCAACGTGGCGGCGGTGATGGTGACGGCCGATTTGCCCGCCTTCGCGCGTCCGGGCGATCGCATCGACGTCACGGTGTCGTCCATCGGCGACGCCCGCAGCCTGCAGGGTGGGTTCCTCCTGCAGACGCCTTTGCAGGGAGCCGACGGGCAAGTGTACGCGGTGGCGCAAGGCCCGGTGTCCATCGGCGGCTTTAACGTCCGGGCCGGCGGTGCCGCGGTCCAGCAGAACCATACCGTCGTCGGGATGGTGCCCAACGGCGCCATCGTGGAGCGTTCGGTGCCGACCACGGTGCTGCGGGGCGACATGCTGACCCTCGTCCTGCACCAGCCCGACTTCACCACCGCGGCGCGGTTGGCCGCGGCCATCAACAACGTATTCACGCCGGATACGGCCCGCGCCGTGGACCGCGGCGCGGTGGAGGTGCGCGTGCCGGCCGTCTTCCTTGACAACCCGGTGGAGTTCATGGCGCTGGTGGAGGAAATCGAAGTGACTCCGGACGCGCCGGCTCGGGTCGTGGTCAACGAGCGGACCGGCACCGTCGTCATCGGCCATCAAGTCCGGATCGCCACGGTGGCCGTCTCCCACGGCGGCTTGACGGTGCGCATCGAAAGCGAGCCGCGTTTCGGCGTCGTTCCGCCCGCCGGCGAGGACGGACAGCCGATGCCGGTCATCGTCGAGACTACCCGCATCGACGTCAAGCAGGACAGCGGCGCGGTGCTCATCCAGGGCGGCGCCAGCGTGGAGGACGTGGTGCGGGCGCTGAACGCGATCGGCGCGTCGCCGCGGGACATCATCGCGATTCTGCAGGCCATCAAGGCGGCAGGAGCCCTTTACGGCGAGCTGGAAATTCTGTAAACGGGCTTGCGGCGGCGTGCCGGACACACGCGAGGACAAAGGAGCGGGCTGGCATGGCGAACGCGGTGGGCGGCGTCGGCGGGCCAGCAGGTTATCGCCCGGCGACGGCGCGCATAACGGGTATACGGACGGACCCCGCCAACTTCGGCGCGGCGCCCGACGCGCCGCCCGTTTCGGCGGGCGAGGCGGCGCGGCTGAAGTGGGCCGCCCAGCAGCTGGAGGCCGTGTTTATCAACGAGCTGTGGAAGAGCATGCGCCGCACCGTCATGAAGAGCGGCATGTTTGACGGACCGGCCGTGCGCTTGTTCGAGGAAATGCTGGACGAAGAACGCTCCAAGGCCATGGCGGAGAGCGGCAGCCTTGGCCTCGCGGCGCTGATCTACGAGCAGCTGTCGGTGCACTTGGCCAACGCGCCGCCGTATGAGCAGGCGGATCAGCCGCGCGGCAGGACATCGCCGGGCGGTATGGAAAATAGCGCGAAATAAACCGGCGCCGCAAATTTTCCCGCCGAGGGGATGACCGCGTTGGCTTCGCTCGTCCGCCGTCTGGCCTTGCTGGTTGTGGTGGTGTTCGCCTTGGGCCTGCCGGCCCAGGCGCAATTTTTTCCGCTGGAGGCCGTCGCACCGGGCCTGAGGGGCACGGGCAAGACGGTCGTGCGCGGGACCGAAATTGAGACGTTCGAGGTGGAGTTTCTCGGCGTCGTCCGCGATGCCGGCCCCGCCGGCGACTTGATTCTCGTCCGGGTCAGCGGTGACACCATCGAGCGGACGGGCGGCATCGCCGCCGGCATGAGCGGCAGCCCCGTCTATGTCGGCGACCAGCTGGTGGGCGCCATCAGCTACGGCTACGCCCTGGCCGATCACCGCATCGGTTTCGTCACCCCTATCGGCGACATGCTTGATGTTTTGGAGCTCGTGCGGCGCGCTAAGACTAGCGGCGAGGACTCGGAACAGCCGGGCGGGGAAGGCGGCGCGCCCGCGGCGGCACCCATCGCGGTACAGGTCCCCGTGGTTGACGGCGTGCCCGTGCACGGCGTCGTCCTGGCTGCGAGCGCCGCAGAGGCCCAGGCGCTGGCGGCGGCGGTTCCCCCCGGCACGCTCGTCTTCACGCCCGTGCGTGCGCCGCTGCTGGCCGCGGGCTTGAGCAGCCGAGCCGCCGCGATGCTGAGTCAGCGGCTGCAGCGCTTCGATGTGGTACCCCTGCAGGCGGGCGGGGGCACGCTGGAAGGCGTGGCGACCCCGGCGCTGGAGCCGGGCAGCGCGTTCGCCGTCCAGCTCATGCGGGGCGACGTGAGCCTGGCCTCCATCGGCACCGTGACGTACGTGGACGACGGCCATTTCGTCGGCTTCGGCCATTCCCTGCTGGCTCGGGGCGCCGTCAGCTACTTGGTCACCGGCGCCTTCATCCATTACGTGGTGCAGTCGGTGGAGACTCCTTTCAAGATAGGGTCGGTCCTGGCCCCGGCGGGCGCGCTGCTGCAGGATCGCGCCGCGGCGGTGGCCGGGCGGCTGGGCGAGACGCCCCGGATGATTCCGGTCTCCGTGTCGGTTCACGATTTGGACCGGGACGCGGAGCGGACGTTTACGTTTGAAGTGGCGGCCGACGAGGAGCTCTTGGTGGACTTGGTGGCCGTCGGCGCGCTGTCCGCGCTGGATAGGGGGCTGGACCGGCTGGGCCGGGGCACGGCGGAAGTCGTGTTCCAGATCGACGCGCGCGGGCTGCCGCGGCCGTTGGTGCGCGACAACTTGTACTACAGCGATCGCGACATCGCCGCGGTGGCGCTGCTGGAGCTTATGGAGGCCGTGCAGCTGGTGGTTTCCAACCGCTTCAGCCGGGTGGACGTAGAGCGCATCCAGTTCACGGCCCACGTCGAGCAGCAGCGCCGGACGGCGCACATCGAGCGCGCGACGCCCAGCAAGACGGAAGTTCGCCCGGGCGAAACGGTGGAGATTGAAGTGCAGCTGCGCCCGTTCCGGGGCGAGGTGGTGCGGGAGGTGGTCTCGCTGACGGTGCCCGCGGACGCGCTGCCGGGACCCGTAACGGTGGAAGTGCGCGGCGGCGGCTGGGGCTGGCGCCTGCCCAGCACGGAGGACGAGGAGCTGATCATTGAGGATCCCGAGGTTACGCTGGGCATCGTGACGGACCTCGAGCGGCTCATCGAGGAGTTCGTGCGGCGGGAGCGCAACAACGAGATCGTCGCCGAGTTTTACGGCCGGCGGGCCGACGAGCCGGAGCCGCGGGAACCGGCGGCCAACGGCGAGCGCGGCGAACCCGACGAAGAGGAGCCTGCCTCGGGCTGGCAACAGCGCTTTGAAGGCGGCGGCTGGGTCGTCTCGACGCGGCCGACGCCGTACGTCATCCTGGGCTCGCAATATTTCGACCTGACCATCGTCGCACCCGACGAACCCGAGACGGCGGCGGTTCGCTTCATTCAGGTGCGGTGAACGCCCCGGGGCGCGCGGTTCTGTCAGCCGCTGCCGTCCCTGACTGCATTTGCACGAACCGTCCGGCAGGAGTCAAATATCGGGGCAACGAAGTGTGAAACCGTGTCCACGGGAAGACCCGAGTCCTGCCGGGCTCTTTGTTTTGTTTTATGGAAGGGGTTTTGCGGAGCATGAACATGACTTGGCGGCGCGGGCTTCTGCTGCTGGCGCTGGCGGCCCTGGTCGCGGCCGGCGGGGCGGCGCCGAAAGCGGCCGCGCAGGAGCAGCTGATCTTGCTGGACGTGCGCATCGTCGGCAACGAGAACGTGCCGACGGAGACGATCCGGGAAGCGATGACGAACACGCGGCTGGGCGAGCCGCTGGACGTAGACGCCATCAACGAGGACTTGATGAACATCTACTCCCTCGGCTACTTTTACGACGTCGTGCCCAGCCTCGAGGAAGTGCCGGGCACGCGCAGCGGCGTGCGGCTCGTCGTTCAGGTGTACGAGCTCCCTGTCGTGCGGGCGCTCTCCATCACCAGCGAAAGCGTGCCGGCAGACGTCGTCCGCAGCTGGATGACGACCCGCGAAGGCCGCATCCTCAACTTCCGCGAGTTCGAGCAGGACATGCTGACGGTCCAAGAGCGGGCCGTGGCCGAGTACGACGTATACGTGCGGCCTGCTTTCGTCAGCCTGGATGAAGAGACGGGCACCGTGACGGTGGAGTTCAAGGCGGCCCGGGTGGGCGAAATCGTCATCGAGGGCAACGAGAAGACGAAAGAGCACGTCATCGCCCGGGAGATCACGTTCCAGGTCGGTGACATCCTGAACCGGGCGCAGGTGCGCCGCACGCTGCAGCGGCTCAACCTGCTGGGGTACTTCCAGACGGTGGACGCCCAGTTCTACGAGCTGGACGATCCGGACGCGCTGGGCGTGCGCATTCGCGTCGAGGAGCGCAAGACCGGCATGGCCTCCTTCGGCGCCGGCTACAGCACCGAGTCCGGCTTCATCGGCTACATTGAAGTGTCGGACGACAATTTCCTGGGCAACGGCCAGAAGGCCAACTTGCGCTGGGAGTTCGGCAAGGCCCGCAGCATGTATGAGCTGGGCTTCTACGAGCCGTACTTCCTGGGCACCCCCACGTCGCTTGGGTTCAACTTGTATAACCGGACGCGGACCGTCAAGCAGGGATCGGACAGCGTCGCCGTGCAGATCCATGAGTCGGGCGGCGACCTGACGGTGGGCCGGCCTTTGGGCGAGTTCACGCGGGGCTTCGTCAGCTACAAGCTGGAAAAGTGGGCTGAGACGGAGGGCGGCACGACCACGGAAGGCAGCACTAGCAGCGTGGCGCTGAGCATCCGCACGGACACCACCAATCATCTCTTCCGGCCCACGGAAGGCTTCCGCAGCCTGCTGTCGGTGGAGCGGGCCGGGGGCTTTTTGGGCGGCACGACCGAATTCACCAAGCTGCAGGCCCAGTACAGCACGTACATCAAAGTCGGCCGCCGGGAGGGCCAGGCCCTCGCGCTGCGCGGCATGTATGGACAAGTGATCGGCGAGAACTTGCCGTTGCGGGAGAAGTTCCTCATTGGCGGCTCCAACACGGTACGGGGCTACGACTACGGCGAGCTGGCCGGCGACCGGATGCTGGTGTTCAACGCGGAGTTCCGCTTCCCCATCGTGGAAGCCGTGCAAGGCGTCGTCTTCGCGGACTTTGGCAACGCGTTCGACGCCGGCGAGCCGGTCAGCCTCAGCGACCTGAAGGCCGGCTACGGCGTGGGTGTCCGCCTGGACACGCCCCTGGGCATCTTGCGCATCGATTATGCCTTCGGCGAAGAAGGCGGAGGCCGGACGTACTTCAGCTTCGGGCCCACGTTCTGACCGAGGCTGACAGCGCGCCGCCGGCCCGGGAGAGGATGGGGCCACCATGAAGAAGGAACACGTGCCTGCGCGTTTCGGCGTGGAACGGAGCAGGTTCCGGACGGTCGCCGCGTTGATGGCGGCCGTTCTCGTCCTTGTGCTCGGCGCGCAGCTGGTCGGCGGGCGTCTTTGGGCCGCGTCGGAAAGCTCCATCGGCTACGCGGATGTCTCCCGCATCATCGACGAGTACCTGGCGCCGCGGCTCAACGAGCCTTTGGCCCGCGAGACGGCCCGCCTGCAGGCGGAGTTCGACGAGCGGGCGCAGCACTTGTCGGAACCGGAGCGCCAGGAGCTGTTCTTGCAGTACCAGGCGCTGTTGAATCTCATCAAGCAGGAGATGATCGAGGAGTACTTGCCCGCCATCGAGCGCGCCGTGGCCGCCGTGGCGCAGCGGGAGCAGGTCAGCGTAGTGCTGGAGAAGCAGGCGGTGCTCTACGGCGGCGTCGACTTGACGGACCTGGTGCTGGAGTACTTGCTGAGCGGCGAGGCGGATCAATAGGCCGGAGCCGCCGGCGCGCCGGGTACACCGCCGGGGGCGCCGGGGCATGACGAGGGCGAACGAGGGGGCGTGGCCATGCCTACGCTGGGCTTTCTCGCGCAGTTGGTCAACGGCGAGCTGCACGGCGACGCCGAGTACGTGGTGCACGGACCCGCGCCGGTGGACGAGGCCGGGCCGGAGCATATTACGTTCGCCGCCGACGAGCGGGCGCTGGCCCAAGCGCGCGCCGGCGCCGCCGGCGCCGTCATCGTGTCCAAAGACGCGCCCGACATCGGGCGTCCCGTCATTCGCGTCGACAACCCGCGGCTGGCCTTCGCCGCCGTGCTTGAGTACTTCGCGCCTTCGGTTCACGCCCCCGCGGGCATCGACGAAACGGCCCGCATCGCACCCGGCGTGGTGCTGGGGCGGGGAACCGTCGTCGGCGCATACGCGGTTATCGGTCCGGGCACTCGCATCGGCGACGATGTCGTCATTCACCCGGGCGTGTACATCGGCCGCGAAGTCACCATCGGCGACGGGTCGGTGCTGTATCCGCACGTGGTGGTCCTGGACCGCGTCCAGATCGGCCGGCGGGTTGTCCTGCACCCCGGCGTCGTCATCGGCAGCGACGGGTTCGGGTACGTGCGCGACGGGGCCAGGCACCGCAGGATGCCGCACATCGGCACGGTCATCATCGAGGACGACGTGGAGATCGGCGTCAATTCGGCGGTGGCCCGGGCGACGATGGGCGCGACGCGCATCGGGCGCGGCAGCAAGCTGGACGGATTCGTGTACGTGGCCCACAACGTCCAGGTGGGTGAAAACGTCATCATCGCCGGCATGTCGGGCATCGCCGGCAGCGCCGTCTTGGAAGACGACGTGACGCTGGCCGGGCAGACGGGCGTGGCCGGCCACTTGCGCGTCGGGCGCGGCTCGGTGGTGGCGGCGCGCGGGCTGGTGGCGGGCGACTTGCCGCCGGGTTCCTTCGTCTCCGGCGAGCCGGCGCGGCCCCACGCGGAGAACATGCGGGTGCTGGCGGCGCAGCGGCGGGTGCCGGAGCTGCTGAAGACGGTGGCCCGCCTGGAGAAGCGGCTGGCCGCGCTGGAAGCCCGGCTGGCCGAAGACGAGGCCGATGACGTTTGAGGTTCAGACTGCTGGATCGTTACGTCCTGCGCGAATTCGTGTGGCCCTTCGTGGGCTGCCTGGCCGGCTTCACCGTCATCCTCCTCAGCGGGCTTTTGTTTGAGCTGGCCGATCTCATTCTCGTGAAAAAAGTCGCGTGGCCCGTCGTTCTGCGCATGCTGGCGTACCGGCTGCCGGGGCTGGTGACGGTGGCGATGCCGGTCGGCGCGCTGTTCGGCGTCACGCTGGCGCTGGGGCGCCTGGAGCGCGACGGCGAGCTGACGGTCATCCGCGGCGCCGGCGTGCCGTTCTGGCGCGTCACGATATGGCTCATCGCCGCCTGCCTGCTGGTCAGCGGGGCCTCGTACGCCCTGGGCGAGTACGTGGTGCCGTGGGCGAACCACGAGTACGAGAAGATCGTCCGGCAGATCATCTTCAACGACCCGGTGCCGGCGGTGCAGGAGCGGGTGTTTTTCAAGGACGCGCACGACAACGTCTTCTACGTGCGCGAGGTGGACACGGCCCAAAAACGCCTGGTCGACGTGATGATTTACCAGCTCGACGGCGGCGCGTTTCCCCGCCTCATCACCGCCCGCGGCGGCACGTTCGCCGCCAACGTCTGGTATTTGGAAGACGTAGTGACGCGGGAAATCGGGCCCGACGGCTTCGTGGAGCGCGAGGTGCGGGCGGAGACGCTGGCGTTTCCGATGCGGGAAGGAAGCGAGGCGTTCTTCGGCAACCAGCGCACCACCGACGAGATGAGCCGCCGGGAGCTGGCGGGGCACATCGAGCTGTTCGCACGCAGCGGCATCGACGTGCGGCCGTTTCTGGTCGACTACCACATGAAGCTCGCGCTGCCGTTCGCCAGCCTGGTGCTGTCGCTGTTCGCGGCGCCGCTCAGCCTGTGGGGCGGCCGGCACGGCTGGGTGTTCGGCCTGGGAGCCAGCGTGGGGCTGGCGTTCTTGTATTACTCGCTCATGGCGCTGTTTCGCTCGCTGGGAGTCAACGGGGTGCTGCCGCCGCTGCTCGCGGTGTGGGCCGGCAACATCGTGTTCGCCGCGCTGGGCGTGCTGCTGTTCGTGCGCGCCGACCGCGCCGGACGCCCCTTCCGGTAGCCACTCCCACAAGGGCGCGGGGAGCCTGCGTCGAACCAATGGACAAGTCTTGACGCGGAGGACGGGACCGTTGCGTGGTCATTGGCCGGCGTGCCTATGGATTGTCATAACGCTGGCGGCGCTGTTCGGCGCCGCGGCGCCCGCGCAGGCGGACGAGCCGCTGACCGTGGAAGCCCACGAGTTCAGCGCGTGGGACGGCGCGCGCCTCTTTGTAGCCGAGGGCAACGTGACCGTGCGCTACGGCGGCGCCGTCATCACCGCCGATTCACTGCGCTACGACGTCGACGCGCAGCTGGCCGTCTTCAGCGGCAACGTCGTCTACGCGGACGACGAGCGGGAGCTGCGGGGACGGCAGCTGGCGTACGATTTGGCCAAAGGCGTCGCGGTCTTCGCCGACCTGGACGCGGTGCTGTACAGCGAAGGCGTCGACGGGCCCATGTACGTGCGCGGCGACCGGGTGACCATCGAGGCGGACTTCGTCCGGGTCGAAGGCGGCCGGCTGACGACGTGCGAGTGCGACACAGGCCCGCCCGCGTATCACTTCTCGGCGCGGGAGCTGGTCATTTACCCCGGCGACCGCCTCATCGTGCGCGGCGTCGTGTTCCACGAACACGGCGTGCCGCTCCTTTACTGGCCTTATCTCGTCTTGTCGCTGAAAGAGGACGCGAGCCGTTTTGACGTGCCGCAGATCGGCTACAGCAGCCGCACCGGCTGGTACGTGAAGCTGACGTACAACTACGTCCTCGCGTCGGGGCTGTACGGGGCGCTGCTTTTCGACTACTACCAGCGACTGGGGCCGGGCGCGGGCGTGCGGCACACGTATGTGGATAACGAGACGGGGCGCGGCGTCGTGTCGCTGTACGGCGTCAGGAACGAGTACGGCGGCGCAGACGGCAGCATCGGCTGGGAGCGGCGCTGGACGCTGCCGCCGTGGACCATCGAGGCTAAGGCGGGCTACGACTTCGTGGCGTCGGCGGCGGGCATCGAGCGCCACGAGGTGAGCAGCGGGGCGACGGTCAGCTACCGCGACGAGCGCGGGACGTTCGCAGCCGAAGTGGAGCACGCGGCGACGCTGGGCAGCGAGTACCGGGAGCGCATCGAACTGAACGGCGACCTCGCCCGCCGGCTCGGCGGCGGCTGGAACTTGCGCCTTTCCGGCGAATACTTCGACGAGCGCGTTCAGACGCTGTCGCCGCGGCGCTGGCTCGGCTACGACGCGGAGTTGTCGCGGGCGGCGAGCCGGTACACGCTGGCGTTGCGGGCCGCGCAGCAGGTGAATCCGGATCTGAAATCGGACAAGGTCACCACGCCGCCGACGTGGCAAAACGTCAGCTACTTGCCGGAGGTGCAGCTGCAGCTGCGCCGCGTCGCCGGCATCGACTGGCAGCTTACAGCGGCGCGGCTGCAGGAGGAGCCGTCCAAGGTGACGGCGCTGCGCGGGCAGGTGCAGGCGTCGCTACCTACCCGCACGTGGCGGCTGGGCCGCACGACGACGGCCACGTTCAGCGGCTCGCTGCTGGGCCGCGCCTACAGCACGGGCCACCGGCAGCTGACGGCGCAATCGCGCGTAGGCCTCAACGTGCAGCTGGCCCAGCCGCTGAGCGCCAGCCTGCAGTACAATTACCGCGACGTATGGGGCGAAACGCCTTTTCGATTCGACCGCACATCGCCGTCGGAGACGGTCTCGCTGCGGCTCAACTGGCGCAGCCCTTCGGTGACGGCGTCGGCCAGCACGTCCTACAATCGGCTGACCGAGCGCTGGAGCCGCGTGACGGTGAACGCAGCGGTGCGGGCGGCGGAAAACCTGCTGCTCCGGGCCGCCGGGACGTACGACGTTTACGAGCGCTCGCTGGTAGGGCTCGTCGGGACGCTGGAGTGGCGGCCGGCGGACGAGTGGACCATCCGCGTCGGCGGCCAGTACAACGTGCCCAAGGAGCAGTGGGAGCGGGTCGACGTCGACTTGCAGGCGGCTCTGGGGGGCGGCTGGAAAGCCGGCGTCACGGCCATTTACGACGTGACGAAGATGACGTTTTCCCGCAACCACCTCTATGTCGCCCACGACGCGGACTGCCGGGAAATCCGGCTGCGCTGGGATCAGGCCAAGGGCGAGGTGTGGCTGGAGTATCACATCACGGCATTCCCGTCCAGCCGGGTGGCGGTAGGCACGGGCGAGGACAACCGCCTGCTGTTCGACGCCGACGTACTGTCGGATCTCCTGTCGGGGTGACGCGGCGTGAAGCGCACCGTGGCGTTGGCGGCTTTTGCGGCGGTCTTGCTGGCGAGTGCGGTGTGGTTCGTGTCCGTCCGGCGCGCGCCGGGGCCGGACCGGGCCGCCGGGCCGCCGGAGGAGCCGCGCACGCAGTTGAGCGCGACGCGAGTGGTCGGGCGGCACCAGGGCGAGCGGCAGTTTGAGCTGGATGCCGCCGTCATCGCGGACGAAGACGGCTGGGTGCGCATCGAAACGATTCGCAACGGCGTGTTGTACCGCGACGGGCGGCCGTTCGTCACGTTCGACGCGGACCTGGGGCGGTGGAACCGGACCACCAACAATTTGATCTTGTCGGGGAACGTGTCGCTCGTGTACGACGACCGGGTGTCGATGCGCACTGAGCGGCTGGAGTGGCGGGCGGCGGACGAGCTGGTCGTCGCGCCGGGGCCGGTGTACATGGTCATCGACGGCGACGTGGTGGAGGCGGCCTCCATGGAGGCCGATCTGGCGGAAGAGCGGGTGCGGCTGTCGGGCAACGTCCGCATCTTGCGGAAGTCGGGCGACGTGCTGGAGATGGAGGACGTCGTCTACTGGCTGGCGGAAGAGCGGCTGGAAGGATACGGCCGCGGCCGCATCGTGCTGCGCGTCGGGCAATGAAGGCCGCACCGGCGCGGGCCGGCGGCGGACGAAAAGGAGGTCGGCGATGGTGGGGAGCGGGAACGTGAGGCGCAAGCGGCAGGCATTGGTGACGCTGCTGGCGGGCTTGCTGCTGGCGGCGGGAGCGGCGCAGGGGGCCTGGGCGCAAGCGGATGAAGCGGGCGAAGTCGAGCGCGAACCTGTCACGATGACGATTGTGGACGAGGACGCGGTGCTGCTCGTCACGCGCGTGGACGGGCGGGACGTGGTGCGCGTAATCGGGCGCACGCAGGTGGAACACAAATCCCGCGCCGTGTGGGCCGATCAGCTGGAGTACGACGAGGCGGCCGGCCGGGCCACGCTGACGGGCAGCGTGGAGCTGGTAGATGAAGGAGAAGACGCGTTGAACCTGACCGCACAGTATCTGGAGCTGGACTTGAACACCGACGCCGCCAAGGCGGCGGGCGACGTCCGCTTCCGGCGAGGCGAGGCCTCCGGCTCGGCCGACGAGCTGTACTACGGCTCGTACCAAGAGCTGCGGGCACTCATCGAGGCGGAGCTGGCGGGTCGCTCGGAGTCGGTGCGGCGGGCGGTGCAGGAGACGCTGCAGTCTTTCCGCGACGACGATCCGATCATCGTCTTGAAAGGCCGCGTGGACGTGCGCGACGGCGAGCGGGAATTCCAGTCCGAGTTCGTCATCATCAACACGCGGGATGACGCGACGGTGTCTCTCGGCCGCAGCGCGGCGCGCCTGCCCGGGCCGTCGGGAGAGTAGAATCGAGGCGCAACAGGAGTCAAAGCAAGCCGAAACGGCGAAGAGTCGATTTTAGCCAGCGCCGGGGGTGATCCCCGGCGCTGCCGCCTTTTCCGGAAGCTGCGCTTTCTGGCGGGAATTGTGCGGCGGGCCGCGACCGGCAATGTGATATGATGGGCCGGGAGGCGGCGTCCAGCCGCTTTTGCATCTTGGAGCCGTTTTTGCGGACGAGACAACGCCCGAGCGGCACGGGGGAGGCAGGCGCGCCTCGATGTCGCTGTTTCAATCAGACTTTTGGAAAGACTATATAGTCGTGATTCTCCTTACCGTCATCCTGGGCGCCGGTGTGGCCGCCGGGGCATCGCGGGCGCTGGAAGCGTTTCTGGGCGCAGCGGTGCAAGCGCTGCTCGGCGAAGCGGGCCAGTACGACCTCATCGTGCACGTCCGGGAGTCGTCGCGCTCTGCGGCGGCGGCCGACTTGCCGCGGCGGCTGGCCGAGGTGCACCCGGACATCCTAGTCCGGGAAGGCGTCGCCCTCGCCGGCAACGCCAACTTTTTCGTCAAGCTGCCAGAGGCGCTGTATACCCAGGCGGCGCTGGAGCAGCTGGCGGCGCGGCTCAGCGCCGTGCCGGGCTTTAACGGCTACTCGTGGATGCTGGAGCCCAGCATTACGGTGACGGGCTTGCGCGCCGGCATGCGGGACCTGTTGGCGCTGGAGGCGGCGCGGCTGCCTGGGGTGCGGGCGGTCGTTCGCCACGGGGCGAGCCTGACCGTGCTGCTGACCAGCGTGGAAGAGCAGCGAGCGGTCGCAGAAGCGCTGGAGCGGCGGCTGTCGGGGCGCCACATTGTGGAGCTGCGCTGGCCCGAAGGCGCGGCGGCGGACGTGGAAGGCGCCGTGCGGGCAGTGGCGGAACGGCTGCAGCCGCGGACGCTGCGAGACGTGACGTCGGCGCCGGGCACGGGGGGTTCCCTGGAGCGGCTGGGCGCGGAGCTGGCCGGCGCGGCCGAGCAGTGGCAGAAGTTGCTGGAGGCCGGCGCCGCGGCGGCCGAAGCGGCGGAGAAGCTAGGGGCGCTGCTGGACGCCCTGGAGCCCGCGCTGGCGCTGGCGGAGACGCCCGAGCAGCAGGGCGAGCGGCTGTCGGAGGCGGTGCGTTCGGGCGACGGCGCGGACGCCGTTGGCCAGGTGCTCTTTCGCGTCATCCTGACCAACGTGCTGCAGGCGCTGGCGGGCGAAGCCGCGGCGGCGGGCGGCGGGACGCTGCCCTTGCACGAGCTGCGCGCGGCCTTGCAGGCGCTGGCCGAAGATGCGGTCGCGCTGCGGCAGCTGCAGGAGGAAGACGTCTACGCCGCCTTTGAGACCTTGCGGGAGCTGCTGCCGGCCGCGGCGGGGGCCACGGTGGCGGAGCTGCTGGTCGACGAAGCCGTGACGCCGGAGGCCGTGGCCGAAGCGGTGCGGGAGGCGACGGGGCAGGCGGTGGAGGCGTACGCCTCCAGTCCCGGCGTGGTGACGCCGAATCCGCGCGGCGTCGTGGTGGAGCTGCTGGCCAACGCGCGCCGGGCCGTGGCCGGCCTCATCGCGGTGGCCGTAGGGCTCGCGGCGCTGGTGCTCGATCACGCCGCGGTGCTGGCGGCCGCCGAGCACATGCCCGGCTCGCGGCGCGGCCGGCCGTGGCTGGCCGCGCTGTCGGGGGCGGCGCTCGTCGGCGCCACGTATGCCCTGGCCGGCGGCGGCATCCCGTACGTCGGGCCCGGCGCAGCTTTCGTTCTGGGCGCGGCGCTGGGACTGCTGGTCATGGCCGGGGCGCGGCGCTTCAGCCCGGTGGCGGAGGAAGAAATCGTGGCCGGGCAAGCGCTCGGCCTGTCGGACGGGCAAATCATGCGGGAGATCGTGGTGCCGGCCGGGCGGCCCGGACTCATGACGCTCCTGAACGCGCGCCGCCGCACGTTTCGCTGACCTGTTCGCATTCCGTCGCTGTCCGGCGGCGCCGAGAGCGCGCTGGAAGGGCCGGGCGGGGAGGGATTACGTTGTTGCAGGTAGTCGATTTGCACAAGCGGTTCGGCGACCGGGTCGCCCTGAATGGGGTGAGCCTGTCGGTCGCGCCCGGCGAGACGGTGGTCGTCATGGGTCCCAGCGGCTGCGGCAAGTCTACGCTGCTGCGCTGCATCAACCGCCTGATTGAACCTGACGCGGGCGACGTCTTCCTCGCCGGCCGATCGCTCAGAGCAATGAACGAGGCCGAGCTGCGGGCCGCGCGGCGGGAGATCGGCTTCGTCTTCCAGCACTTCCACCTCATCGAACGCCTGTCGGTGCTGGACAACGCAGCCCTGGGACTGGTCATGGCCGGCATGCCCCGGGAAGAGGCCGAGGCGAGGGCGCTCGCTGCGCTGGAGCGGGTGCAGCTTGCCAGCGAAGCGAACCGGTTTCCGCACCAGCTGTCCGGCGGGCAGCGGCAGCGGGCGGCTATCGCCCGCGCGCTGGCGGGCGGGCCGCGGCTCATGCTGTGGGACGAGCCGACGGCGGCGCTGGATCCGGTGCTGGTCGGCGAAGTGCTGGACGTGATGGAGGAGCTGGCGCAGGAGCGAAGCACGGCGATGCTGATCGTTACCCACGAGGTGCGGTTCGCCGCGGGGGCGGCCGACCGGGTGGTGCTGATGGAAGAAGGGCGCGTCGTGGATGAAGGGCCGCCAGCCGTCGTCTTCGGCCAGCCGCGGACCAACGTCGCGCGCCAATACGGGCGGCTGCTGGCGCGCTGACGCCGCGGGACGGCCTGCGCGGCGGCGCAGGCTGCGGGCGGGGCCGGCGCAGGGAATCGCCCCGCCAAGGCGAAACTGTCCCCGGAAAGGGGCGGAGCGTGTGGGGCAGATGGGGCCGCGGCAGACGACCCTCGGCGCTGCCGTGGAGCTGGCCGGCGTGGGGCTGCACGGCGGGCGGCCGTGCCGCATGACGCTGGCGCCGGCGCCAGCGGACACGGGCATCGTCTGGCAGCGCGTCGACTTGCCGGGCCGGCCGGCGGTGCCCGCGGCGGTGGAATACGTCATCAACACCGAGCGCGCCACCAGCATCGGGCGCGGCGAGGCGGTCATCCGCACGGTGGAGCACGTCATGGCGGCGCTGGCCGCCATGGGCGTCGACAACGCGCTGGTGCAGCTGGACGGCGAGGAGCCGCCCTTCGCGGACGGCGCCGCGGCCGAGTTCGTCCGGCTCATCCAGCAGGCAGGCGTCGTCGAGCTGGACGCGCCGCGGCGCGTTCGCGTCTTGACCGCGCCGGTCTGGGTCGGGGCGGGCGACGGTTTCATCGTAGCCTTACCCGCGCCGCATTATCGCATCAGCTACACCTTCGTCACGGACCATCCGGCGTTGGGCACCCAGTTCGCCGATTTCGTCATCGATGCGGCCACGTTCGGCCGTGACATCGCGCCGGCGCGCACTGTCGGCTGGCTCCGTGAAGTGGAGGCGCTGCGCCGCCGCGGCTTGGGCCTCGGCATCACCGCCGACGCCGCCGTGGTCGCGACCGACACGGGCCTGCTGGCGCCCATGCGCTTTCCCAACGAAGTTGCCCGGCACAAGGTGCTGGATATCGTCGGGGATTTGGCGCTGGCCGGAAGGCTGGCGGGCGTCCACGTCGTGGCCTTCCGCTCCGGCCACGCGCTGCACGTGGAGCTGGCACGGCGGCTCAAGAACCTTACGGAGGAGGACGCACATTGAAGGCGATTTTGCCCGTCGCAGGGGTCGGGACGCGTCTGCGGCCGCTGACGCACACGCAGCCGAAGACGCTGGTGCACGTGGCAGGAAAGCCCATTCTCGGCCACATCCTGGACCGGCTGCTGCCGGTGGGCGTGGACGAGGTGGTGCTCATCGTCGGTCAATGGGGCGAGCGCATCGTCGAATACGTGCGGCGGGAGTACCCGCAGCTGAAAGTGACGGCCGTGGAGCAGCCGGAGCGCAAAGGGCTGGGCCACGCCGTGTACATGGCGAAAGACGTCTTCAAGGACAGCGAGCCGGCCCTCATCGTGCTGGGCGACACCATTTTTCAGGCGGACTTGCGCGAGGCGCTGCGCTCGGGGAAGAGTACCATCGGCGTGCGCCGGGTGCCGAACCCGAGCCAGTTCGGCGTCGTCGAGCTGGAGGACGGGCGAGTCAAGCGGCTGGTGGAAAAGCCGGCCGATCCGCCGTCGGATCTGGCCATCGTGGGCATTTACTTCGTGCGCGACAGCGGGCTGCTGTTCCGGTGCCTGCACGAAATCATCGCGGAAGACATCAAGGTCAAGGGCGAATACCAGCTGACCGACGGATTGCAGCGCATGATCGAGCGGGGCGAGGAGCTGCTGACGTTCCCGGTGGAGGACTGGTGGGACTGCGGCAATCCCGAGATCTTGCTGCGCACCAACCGGGAGCTCCTGTCCCGCGCCGAGCGGCCGCCGGTGCGGATCGAGGGCAGCGTCATCATCCCGCCTGTGGCCATCGACCCGACGGCCGTCATCGAAGGGTCCATCATCGGCCCGTACGTCTCGGTGGCGGCGGGAGCGACCATCACCCACTGCGTCATCCGCGACAGCATTATTAATGAAGGCGCTCGCGTGTCCAACGCGCTGCTGGAAAACTCCCTCATCGGCGAAGACGCCGAGGTGTGCGGCGAATTCGCCCGCCTGCACATCGGCGATTCGTCCAGCTTGTTTATGGGCGGGCGCCGCGGCCGGGAGTGAGGGACATGGAAGTCGTCGAGATCATGAAGTGGCTTCCCCACCGTTTCCCCATGCTGATGGTGGACCGCATCGTCGAGCTCGAGCCGGGGCGGCGGGCGGTGGCCATCAAGAACGTCACCATCAACGAGCCCATTTTCGCCGGACACTACCCCGACCGGCCCATCTTTCCGGGCGTGCTCATTATCGAAGCCATGGCGCAAACCGCGGGCGTTGCGCTGCTTCCGGAGGGCCAAACGGCCGGCGCGGGCGGCAAGGTGCCGCTTCTGACCGGCGTGGACGGCGTGCGCTTCCGGCGGCCCGTGCTGCCGGGCGACCAGCTGCGCATCGAAGTGACGGCGCTGAAGGTGCGAGGCGACATTGGCAAGGTGGCGGGCAAGGTGACGGTGAACGGCGAGACGGTGGCGGAGGCCGAGCTCATGTTTGCTTGGAGGCAGATGGAATGACGGAAGAGCGCGGTCGGCGCATCCACCCGACAGCCGTCGTGGACCCGCGCGCGGAGATCGGTGACAACGTGGTCATCGGGCCTTATTGCGTCGTCGAAGGGGACGTCGTCATCGGCGAGGGCACGCGCCTTGGGCCCCACGTGGTCGTCTACTCGGGCACGCGGCTAGGACGCGACAACTTCGTCGACGTGGGCGCGGTGCTCGGCATGGTGCCGCAGGATCTGAAGTACAAGGGCGAGCGGACGACGCTGGTCATCGGCGACGGCAACCACATCGGCGCCTACGCGACCATCAGCCGCGGCACGGAGACGGGGCGGGGCGAGACGCGCATCGGCAGCCGCAATTACATGATGGCGATGGTGCACATCGGCCACGACTGCATCGTGGGCGACGAGACCATCTTGACGCAGGGAGCCGCCTTGTCCGGCATGGTGACGGTGGAGGACTGGGCCGTCCTCGGAGGGATGGCGGGCGTCCACCAGTTCGTCCGCATCGGCCGCCTGGCCATGGTGGGCGGCATGTGCAAGGTCACGAGAGACGTGCCTCCGTATATGCTGGTGGACGGACATCCGGCGCAAGCCCGGGGCATCAACACCGTAGGCCTCACGCGGCGCGGGGTCAGCGAGCAGCGGCGCAGCGAGCTGCGGCGGCTCTTTCGCATCTTATTCCGCTCGCCCATGGGCTTGGAGGAACGCCTGGCCGCGATTCGCGAACAGGTGCCGCCTTCGCCCGAGCGGGACCACGTGCTGAAGTTCGTGGCCGAGTCGGAGCGAGGCATATGCCAGTGAAAACGGTCGGGATTATCGCGGGCGCGGGCCAGCTGCCGGCGCTGGGGGCGCAGGCGGCGCGTGAGCTGGGCTGGGACGTCGTTGCGGTGCGGGTGGTGCCGGAGGCGGCGGACCTGGCTGGGCACGCGCGCCTTTGCCGCGACATCCCGTTCACCCGCTACGGGGACGTGTTACAGGCGCTGGCCGCGGCGGGCGTGCGCGACGTGTACCTGATGGGGAAGCTGCCCAGGACGGCGGTGCACGCGCGGGATCTGGACGAGGCGGCGCAGCAGGTGCTGAGCCGGGTCGCGGCGCGGGGAGATCACGCACTGCTGGCGGCGCTGGTGCAAGACATGGCCCAGCGGGGGTTCGTGGTGCGCCCGCAGACGGAGCTGCTGGCGCGGTTCCTGGCGCCGGTGGGCTGGGCCGCGGGGCGGCCGCCTAGTGAGCGGGAGTGGGCCGACATCCGCTACGGCTTCGAAATCGCTGCGCTGCTGGCCGACAAGGTCGACGCGGGCCAGACGGTGGTCGTCAAGGACGGGGTCGTGCTGGCCTTGGAGGCGGCGGAGGGAACCGACGAGACCATTCGCCGCGGCGGGCGCCTGGGCGGGCCGGGCGCGGTGGTAGTCAAGGTCAAAGGGCGGCGGCCGCTGGACTTCGAGCTGCCGGCCGTGGGCCATGACACGCTGGACGCGCTGCTGGAGGCTGGGGCGGGGGCGCTGGCGCTGGAGGCCGGCCGGGTGTTGCTGCTGGACGCGGAAGGCTTGGCGGCCCGGGCGGCGCAGGCCGGTTTGGCCATCGTGGCGATGGAAAGAAGCGAGCGGCCATGACGCGAATTTTGTTGTCCGCCGGCGAGGCGTCGGGCGACATGCACGCGGCCGAGTTGGCCGCGCGCTTGCGCGAGCGGGACGGCGCGGTGGAGATGTACGGCATGGGCGGGCCGCTGATGCGGCGCGCCGGCGTCGACGTGCTGTTCGACCCTACGAGCATAAGCACCGTGGGGTTTGCGGAGGCGCTGCGCAGCCTCGGCGTGTTCCGGAAAGTGCTGCGGCGGCTGGAGGAGGCGATGGCCCAGCGGCCGCCGGACGTCGCGGTCTTGGTCGATTTTCCGGGATTCAACCTGAAGCTGGCGGAGGCCGCGGCCCGGCGGGGAGTGCCCATCGTGTACTACATGAGCCCTTCCGTCTGGGCGTGGGGCAAAGGGCGCGCGTACAAGCTGGCGCGCTTGGGTGCGACCATCTGCGCGGTGTTCCCGTTTGAAGAGGCTGTCTACCGGGAAGCGGGGGCCGAGGTGGTGTACGTAGGCCATCCGCTGGTGGCGCGGGTGAAGCCCGGGGCTTCCCGGGAGGAACTGCGCCGGGAGCTGGGCGTAGGCCCCCAGGATCTGCTGGTGGCGCTGCTTCCCGGCAGCCGCCGGCAGGAGCTGGCCGCCTTGCTGGGCCCGATGCTGGAAGCGGCCGCCATCATCCGCCGGAAACGGCCCGAGGCGCGCTTTGCGGTGCCGGTGGCGCATACGCTGGACGTGGAGACGGTGCGGAAGGCCGTGTCCGGCGCGGGCGTGCCGGTGGCGGTCGTGCCGGGGCGCGCCTACGACGTGATGCACGCGGCGGACGCGGCCATCATCAGCATGGGAACGGCCACGCTGGAGGCGGCGCTGCTGGGGCTGCCGCACGTCGCCTGCTACCGGCTTTCCCCGGTGACGTACGCCGTCGCCAAGCGACTGGTGCGCATCTCGCGCTACGCCATGCCCAACATCGTGGCGGGCAAGGACATCGTTCCCGAGCTGCTGCAAGACGACGTGACGGGCCCCCGCCTGGCGGAGGCGGTGCTGGCGCTGCTGGATCCGGCCGCGCGGGAGCGGGTGCGCGCAGAGCTGGCGCAGGTGAAGGCGGCGCTGGGCGAAGGCGACGCGGCGGGACGGGCGGCCGGCGTCATTTTGGCCAAGGCGCGGGCGAAGGCCGCGCGGGTGCCGTGATGGAACTGCTGTTTACGACCAACTCGCCCGGCGAGGTGGCCACCTGGCTGGCGCCCACGCTGCGGGCGGTCAAGAGGCTGGCGCCCGCGGCGAAAACGACGGTGTTTCTTGTACCGTGCGCATTCGCCACCGGCGCGGAAGCCGCCGTCGTGCGAGCCATGCCCGAGGCCGACCGGGTGTTCACGCCGCAAGACTACTGGCGCATCGTTACCGGTGTGCGGCGGTTTCAATGGCTGGGCGGGCGCCGGCCGGCGCAGGCGGCGCTGCTGTATCTGGGCGGCGATCTGGTCCACGCCGCGGTGCTGGCCCGCCGGCTGCGGGTACCGGCGCTGGCGTACGTGGAGCGGGGCAGCCGCTGGACGCGCTGGTTCGACGCGGTGCTGGTGCCGGACGAACGGGCGCGCCGCAGCGTCGTGCGCCGGGGGGAGCAAGACGAGCGCCTTGAACTGGTGGGCGACTTGATGGTGGATGCCGTGCAGGCGGGCCCGGGCCGGCGCGAGCTGGCCGCCGAGCTGGGACTGGACGTCAACAAGCCCATCGTGGCCGTCTTCCCCGGCAGTCGGCCCTACGAGCTGTCGCTGATGCTCGGCTTCTTCCTGCGGGCCGTCGAGCTGCTGCGCGCCGAAGCGCCGGAGCTGCAGTGCCTCGTCAGTTTGTCGGAGTTCGCGCCGCCTGCGCTGCTGGCGGCGGCCGGCGAAGGGCCGCTGGAGGGGACGCGCGTTGCGGTCGAGCCGGCGGGGACAGTGTGGCGCCTGACGACCGAGCGGGGCTTGACGGCGCTGGCCGTGCAGGGCAGGCCCTACGACGTGATGCGGGCGGCGGACCTGGCGCTGACCATCCCGGGAAGCAACACGGCGGAGATGGCGGCGGTGGGCCTGCCGATGGTGGTCGCGCTGCCGCTGAACTCGGCGGAGAAGATTCCCCTGCCCGGCGCCGCCCAGTTTATCGGCCGCATTCCGTGGCTTGGCCCGCGCCTGAAGCGCGGCCTCATCCAGCGGCGGGCGGCGGCCATGCCGCTGGTGGCCTGGCCGAATCGCAAGGCCGGCGAGCGCATCGTGCCGGAAGTGCGGGGGATTTTGCGGCCCGAAGACGTGGCCCTGGAGGCGGCGCCGCTGCTGCGGGACGCCCGGCGCCGGGCGGCCATGGCGGAGCGGCTGCGGGAAGTGATGGGGCCCTCGGGCGCCGGGGAGCGGGTCGCGCGCAGGCTCCTGGAGGCGGCGGAGGCGGGTGGGCGCCGGTGACCGTGCTGATGGTGACCAACGGCCACGGGGAGGACTTGCTGGCGGTGTGCCTCGCCGACGCGCTGCGGCGGCGCTGGCCGTGGCTGCGCATCGAGGCGATCCCGCTGGTGGGCGAAGGGACGCGACTGGCGCAGGCGGGCCTCGCCGTGCCGGGGCCCCGGGTGCGGGTGCCGTCCGGCGGCATGGTGCGGCCGCAGTGGCGGACGGTCGTGCGCGACTTGCGGGCCGGGCTCATCGGCCAGATGCGGCGGCAAATGCGCTTCGTGGCGTCGCGCCGGGGCCGCGCGCAGTACGTCATCGCGGTGGGCGACGTGTTCGCGGGCTGGGCGGCGGGCCGCTGCCTGCCCGGCACGCCTTTGATCTTGGTGGCCACGGCCAAATCGGAATACATCCACGGCCATTCGCGCCTGGAGACGTGGTGGATGAAGCGCCGGGCGCAGCACGTTTTCGCCCGCGACGAGCGCACGGCGGCGGCGCTGCGGCGGGCGGGCGTCGCGGCGTCCTGGGTCGGCAACTTGATGATGGACGCGATGACGATTACCGGCGCGCTGCAGCTGGGGGCGGCGGCGCGGCCGGTCGTCGCGCTCCTGCCAGGCAGCCGCGAAGACGCGTATTTGAACTTGGACAGCCTGACGGCGGTGCTGGAGCTTCTGGCCGAAGACGGCGGCGTTACGGGGCTGGTGCCGCTGGCGCCGGGTTTGGATATGGCCCGTGCGGCCGAGGTCGTGCGGCGCCGCGGGTGGGTCCCGGCGCGCCGGGAGGCGGCGGGCGCCGCGCAGCCGGCGGTGCGGGATGAAGCGTTCCAGAAGGGCCGGGGCTTCTTGTGGATCTTGGAAGGAGCTTTTGGCGACGTGCTGGCCGCCGCGGACGTGGTCATCGGCCTGGCGGGGACGGGCAACGAGCAGGCGGCGGGGCTGGGCAAGCCGGTCGTCGCTTTTCCGGGCCCGGGCGTGCAGTTCGGCCCGCGATTTATGCGGGCCCAGCGGCTGCTGCTGGGGGAGGCGCTGGCGGTGACGCCGCCGGATCCGGGAGCGGTGGCGGCGGAGGTACGGGCCATTTTGTCGGATCCAGCGCGGCGGGCGCGCATGGCCGCCGCGGGCCGTGAGCGGATGGGGCCGCCGGGCGCGGCCGACCGGATGGCGGAGGCCATCGGGCGTCTGTGGAAGTGGGAGGAGCAGCGTTGAAGCCGGACGCAAGCATCGTCATACCGACGTTCAACCGCCGCGAGCTGCTGCGGCGGACGCTGCAGTCGCTGGCGGACCAGACGTATCCGGCGGAACGCTTCGAAGTGGTCGTGGTCGACGACGGCTCCGACGACGGCACGGACGCCATGGTGCGGCAGCTGAAGGTTCCCTACAGGCTGCGGTATGTCTGGCAGCCCAACAGCGGGCGGGCGGCGGCGCGCAACCGCGGCGTGCGGGCCGCGGCGGCGGACTTGCTCATTTTTCTCGACAGCGACGTGGCGGTGGCGCGTGAATTCGTCGAAGCCCATGTGCGGGCCCACGACGTGCCCGGGCGCGTCGTCAAAGGGCCCGTTATCCACGTGCCCACGCTGGACTGGCCGCTGGACCGCGAGCCCACGCTGGCGGACGTCTCGACGGCTTTTTTCGCCACGGCCAACGTGTCGGTGGCGCGCCGGCACCTGGAGGCGGCGGGCCTGTTCAACGAGTCGTTTCGCGAATACGGCTGGGAAGACCTAGAGCTCGGCGACCGGCTGCGGGCGCTGGGCTTGCGCTCCTACACGGCGCACGCCGCGCGGGGCTACCACTACAGCCCGCCGTGGCGGCTGGCCGATCTGCCAGCCCAGCGGGAGCGGGAACGGCAGCGGGGCCATAACGCCATCCGCTATTACCGCCTGCGCCCCACGCTGCGGGTGCGGGCCAAGCTGCTTTTGTTCCCGCCGGTCTTCTGGCTCGACCGCCTGGCGTTTCCGTGGAACTGGTGCGACGGGCCCGCGTTTCAGCGTTTCCTGCAGGCACTGGAGCGGCGCGGTCCCCGCTGGCTGCTTCGCTTTCTCGTCCGCATCGTTCTCCACCACGACTACGTCTGCGGCATGCGGGAAGGGCTACGGCGCGAGGGACGCTGATTGGCCGGAAAAGCCGGCAAGATACAGGGCGAATTCCAGCGGGCGCTGGTTCGCCGCGCGGGCGCTTTCTTGCATGCCGGCCATTTGGAACACGTTGCGTCCGGTGCGCGAGTTGGCTTCGAAAAACCAGAGGCGGCCCCGGCGGTCGATGCCGATGTCGATGCCCAGCTCGCCGATGTGTCCGGTGTGCCGGCAGGCGCGGTGGATGAGCTCCGCGACGGCCAGCGCGATGCGCTCGATTTCGCGCCGCATCTCGACGGCCTGCGCGGGCGTCAGGCCCAGCGTTTCCTCCAGGAGGGGCTCGAGGCGCCGGGCGTCGCCGCCGCCGAAAAGGTTGGAAACAAAGCTTCCCCGCCGCCCGACGCGGGCGCCGGTGCCCGTCACGCGCAGCACGCCGGCGCCGTCGCGCTGTACCAGAACGCGCACGTCGAAGATGCGGCCGCGGTGGCGCAGCAAGTCGATGCGGGGCTGGATGAGCCAGGGGCCCCGCGGGCGGCTCAGCAGCATGTGCACGATGCCCGACAAGTCTCTGGTGCGGCCGCGGTGAACGCGGCAGGCGGCGTCGGTGTAGCGGTACACGTAGCCGCCCTGGCCGTCGGCGCTGATGAGCCAGATGCCGATCCCCTTGCCGCCGCCGGCCGCTTTCACGTATACCGTGCCGTGGCGGCGGATCATGCCCACGAGATCGGCCGTGCGCCGCAGGACCACCGTTTCGGGAATGTACCGCGCCAGTTCGGGGACTGCCGCCAGTTGGCGATACACCCACAGTTTCGAGCCGACCCACGAATTGAACTGCTCCACGCCCCGCCGCCGCAGCCAGCGCTGCACCCGCATTACCGGCCCGTTGACGAATCCGCGGTCATACATGACGTCCGGCAGCGGAAACCGCATGCGCACCCAGCCTTTGTTTTCCAGCCACGTGATGCCGTCGATGACGCCGGCGTCGCCGCGAACGTCCTGCGCTTCGAAGACGTACACGCACATGCCCAGCGTCCGGCCTAGGCGGATGAGGCGGCGAAAAAAGGCGGTCTGGGGACCGAACATGGGGCCCGCGGGATACCGCTGGCAGAAGATGCCGACGAAGGGGCCGATATGCAAGGCGCCGGAGGCGTCGCGGCGGGCCCGCAGGGGCCAGCCGGCGGGCAGGCAGAGGCGCCGCATGAGGGGAGCGGCGACATAGAGCGGTTCGGGGTCTTGCGGCCGCCGCGGGCGCCCCGGCTGGAGGGGCACGACGTGAACGGCGAGGCGGCGCTGCCCGGCGCGCACGGTCAGCGGCGCGCCCGGGAGAAGGCCGAACCGGGACAGGAAGGCGTGCGACGCGCCCACAACGGCGCCGTTTTCTCCCGGAAGGGCATGCAGGGTGACTACGGCCTGCTCGTTCACAGGGTCTCACCTGATTTCTTGCCGCGCGCCGAGCGGTGCGGGGCGCCGCGGCAGGCGGCCGGGGGACGGCGGCTGGCCGCGGCGCGTTCGCCTGCGGCTGGCGGCCGAGGCTACATTACAATACGCGGCGGCAACACGATTGGTACGCGGCGCCCGCGAGGCGAGCGTGGGACGTCAAGGCGCCCGGAGCCATACGCTGAGGACTGGAATCCCGACCGCGAAGGAGGCCTCCGCCGATGGACGTCACCTTTCGCTTCGCCCGCACCAAAGAGGCGCCCGCGGTGCATCACATCTTGGTCGAAGCGTTTGCGCCCTACGCAGGCAGGATCTACCCGCCTTTTCAGGTGCTGAAGGCGACGCCGGAAGACATCGCCGAGGCCATTCGCAGCCGCCGTCACTGGTACGCGGTGGCCTGCGTCGACGGCTTGCCCGTCGGCACGCTTTGCGCCACGCCCAAGCGCCTTCCCCGCGGGCGCGAGTACTGGCTGTTGTCCCGCTTGGCGGTGCTGCCCGAATACCAGGGGTGCCACATCGCGCGCAAGCTGATCGGTTGGATGCACGAGAAAGCCATCGAGCACCACGTGCCCGAGCTGCGCGGCCACGTGCGCACGGCGCTGCCGCGGCTGTTGCGCTTCTACCAGCGCTTGGGCTACAAGCCCATCGGCTATTTGTCCCTCCCCGGTTTTCCGCGCTATATTACCGTCGTCGGCCGCAAGCTGCCGTGACCTTCCGATGGGCCCGGCCGGGGCCGGCAGGGGCGCCAGCATTTTGCGGGAGGTAGCGACGGCGCGCTGCACGAAGTTGGTCGTGGTCCGGGTGTTGCACCCAGGGAGGACGAAGCGCGGATGAGCATTCAGGCCACGGGCTTGGTCAAGGCGTATCGCGGACGCCGCGTGGTGAACGGCGTCGACTTGCGCGTCGACCGGGGCGAGGTCGTGGGGCTTTTGGGGCCCAACGGAGCCGGCAAGACCACGACGTTTTACATGATCATGGGACTGGAGCGGTGCGACGCGGGCCGGATCGAGCTGGACGGCGTCGACGTGACGCGGTTGCCCATGTACAAGCGGGCGCGGCTGGGTATTGGCTATCTGGCGCAAGAAGCGTCGGTGTTCCGCAAGCTCACCGTGGAGGAAAACTTGCTGGCGATCTTGGAGGCGGTGGGCGTGCCGCCCGCGCGCCGGCGGGAGCGGGTGGACGAGCTGCTGCACGAATTCGGCATCGAGCACGTGCGGCACAGTTATGGGTACCAGTTGTCGGGGGGCGAGCGGCGGCGGACGGAGATCGCCCGGGCGCTGGCGGCGGAACCGTCTTTTTTGCTGCTGGACGAGCCCTTCGCCGGGGTGGACCCTATCGCCGTGGCCGACCTGCAGGAGATCATTGCCCACTTGAAGACAAAAGGGTTGGGACTGCTGATTACGGACCACAACGTGCGCGAGACGCTGGCCATCACGGATCGGGCGTACATCATGCACGAAGGCCGCATTTTGGTGGAAGGCGACTCCAAGGACATCGCCAACGATCCGGTGGCCCGCAAGTTTTACCTGGGAGAGCGGTTTCAGCTGTGAGGGTGCTCGATCGCTACATCCTGCGCGAGCTGCTGGGGCCGCTGCTGTACGGCGTGCTCTCGTTTACGGGCCTGTTCATCGGCGTGGATTTGGTGCAGCTCGTGCGCATGACCGCCGAATACGGCGCGCCCCTGTGGCTGACGCTGGAGCTCATCGCCTTGCGGCTGCCGCAAGTGTTCGTATACACCTTCCCGATGGCGGTGCTGCTGGCGACGCTGCTGACGCTGAGCCGGTTGTCGGCCACCAGCGAAATCGTGGCCATGCAGGCCGGCACCGTGAGCTTCTACCGCATCGTCGCGCCTGTTCTCGTGGTGGGCCTGCTCGTCGCCGGCCTCAGCCTCGCGGTGGAAGAGTGGGTCGTGCCGGCGGCCAACTACGAGTACCGCCGCGTCCTGACGGAGGACGTCCAGGGCGGTCAATTGCCCACCGTGACGCGCAATGTTATACTCAAAGAGTACCAAGGCGGCATTTTGCGAGGATTCTTATACGCTTCCCGCTACGACAGCGCGGCCCGCACGATGTACGACGTCACCATCGTTGAGATGGAGCGGGGCCGTCCGGTGCGGACGACGTATGCCGCTCGGGTCGTCTGGCAGGGCAACACGTGGCTCATGCACGACGGCGTTATCTATACGCACGACGGCGAGCCGGGCCTGGCGGTGGATTTCCGCCGGGGCACGCAGCCGGTGTCCATTGGGTACCGGCCCGAGCAAGTCGTGCAGGCTCAGAAAAATCCGGAGGAGATGACGATTCGCGAGCTGCGCGACCACATCGCGGCGCTGGAGGCGCGCGGCGACGACACCCGGGAGCACGTCTTGCACTTGCATTTGAAATTTGCCGTGCCTGCCGCCAGCTTCGTCTTCGCGTTGCTGGCCGCGCCGCTGGGCGTGCAGTCGCACCGCTCGGCGACGTCCGTGGGCTTCGGCTTAAGCATTTTGGTTATTTTCGCGTACTACATTCTCATGACTCTCGGCACGGCGCTGGGCGAAAGCGGCCAGCTGCCTCCGGCGGCGGCCGCCTGGCTGCAGAACGCGATTTTGGGGACGGCGGGCTTGGTGTTGCTCTGGAGAGCCGGGAGGCGCTGACGGCCCGGCGAAGGTGGTGAGAGACCGGTGCACGGCTTTCGCCTTATTCTGATGTTGGCTTTCATCGGTGGCCTCATCGCTTATCTGGGCGACAAGGTCGGCATGCGCATCGGTCGTCGCCGCCTGACGTTGTTCGGCCTGCGGCCGAAGCATACGTCGACGCTCGTCACGATTACAACGGGTATCCTCATCGCCGCCGCCAGTGTGACAGTGCTGTCCATCGCCTCCGAAGACGTGCGCACGGCGCTGTTCCGCATGCAGGAGCTGCAGCAGGCCCTGGTCACGACACGGGCGCAGTACGAGACGGTGCTGGACGAGCTGGAACGGCGCCAGGCCGAGCTGGAGCAGACGCAGGCGCAGCGGGACGCGGCGACGCGCGAGCTTAAGGCGGCCGAGGAGCGGCTGCTGCGCATCGCGGCCGAGTACGAGGCCGCGGTGCGGGATCTGGAGGAAGCCAAGGCGACGCTGCAGTTTACGTTGCAGCGGGTCGGAAACTTGCAGCAGATCGGCGAAGAGCTGCAGCAGCGCATCGAGGAGATGCGGGCGCGCATCGCCGACATGGAAGCCGAAATTCAAGTCAAAGAGGCGCAAATCCGCGCCGCCAACCTGCAGCTGGACCAGATCCGGGGCGGCGAGCTGGCCTTCCGCGCCGGGGACATCGTGCTGGCCCAGGTGTTTGACGGCTCGGTGGGCCGGGAGCAGCTGGAGGAAGAGCTGCTTGAATTCCTCGAGCGGGCCGACATGGTGGCCGTGCAGCGCGGCGCGCGGATTCCGGGGGCGCAGCCGCCGACGGCGCTACAGCTCTTGGGCGGCGTCTTCGATGGCACGGTGCGCATCTTGTCCGAGTCGTCCAGCCGCTGGGTCGTGCGCGTCGTGTCGCTCTACAACACGACGGTGGGCGAGCCGCTGCTGGTGGACTTGGAGTTGATCGAGGAGCAGCTCATCTACCGCCGGGGCGACGTCATCGCCTCGGTCACGATCCGGGACGGCACGGGCGCGGCGGTGCGCGACGAACTGTTCCGGCTGCTGCAGCTGGTGTCCGACGAGGCCATCGCGCGCGGCATGCTGACGGATCAGTCGGGCTTCGTATCGGAAGGCGTCAGCCTGCAAGAGTTCGTGGACGCCATCAGCCGAGTCGAACAGCTGGGCGGCAACGCGGTCGTGCAGGCCGTCGCCCTGGCGGACACCAAGAACACCGACTGGCCGCTGCGCATTCAGCTGGTGGTGCTCCCGGCCTCATAGGCGCAGGAATCCTCGACGGCGTGTCGAAAAGCATCTCCCACGGCCTGGTACTCCTTCCGGGCCCCGGGCGGCGGCGGTCGCCCCGCCGTCGCCGAAAGGCGCTTGCACCGCGGTTTTTCCCCTTGAGAAAATTGCCAGACGAAGAAGGACTTCGGTAGCTCGTCTAGAAAACAGCTATTCAGGATTTCTCTGCCCACTTCTTCTCCTCGCCCTTCTTGACCGACGGACGTCAAGAAAGGAGGTGCCCCGCGCAAGGTCCGACGTACCGCCGGTCGGACGGGGCATGGGAAGGCGTGCCCGCGCAGGCCTACGGAGGGGACGCCGTGCTCGGGTGACGGGTGAGGAAACGTGGACACTCACCGTCGGGAAAACGGAGTTTCCTCCGGGGAGGGCAGAGCGCGGTACACGTTGGCGCAAAGCGCAGAAATCTGAGGAAGACCATTGCAAGGGGGAAACACGATGCGCAAGAAAGGTTTGGCTCTGGCCCTGGCGGCCGTGCTGGTGTGGGCTGCCGCGGTTCCGGCCTTTGCCATGGCCGAAGAGCCTTTCCCGGCGGTTCCGGCCTTTGCCATTGCCGAAGAGCCTTTCCCGGATGTTCCCCGCGATCACTGGGCCTATGAAGCGGTGGAGACGCTTCGCCAGGCCGGGCTGATTGAAGGGTATCCGGACGGCACGTTCGGCGGCGAGCGGACTTTCACCCGCTACGAAATGGCGATGGTGTTCAGCCGCATTCTGGAGCGGCTGATGGCGTGGCTTGAGGGGCAGGAGGCGCTCCTGATCACCGAGGCCACGGGCAAGGTGCTCGAGGCGCTGGCCAAGGAGTTCGCTCCGGAGCTTGAAGAACTGGGCGTCACACAGGCGGATCTGTCGCAGATTCTTCTGGCGATGAACGCTCGCATCCAGGCGCTGGACCAGCAGGTGGCGGCGCTGGTGCAGGCGGCTCGGAAGGCCCAGGCCCAAGCGGACGAAGCGGCTCAGGCGGCGGCTCGCGCGGAGGATCGGGCGTACCGGGCTCGCCTGGCGGCCGAGCAGGCGCGGGCGCAGGCCAATGAGGCGACTTCGCTGGCCAACCGGGCGCTGTCCGTCGCGCTAATGTCGGTGGGCATCGACGAGGCGACGGCGGAGAGCCTGTTGGCCGAGCAGAGCGTTGAAGCCATTATGGAAGCGGTTCGCTCGGCGACGGGCGAAGACGCGGCGCTGGCGCTGGCGCAGGCTGAGCAGGCCAGCGAGCGGGCGTACCGGGCTCGCCTGGCGGCGGAGCAGGCGCGGGCGTTGGCCAACGAAGCGCGGGAGATCGCCGAGCGTGGCTTGGCCATCGCCGAGATGGCTTACAACAACCCGGATGTGAAGAACGCGCTGGAGACGGCGCAGCAAGCCGCTGACCGGGCTTACCGGGCTCGCCTGGCGGCGGAGCAGGCGCGGGCGCTGGCCAACGAAGCGCGCGAGCTGGCCGAGCGGGCGCTGGCCATCGCGGAAATCCAGGGCGGCGATGCTCTTGAAGCGGCTAAAGCGGCCCAGGAGGCCGTGCAGCAGGCTCGCGAGGCCGCGCAGCGGGCGCAGCAGCTGGCGGTAGACGCTCAGACGGCTGCCATGCTTGCGGACGCCAAGGCGGATCTGGCTCGCGAAGAGGCGGCGGAGAGCCTGGCGGTAGCTCGCGAGGCGTATCAGCTGGCGTCCGATGCGATGAACGAAGCGATTCGCCAGGGCGAACTGGCTCGCGAAGAGGCCCGTCGCGCCATGGAGCTGGCGCAGCAGGCGGACCGGCTGGCCTTCCTGGCCTTCCTGAGCGCCGAGCGGGCGCTGGAGCGCATCGACGAGGTGCAGGAGCAGGTCGCCGCGCTGCAGCTGCGTCCGGTGCTGGGCGGCGAGGTGCGCGCGGACTTCGAGGAGACGCATGCGTCGAAGGAGGAGGTCCCGCTCGATCCGCGTGACAGCGACAGCGATACGATTAAGACCGACAGCAAGTTCACGACGTCCGTCGCCCTCAACGCTACGGTCGAGCCGGCCGAGGGTGTCGTCGTGCAGGGCGGCCTGAAGCTGTCGGCGACCGTGTTCGGCAACGAAGCCGACGACGACAAGTTGACGGACCTGTACGTGAAAGTCACCACGCCGGGCGTCATCCGGAGCGCCTATTTCGGCGGCGTCACCGGCGCGCAGCTGGCGGAGGGCTTCTCCAAGTACGTGCTGCACAGCAGCAAGCTGAGGGGCAACCGCGGCGGCGCCATCATCGAGGCGCAGCTCGGCAGCCTGAGCGCGCGGATCATCGCCACACGTCCGAACGACGCACCGGACAATTCCGAGGACGTGTATGGCATCGCGGCCACGCTGCCGCTGGAGCAGGGCCTGACGGTCGGCGTCGACTACGCCTACCAGGGCGAGACGAACCGGACCACGGCCTTGCGGGCCTACGGCGAGACGGCCGGCCTGTCGTATGACTGGACGTACGCCATCTATCAGGACGACACGGCCATCGACGGCAAGTTGTCGACCAAGATCGGCGCCGTCGACCTTGGCTTCAACTACTACTCGGTCGGTGCCAAGTTCGGTCAGGCCGACCAGCTGGGCAAGAAACTGAGCTACAAGGACGACGGCATCGAAGCCGACAAGACGGCGTACAAGCTGACCGCTTCGCTGCCGCTGAGCTTCGGCACGGCGGTGTATGAAAAGGGCTACGACGCCAAGAAGAGCGACCCGGCGGGCGAATTCGTCGACTCGCACCTGGCCGGTCTCAAAGACGTGAACGTCTTCGGCTTCGAGCTCGCCGGCTACTACTACACCGACGAGCGGGACGAGGGCGAGACCACGGCTTACCGCTTCGACGTGAGCCGCACGGTTCAGCTCGGCCTGCCGCTGACCTTCAGCGTCTCGCAGGCGAACATCAGCCTGCGCGACTGGTCTTCGTCGCCCTTCGGCGACACGGCGCGTGAGTACCTGGGCATCGGCGTCGCGCTGAACGACTACGCGCTGACCGAGACGATTACGCTCAACGCGGGCTACAAGACGGAGCGGAACCCGATTAAGGGCGACTGGAAGAAGGCCGACGAGTGGCTGCTGAAGCTGGAGGACGACAAGAACGCCATGTTCGAAGTGACCAAGCGGGACACGGCCTCCGTCGGCGTGGCGCTGGCGGCCACCGAGAACCTGACGCTGAAGGCGGCCTACGAGCTGGCGCAGCACGAGACCGATCTGGGCGACGTGGCGCGGTCGAAGACCGACCTGGGCGCCGACTACAAGTTCTCCCTGTTCGGCGCTGACGTGACGCTCGGCTATGCTTACCAGATCTACGAGTTCGATGGCGCGGGCTTCGTGTTCAACGCCTCGCCGCGGACGACGTACACGGTGGGCATCAGCAAGAGCCTGTTCGGCGGCACGGTCGACGCCCAGTACAAGCTGGTGACCGGCCGCGGCTCGGATGGCGCCGGCAAGGTCGACGCCCGCGACATGACGGCGTCGGTGAACTACACCTACCCGATCGCGGACAGCATGAACTTCACGCTCAGCGGCAAGTGGGGTTCGTCGCAGGGCAACGCCAACGCGGCCGAAGACGACTACTACTACGCGAGCGTGAAGGCCGGCGTCGGTCTGAAGTTCTAAGGACCGGCCGCTGTCCGGACGCGAAGGATATGCGGACCCCCGGAATTTGTTCCGGGGGTCCGTTTTTTTCGGCGCGTGAACCGGGGCCGCGGTTGGTGTATGGTAAGAGAGGGAACGTGGATGAAGCAGGTCGTCATCGCCGTCGATCCCGGCAGAGAAAAGTGCGGCTTCGCTGTCGTGTCCACTGCGGGCGAAGTCGTTTATAAGGCCGTACTGGACATAGCGGCGCTGCCGGCGGCGGTCCAACGGTGGGCCGGCGACGAGACCGTCGAGGTGGCCGCATGGGTTCTGGGCGACCGGACGGGCGCCAAGGCGGCCGCGAGCGTGCTGCGGGAAGCCGGAGTGCCGGAGCGGCTCATTCGGACCGTGGACGAGCACCGCAGCAGCGAGGCAGGTCGCCGCCGCTACTGGCGGGAGAAGCCGCCTCGCGGCTGGCGGCGACTCATTCCGACCAGCATGCAGACGCCGCCCGAGCCGTACGACGATTTCGTGGCGGTGGAGCTGGCCCACAGGTATTTGGCAGGAGCCTCCGGCGAGCCGAAAAGGGTTGGTCCGTGAAAACGGCGAAAACAAACAAGAAGTCGGTGGATGATGAAGAGAAAGGAAAGAGAGGAGGGGATCGCGGTGCTGGATCGCTCGGAGCAGTGGGCAAAACACCTCCGGAAGGTGAGGGCTGGCGCCCTGGCTGTCTTGTTGCTCCTCTGCACGGCCTGGCCTGCGGCCGCGAACCCCTTCTCGGACGTGCCCGCCGGGCACTGGGCTTACGCGGCTTTGGAGCAGCTGAGCGCCGCATCGCTCATCGACGGCTACGCGCCGGGTTTCTTTACGGGCGCCCGGCGACTCACCCGCTATGAGATGGCGCTTTCGCTCGCCGGCGCGCTGGCGCGCCTCGGCGGCGGCCCGTTGGCGGCAGGCGGAGAGTACGATCTGGATTCGCTCATCGCCGGCTACAACGAGCGCGCCGAACGGCCGCTGACGGCCGCGGAGAGCGCCCTCTTGCGGCAGATGGTCGTGGAGTTTCGCGACGAGCTGGCGATGCTGGGCTACCCGGTTCCCCGGGTGGCGGAGCCGCAGCCCGCGGCCAGCCCGGCGACGGACGGCCGGCGGTACGTGCTGGACGGGTCATTTGCGTCGCTGGCACGCCGGCTCCTGCTTGCGGGGAGCCGCGCCACGCCCCAGCGGCAGGTGCTGGACGTGCCCGTCGCGTCGTTCCTCGGCGGAATCGCCCCGGTGCCGGAGCTGGTCGAGCGGGTGGCGCGGTCAACGGTCGTTCCGCTGGGTCACATCGGATCCACCGTGTTGTACGCCGACACCCTGGAGGCCACGCTGCAGGTGCGGACGTGGGGCGAGACGGCCTTGCCTTCTTTGGACGGATCGATCCGCATGTCCGACTACGCCTTGCCGGGTGCGCCGCTGTCTGGCTGGCTGCAGCCGGGCGAGCTGGCGCCGTTCTGGCCGAGCACGATGACGCGGGTGGCGGTGGAGGGCGTCGCGCTGACACCCTACTTGCAACTGGCGGGCGAGCGGGCCGAGCTGAGCAATTTGGCGCGGGAGGCCAGCGCCACGACCTTGCGGGCCACCGTGCGACTCGGGCGTGACGTCTCGCTGTCGGGCAACGTGCGGACGGTCGAGCCGCCGTTTGAGAACAGCGACGAAGAGACGCTCGGCGTGGCGCTGTCGGTGCGCCTGGGCGACGTGGTGCTGACCACCGAGCGGGAAATCGTGCAGCGGTCGGCGTCGGAGTTGGAGCGGGTGACGACGTGGGCGCTGGAGTACAGCCTCGCGGAGCAGGCGCTGGTCCGCGCCGGCTGGCAGACCGTCAGCGACACGCGCTCCCGGGCCAGCGTGGACGTCAACGTGCCGGTGCCGCTGGGCAGCCTGCGTCTGGGCCTCGCGTATGAAGGCAGCCGTACGGGCGAAAACGCCATCTCCATGACGACGCTGACGATTGCCGGGCTCGACTTGCGCGTGGCCGAAAACGCCGAGGCTACGGCGGCCTTTTCCCTGCAGGACGGCGACAACGCAAAGCGGACCGCCAGCCTGGGGGTGCGCTACGCCCTCAGCCCGGAGGCGGCGCTGACGTTGGGCTACAAGTGGATCAACTTCAGTGGCGGGCCAGAGGAAGACGAGCGTCTGGAGAACGTGACGACGGCCGAGTTTACCATTCGCTTCTGACGCCGCGGAGCCGCGACGGCGCGGAAGGTTGGAGGAGTCTTTCAGGCTAGGGGGAGCGATGAATGCGGAAGGCGGTTGCACTCATCTTGGCGTGCCTGATGCTGGCGCTGACGTCGATGAGCGCGTCGGCGCAAGACGTGTCGCTGCCGGCGCTCCTGGCGGCGGCGGAACAAGCCGTTTACGGCAGCGAGCGCACGGGTTCGCTGCTGGAGCGTATCGTCCGGCTCGAGCTGGACGTGTACGGGCGGGAGCAGTCCGGTGCGCTGCTGACGCGAGCGCAAAACATCTACGCTTACCTGACGGGCGCTATCGGCGGCGGATCGTCCGTCGTCGTGCAGCTGAACGTCGTCGAGTACATGGTGTTCCAGCGCCTCTCGACGGGAGTCGGGCTCGTGCAGCGCATTGAAGAACTGGAGCGCAGCATTCTGGGCGCGCCGCAGCAGTCGCGGCCCCTGGCCGAGCGGGTGCGGTCGCTGGTGGAGCTGGTTTGGCCCAGCGGCGAGCTGAACTTGCAGCGCGTGCACTTGCCCGCCGAGACGCTGGTGCGTGTGCGGCTGCTGACCGAGATCAACTCGGGTCGCAACCAGGTGGGCGACCGGATTCGCTACCGGGTCGTCGAGGACGTGCGCGTCGACGGCCGCATCGTCATTCCGGCGGGCGCTGAAGGCGAAGGCCGCGTGACGGCGGTGCAAAGCGCGGGCCGGTTCGGACAGGCGGGCCGCGTCGAGATCGACTGGGGCACGGTGCCGACGTTTGACGGCACGCCGGTGCGGTTTGCCGTTCTTGAGCGGGCCGGGCGGCAGAACCAGGAGCTGGCCGTGGCCGCCAGCATCGCGGGTTTGATGCTCCTCCCGCCCGTTGGCTTGATCGGCGGCTTCCTTGTGCAGGGCGGCGAACACGTGGTGCCCGCCGGTACGGAGTTTTACGTCGAAGTGGCGCGCCCCGTGGACTTGCTGGGCCTGTCGCTGACGCCGGTGCGGTCCGGCAACTGAGGGGCCCCACGCCACGGCGCTGCGGATGGAGAAACGGACGGTGGGGGACGCCGGCGGTCCTGCGCGGACTGCCGGCGTTTTGCGCGGTGCCTCCGCGGCTCCAACGAGCTTCGGTAAAGGGCGGCACCCACAGGTTAGCGGTTGGAAGCGGCTTTGGCTTGCCGCGGCAACGTGGTGGCCCGCACCTGGTGGTATGCGTTCTGGATGGCCTGGTGGACGATTTGCACCAGCTTGTCGCGGTCCGTGTTCTGGTCGGTACGCAGTAGCTCCGCGCTCAGCAGCTGGTCCACGACGGCGGTGGCCAGCCGGCGCGTCATTTCGTTGGCCTTCTCCGTCGGCAAGGTGCGCTCCGGCCATGACAAGGCTTCGCCTTCCTCATCCGCTCCGAGGAAATAGCTCAGGGGGCGCCCCAGAGCCTGGGCCAGAGCGGCGAGCGTCGACAGAGACGGCGTGCGCTGGCCGCGCTCCAGGTCCGAGATGTAGGGCTGGGACTTGCCGATGCGCCGCGCCAGTTCGGTGCCGGAAAGGCCCAACTCGAGACGTGCCTGCCGCAGACGTCGTCCAAGCTCCGCGTTCATCCTTGAACTCCTCCTTTGCCGGCGAGCCGGTGGTCGACTCCGGCCAGCTTGCTGGCCCAACTGTCAACGGCTGGCCACTGTGGAATTATTGCGCAAAATTATATCACACCTTCTGCTCGAAGGAAACCGGTTTAGTGCTGTAGAAGTGTCTGTCAACCTCCAACAGTTTGTTAGAAAGTTCGACGCAGTCCGACGCAGGCGCCGGCAGGAGGCGATCCGGCTTGGAACTCATCATGTTGCCGCTCGGCAAGATTCGCCTAGACCCTGGACACGTGCGCGGCCTCCGCAGCTTGGACAGCGTTGCGGGCCTGAGCGAGTCGATTCAGCAAGTCGGCGTGTTGCATCCGGTCATCGTGCAGCCGGACGGCGAGTACTATCGCCTTGTGGCTGGGTACCGCCGCTGGCTGGCAGCAACCCGGGCTGGCCGGGACGAAATTCCCGCGCTCGTCCTGTCGGAAGGCGCCAACGTGCTCCTGGTGCAGCTGGCGGAAAACCTGCAGCGGGAAGACTTGAACCCCTTAGAGCGGGCGCTGGCTGTGCGGGCGTTCATGGAGTCGGAAAAGCTGTCGGTGCGGGCGGCCGCCAAGAAGCTCGGCATTCCGCGCACGACGATTACCGACTGGTTGGACGTCTTGGCCGTGGAGGAGCGCTTCCAGCGCGCCGTCGTCGACAACTTCTACGGCGGCGACTCGCCGCTGACCGTCTCCCACATCGCCGAAGCGCGCGCTCTGGCGGCGGCGCTCGGCTCACCGGGCATCGCGACCGCGCTGCTCGATGCGGTGCTACTGTACAACCTGACCAAAGCCGAAACGCGCGCCGTTGCGCGGCTCATCCGTCAGAACGTCAACCTCTCCATTCGCGACGCGGTGCGCGCCGTGCGCCCGCATCCCGCTTCGCTCGACGACGAGTCGGCGAGCGACCGCCTGGTGCCTCCCGACGAAGAAAACTTGGCGCAGCTGATCCGGGCCATGGATCAGTCGGCGGCCGTGCTGAAACGGTTCCGCCACTTGTCCGGCCGGCACTTGTCTCCGGAGCAGCGGCAACAGCTGCTCGAGCGCGTGCAGCAGCTGCGCGTCATGGCCGAAGAAGCTCTCGAACGCCTCACCCGTTGGCCGCAAGCCGAGCAGGCCGCTCCGCGCCGCCAAAGGAGCCGGCGCGTCTCGTAGGCTCTGCGCCAAGCGCCCCGGCTTCCCCCGACCGCTTGCCCGGCAGGACATCGGCGCCGCCGCACGAAAACGGTCGGGCGGAGGTGTCGTTCGTATGCAGCCACCCATCCAAAAGGTAGCGTTCATTGGCCTCGGCATTATGGGCCGCGCCATGGCCGCCAACGTGCTGCGGGCCGGCTTTGCCTTGACGGTCTGGAACCGGACCGCCAGCCGCATGGAGCCGTTGGTGGCTGCCGGCGCCCGGGCGGCGGCTTCGCCCAAAGACGCCGCGGCCGACGCGGACGCCGTCATTACCATGGTGACCGATTCGCCCGACGTCGAGGAGGTGTTGCTCGGCGAACGGGGCGTTATCCACGCCGCCCGGCCGGGCACGGTCGTTATCGACATGAGCACCATCTCGCCCGAGCGGACTCGCGTCATCGCCGCACGCCTGGCCGAAAAAGGCATTGCGATGCTGGACGCGCCCGTCACGGGGGGCGACGTGGGCGCCCGCGAGGGCACGCTGTCCATTATGGTCGGCGGCGACGAAACTGTGTTCCGGCGCTGCCTGCCGCTGCTGCAGTCCATGGGGCGCCACATCGTCCACGTCGGGCCCAACGGCGCCGGGCAAACGGTCAAGCTGTGCAACCAGGTCATCGTCGCCCTGAACTTACTGGCCATGGCCGAGGGGTTGGCGCTGGCCGCCAAATCCGGCGTCGACCTGGAGAAGATGCTGTCGGTGGTACAGAAGGGAGCGGCGGCGTCGTGGGCGCTGGAGCACCTCGCGCCGCGGGTGCTGCGCGGCGACTATGCCCCGGGTTTCATGGTCAAACTTCAGCAAAAAGATTTGCGGCTGGCCTTAGAAGCGGCGGCGCAGGCGGGGCTGCCGCTGATCGGCACCAGCGTCGTGCAGCAGCTGCTGCGCAGTGTCGAGGCTTACGGCGGCGCCGAAGACGGCACGCAAGCCATCGTAACCGCGCTGGAGCGGCTGGGCAATTTCCGCTTGTCGGATAGAAGCGGCGCGGTTAAGCGCAACTAGAAAATCAGGACTTGAGTCCTAGAGGAGATAACTAAGGAAAATTGAAAAAATAATGCCAGCAAACGACGGAGGTCTCAAGAATCCCGAATCGGCGTCACGGGGGGGCGGGCCGAGTGGCCAGGCAAACGACGTTTTCGGCCGAAGAAGGCGCGCTGGCCGGCGCCCGCCGAGGCGGCCGCGCCGCCGGGCAACTGACCGGTCAGCAGTGGACCACGCTGGAGTCGCTCGCTTCGTTTGCCGCGCACGAGATTCGCAACCCGCTGGCGGCGATGCGCGCCACCGTCGAGCTGGCCATGGCGACCCACGATGCCGAGCGGCGGAACGCGCTGCTGAGGCGAGTCATCGATTGCATCGATGAGCTCAGCGATTTCTTGACGGAGCTGCTCATCTCCGCCGGGCCGGACGGCATCGGGTTGGTACCGCTGGAGCTGCAGCCGCTCGTCGTGGGCGTCATACGGCTGTTCTCCGTGCAGGCGGAAGTCATGAACGTGTGCATAAAGCTGGACGCGCCGCCGGCGCTGCCGCCCGTCTGGGGCAACGCGCCCTTGCTGCGGCAAGTTGTAATGAACCTGGTCAAGAATGCGCTGGAAGCGATGCCGGACGGAGGTCTGCTGCGCGTCACACTGCTTTCGCCGTCGCGGGATACCGTGCGCATGGAGGTGGCGGACACGGGGCGCGGCATTCCCAAGACGTACCGCGACCACCTGTTTAGCGGCTTGGACGTGGACCGGCCCGGTCACGGGGTCGGCTTGCGCTTCGTATACCGCGTCGTCACGCACATTCACAGGGGCCGGATTTGGTTTGACACGGAGGAGGGCGTCGGCACCACGTTTTACGTCGAGCTGCCCGCCGCAGGCACCGCCGGAGGTTTGCCGGCGGTGTCGTAAGATACCGCGCTTTGAAGGATGAAGTCCGGGGTCCGACGTGCTACCGTAACGGCGAGACCAGATCGCGTCGGAGGAGGTGCCGGTATGGCGGAGCAGCGCAGCGCGGCCAAGCCGTTCTGGGACGTGGAGCGCCCGGTGGGAGACGTGCGGAAGAACAACCGCGGCGCCGTCATCCGGGTCAGCCAAACGGAGAAAGACAACCGCAAATACGTAGACGTGCGGGTCTTTTATCCCGGGCGCGACAACGGCATGCGGCCGGGAAAAGGCATCGCCTTGCCGTCGGAGATTGCCGGGGAAGTGGCCGGCTACATCTTGCAAGCCAGCGAGTCGCTGCGCGGGTGAGGCCCGCCCGGGCGCGGCAGCGAGGGTTAGCCTGCCGCGGCGTCCGCCCGGACCAGCCGGATGACGGCAATTTCAGGCGGGCAAAAGAAGCGAAAGGGAACGGCGCTGGTGCCGACGCCGCGGCTGACGTACATGCTCGTTCCGTTCTCAACCACCAGGCCGCGAGCATAGCGACGCCCCGTGCGGCTGTTCGCAAACAGGGGGACGCCGCCCGGCAGGCAGATTTGCCCGCCGTGCGTGTGGCCGGCGAGGACCAGGTCCGCGCCGGCCCGTTTCGCTTCCGGAAAGATATCGGGCGAGTGCGACAGGATGATGACGGGCTCCGCGGCCGCATCGCCGGGCGGCGGCAGCGCCGCCAGCGCCCGCGCCAGATCCGCGCGCCCCGTGTGCGGGTCGTCGACGCCGGCGAAACGGACCCGGTGTCCCTTGTGCAGGACGACGTGGGCTTCGTTGCGCAGCACGCGCACGCCGGCTCGGGTCAAGTCGCGCACGAGGCCGTCCGTATTGACTCGCCGGTCGTAGTCGTTGTTGCCGAGAACGCCCAGCACCGTCCGCTCCCGGCTGATGTCCATCAGCATCGGAATCAGGGCTTGCGCGCCGAACGCGCTGCCGGCGAAGTCCCCTGTCACAACGGCCACCGGGGCGGAAAGCGCCCGCACCGCCCGCAGCCACGCTTGCTCGTAAGGGCCGTAGTGCCGCAGGTGCAGGTCGGACAGGTGAATAATCTCGAAGCCGTCCAGCGCTTCCGGCAGCCGCCGGACGGGAACCTCCACGCGCGTCAGGTGCAGGCGGCGCGCTTCTCGGCGGCCGTGCAGGGCGACGAGCCCAGCCGCTGCCGCGCCGAGGACGATCGACCACATGCGCGGATCCGCACTCCCACAGGCTGCGGCGCCTAACGGACGCCGGCCCAGCGCCGGTACACGGCGTCAAAATTGACCGGCGGTATGCGGCTGCCGAACAGGAAATCTGCCGCGAACGAGGTCAAGTCCGCATAGTCGGCGGCCAGCGCCAGCAGTGACGACGTGAAAAACGGCGTGTTCGGCTGCTGCCGCTGCCAGCGCGCGGCATCCAGCCACAGGTCCACGACCGACTTAGCTCCGGCGGAGGCGCTGCGAATTTCGGCGTCGAGCAAGAAGGCCACCAGCGGCGCCCGGAACTCCAAGACCCGCTGCGCCGAATGCGAACGGGGCGCGGCCACGCCGGCCAGCACCAGCGAGGGCCAATCAGGTCCCGAGTAGTGCAGGCCGGTGGCGTGCAGCGTCTGGAGCGCCTGGTACAGGTCGTCGCCGCTGATATAGCCCGCCTCGTACAGCAGCAGCAGTCCCACGTACTCCGGGAGTCCGGCGGAAAACCAAGCCGCGTCGGGCGCCGTCTTCACGGTGCGCTCCACCAGCCAGCGCACCAGATCCCGCGCCGCGTATTTCCGCCACCAGTCCGCCGTGCCGGAGCCTACCCAGTGCACGATGGTGTCGCCGGCGGCCACGAAGCCACTGACCAGAGGATTGAGGCGCAGCGGCCCTGGATAGCGGAGCTGCAGGAAAGTCAGCGGGGCCATTAGTTCGGTGAATCCTCGCTGGGCCAAGGACGCGCTCAGCGCTGCCAGCGACTGCGCGGTCTCGCGCACGTCCCACGGCGCGTCGCCCACCGCCACAACGGTGAGGGCGCCGCCTGCCGCCGTGCGTTGCTCTACCGCCAGGGCTCCGGCGACGACGAGGACCGTCTCGGCGGAGTCGAAGGGCACGGGTTCACCGCTCGCCGCGAGCCCGGCGCCAGGCACGAACACGTGCCAGCCGGGGGGCGCCTGCACGGCCGCAACGGCCGAGTAAGGCTGCCCGGCGGACGGGCGGAGCAGCGTGTCGCGCCCGGCCAGGTATACGAAATCGCCGCCGTGGAGCGAGGCGTACGGAGCCGCCGGCAGGCCGGCGGGATTAACGCCGCCCGACCGCAGCCGAACCGAGTAGGCGACCGACGCCCCGGCCGAGCCGGTGGACTCGACGAGAACGACCCGGTCGGAAAGGAGCGCGACGGCCGCCGAGCCGTCAGGCGACCAGAGATCCGTGGGCGTCACGCCTTCGGGCAGCGTCATCTGGGCGGAGACGCCGCCGGCGTCCGCGGCGCGGAGGGTAACGATGACGTCCACGCGCGGCGATCGATCCGGGGGAAGAACCAGCGTGTATTCGATGTGAAGGGGCTCGTCGGCCGCCCGGGCGGGCGCGGCGAACCGCGCCGCCGCGAGGAGGGAGGCTAGCAGGAGGAAGGCCACGGCGCAAGGTGCGATACCCTGCTGGGCCGGGTGCACGGCGCGTATCGTCCACTTGCAGGGAGTGACAGCAACAGCCCGGCGTCGCAACAGCGCCATCGTTTTCGCCTCCCCTAGCGTTCCTGTACAGTATTCGGTCCCGAGAGGACACTCCCTGCACACCGTTGAATGCTTCACTATATTTGGCTCAACTTGGAAAACAGTTTGGCTCAACTTGGAAAAGCGGCCGCGACCGCCCCGGCCGCGCAGAAGAGTTCGGCGGTGGAGCGCAGGTGAACAGGCCTTGGAGATCAGCGTCATCGGGGTGCCCATCGATCTGGGAGCCAACCGGCGCGGCGTGGACATGGGACCCAGCGCCTTGCGCTACGCCGGCTTGCAAAAGGCGCTGGAGGCGCTGGGGCACGTAGTGGAGGACTTGGGCGACCTGGCCGTACCTGTCCCCGAGCAGAGCACCGCCGGCAACCCGCGCGCCCGGTACTTGCACGAAATCGTGCAGGTGGCCCGGGAGCTGGCGGATCGCGTGGCGGCCGTGGTGGCGGCCGGCCGCTTTCCCATCATTCTCGGGGGCGACCACAGCCTGTCCATCGGGACCGTCAGCGGCGTGCGGCGCATCCGGCCCAACACCGGCGTCGTCTGGCTGGACGCCCACGGCGATTTCAACACGCCCGATACGACGCCGTCGGGCAACATCCACGGCATGTCGCTGGCCGTACTGCACGGGCTGGGCGCGGCGGAATTGGTGGCGTGCCTCAACGGGCGCCCGCTGCGCCCGGAGCAAACCGTCCTCATCGGGGTGCGGGACTTAGACGACGGCGAGCGAGAGCTGTTGCGCCGCAGCGGCGTAGCCGTGTTCACGATGCAGGAGGTGGATCGGCTGGGCCTGCCGGCCGTGATGGAGCAGGCGCTGGCCCGCCTGAAGCCCCACGTGGACGGCATTCATCTCAGCCTCGACTTGGATGTGTTCGAGCCGGACCTGGCGCCGGGCGTCGGCACGCCCAAGCCCGGCGGCCTGACGTACCGGGAAGGGCACCTGGCCATGGAAATGCTGGCCGAGCTCGGCATCTTGGTGTCCATGGAGCTGGTGGAAGTCAATCCGATCCTGGATCAGGCCAACCGCACCGCCCTGCTGGCCGTCGACATGGCCCGCTCGGCCCTGGGCGCGCGTGTGTTGTAGCGCGGCGCTCGGTTGCCGGCTGGTTGAGCCCGTACGATTTTTCCTTTTCGGAAGAAGGGTAATTGGACAACGCGGCGAATTGCACACGACTAATAGTCGTTGTCGTCGATTTTGCATCGTTGGGGGGAATGTGTGAATGTACTCGCTTCGTCGAGCGGGGCTGCTGGCCGCTTTGCTCGCCGCGGCCGTGGCCCTCTTCGCGGGCTCGGCGCTGGCGCAGCGGCAGCTGGTCATCGTCTCGGGCACCGACGCGGTGCTGCTGGACGCCCACTACATCACCGACTCGCCGTCGGCCACCGTGGTTGAGCACATAGTGGAGACGCTGCTCGAGCTGACGCCCGACGGCGACATCGTGCCGAAGCTGGCCGAGTCGTACGAGGTGTCGCCGGACGGCCGCGTCTGGACGCTGTACCTGCGCCGCGGGATTGCGTTCCACGACGGCACGCCGTTCAACGCCGAGGCGGTCAAGTACAACATCGAGCGCATTATCAATCCGGCCAACGCGGTCACGTTCTCCTTCCTGCTGAATGCCGTCAAGGAAGTGCGGGTCGTCGACGAGTACACCGTGCAGCTCATCACGGAGGAGCCCTTCGCGCCCATGATCGCCCACCTGACCCACAGCGCGACGGGCATCCAGAGCCCGGCGGCCATCGAGCGCTACGGCGAAGACTACTCCCGCAATCCGGTGGGCACCGGGCCGTTCATGTTTAAGGAATGGATTCCGGGCGAACGGATTACGCTGGTGCGCAACCCCAACTACTGGGGTGAACCCGCACAGGTCGACGAGGTCGTTTTCCGGGTTGTGCCGGAGGACAGCGCCCGCATGCTGATGGTGCAGACCGGCGAAGCCCACGTGGCGGTGCGGGTGCCGCCCGAGATGGTGAGCGTGCTCGAGCGGGATCCGAACATCACCGTCGTGCGCACGCCCAGCGTGCGGGTCATTTACGTGGCGCTGAACAACTACCAGCGTCCTGACGGGCCGCCCAATCCGTTTGCGGACGTGCGCGTGCGCCAGGCGGTCAACTACGCGGTGGACAACAAGGCCATCAACGAGTTCATCCTGGGCGGCGTGGGCCGGCCGCTGGACGCTCCTATCGCGCCGGGCGTGTTCGGTTACCAGCCGATTTTCCAGTATGAGTACAATCCGCAAAAGGCGCGCCAGCTGCTGGCCGAGGCCGGCTATCCCAACGGCTTCCGGACGCAGCTGTACTCGCCCAGCGGCCGCTACCTGAAAGACATCGAAGTCGCTGAAGCGGTGCAGGCGCAACTGGCCGAAGTGGGCATCATCGCCGACATCGTCACGATGGAGTGGGGCACGTACCTGCAAGTGACGAACCAGCCGCCCGAGCAGAATCCGGCGCCCATGATGTTGCTCGGCTGGGGCACGGTCACGGGCGACGCGGATTACGGCTTGTATCCGCTCTTCCACAGCAGCCAGTGGGTGCCCGCCGGTTCGTCTCGCTCCTTCTACAGCAACCCGGCGGTGGACGCCTTGCTGGAGCTGGGCCGCATGAACCCGAACCCGGAGGTGCGGCTGGCGACCTATCGTGAGGCGATGAACCTGATCATGCAGGACGCGCCGTGGCTGTTCCTGCACGCCGAGGTGCAGTTGACGGCCATCCGCAATGAGGTCGAGGGCGTCGTCATTCATCCGACCGAACGCGTCATGGCCCACCACGCGCGCTTCAAGTAACCGGCCGCCGGCCGGACGCGTCAGCGAGCGCGCGGGGCCGCGGCGAGGGGACCCGCGCCCGGTAATACGGTGAAAAAGGGAGGGGCCCGCCCGGGCGCGAGCCCCTCCTTTTGTTCACGGAGGCGAACACGCAATGACGCGCTACATCGTGCGCCGGCTCTTGCTGGCCATTCCGGTTCTCATCGGCGTATCCATCGTCGTTTTCTGGATGATTCGCGCCATTCCCGGCGACCCGGCGCGCGTGTTGGCCGGGGAAGGCGCGCCGTTGGAAGTGGTCGAGCGCATCCGCGAGCAATACGGGCTCAACGAGCCGCTGCACGTGCAGTACATGGTCTTCCTCAAGCACTTGCTTCAGGGCGACCTGGGCCGATCCATTCGCTCGCGGCGGCCGGTTACGGAGGAGGTCGCCGCGCGCTTGGGGCCGACGCTGGAGCTTGCGGCCGGCAGCATGGTGGTGGCCATCGTCATCGGCGTCAGCACGGGGATTCTCAGCGCAGTGCGGCCCAATTCGTGGATTGACGCCGTAAGCACCTTCATCGCCTTGGTCGGCATCTCCATGCCCGTTTTCTGGCTCGGACTTATGCTCATGTACTTCTTCTCATACGAGCTGGGCTGGTTCCCGACCGCGGGACGCGGTACGTGGCGGCACTTGGTGCTGCCGTCGCTGACCTTGGGTTTGAGCACGGCGGCCATCATCGCCCGCATGACTCGGTCGAGCATGCTGGAGGTGCTGCGCCAGGATTACGTGCGCACCGCGCGGGCCAAGGGGCTGCATGAGTGGGCCGTAGTGCTGAAGCACGCGTTTCGCAACGCCCTTATTCCCATCGTGACGGTCACCGGCCTGCAGATGGGAAGCCTGTTGGGCGGCGCGGTCATGACCGAAAGCGTCTTCGCCTGGCCCGGCATCGGCCGGCTGATGGTAGACTCCATCATCGCCCGCGATTACCCGGTGGTTCAGGGAGCGGTGCTGGTGGTGGCGGTCGGGTTCATCCTCATCAATTTGCTGGTGGACGTGTTGTACGCGTACATTAACCCAACCATCCGCTACGACTGAGGGGGCTGGCCCATGGCAACGCAGCAACGCATCATCACCCCGGCACCGGAAGGCGCCGCGGCGCCCTCCGCCTCCTTGTCGTGGTCCCGGGCCGTCTGGAAGCGGCTGCGGCGCAACCGCCTGGCCATGTTCGGCCTCTTCATCATCGTCACCTTTGTCGTGCTGGCCGTCCTGGCGCCGTGGATCGCGCCTTATGATCCGACGCAGAGCAGCTTCGCCAAGCGGCTGGCCGGCCCATCCAAAGAGCATTGGCTCGGCAACGACGAACTGGGGCGCGACTTGTTCAGCCGCTTATTGTACGGGGCGCGCATTTCGCTGCGCATCGGGCTCATCTCCATCGGCATCGGCATGGCGGTGGGCGTGCCGTTGGGGCTTGTGTCCGGGTATTACGGCCGCTGGGTGGACTTGATCGTGCAGCGCTTCATCGACGTCATGCTGGCGTTTCCGGGCATCCTGCTGGCCATCGTGCTGGTGAGCGCGTTCGGCGTCGGGCTTGAGAACGTGATGCTCGCCGTCGGCATCGTCTCCATCCCGACCTACGCGCGGATTGTGCGCGGGTCGGTGCTGGCGCTGAAGGAAGCCGAATTCGTCCAGGCGGCACGGGCGGCCGGAGCGCGCGACTTGTCGATCATCGTCCGCCACATCTTGCCCAACTGCGTCGCGCCCGTCATCGTCCAGTCGTCACTGCAGGTGGGCTCGTCCATCCTGTGGGCCGCGGGCCTGGGCTTCCTGGGGCTGGGCGCTCAGCCGCCGACGCCCGAGTGGGGTACCATTCTCAGCCGCGGCCGGCAGTACATCATGACCGCCCCGCATATCACCACCTTCACGGGTCTGGCTATTATGCTGGTGGTGCTGGGGTTCAACTTGCTGGGCGACGGGCTGCGCGACGCGCTGGACCCGCGGCTGAAAGAATAGAAAATCACCAGCCGGGCTCTTGCGCGCCCACCCGCATATGGTATAATCGTTCCGGGAAAAGTCAAAGAAGGTCAAAACCACCTATGGTATTGCCGTGGTGGAACGCCATGGGAAGTCTCGCCGATCGGATCGAAGCCCACATCATGCGCCTGCTGGCGCACTCCGACGAAGGCTACGTGGAAGTGCGCCGCTACGAGCTGGCCCATTTGTTCGACTGCGTACCGTCGCAGGTGACGTACGTGCTGTCGACGCGGTTCACGCCGGACCGCGGGTTCATCGTCGAAAGCCGGCGCGGCGGCGGAGGCTATATTCGTATCGTCGCCCGCCATCCGCGGCCGGAGCGGGAACGGCTGGCTGGGGCCTGGCGGCGCATCGGCCAGGCGCTGACCGAGGCCGAGGCCGAAGGCTTGCTGGACTGGCTCGAGCGCACCGGCGTCGCTACGTGCCGGCAGACGACGGTGGCGCGCCAGGTCTTGCGGCAAGAGGCCGCGCAGCTCGAGCCGCCGCTCGACGGCGTGATGCGGGCCGCTTTGCTGAAGGGCATGCTGGTGGTGCTCGCCGAAGGACGAGGCGGTTCCGAGGACATACGATAGGCAGGAAGGGGGGCGGCTGCATGCTCTGCGAGCAGTGCAAGCAGGCGCCGGCGACAGTGCACATTACTCAAGTAGTCAACGACGTGCGGCGGGAAATGCACCTGTGCGAGCAGTGCGCCGCGCAAGTGACGGGCGACCTCGGCCTGAGCTGGCCTACCTTCAGTTTCAACAAGCTGCTGGGCGGCTTGTTGGCGCCTGACAGCGTGACCGGCTTGGCCGGCGCGCCTGCCACCGGCGGCCGCTGCCCCAATTGCGGCTTGTCGTTCGCGGACTATCGCCGGATGGGCCTCCTCGGCTGCAGCCAATGCTACGAGACGTTCGATCGGCAGCTGGAGCCTGTGCTGCGCCGGCTGCACGGCAACACGGTGCACACCGGCAAAGTGCCGCTGCGGCAGGCCGGGCGGCTGCGCATCGAGCGGGAGCTGGAGCGGCTGCGGCAGGAGTTGCAGGAAGCCATCGGTAAAGAAGAGTACGAGCGGGCGGCGGTGCTGAGGGACCGCATCCGCATGCTGGAGAAGCAGCAGCAGTCGGCTCGCTCCGGGGGATAAGCCATGTCGCTGCGAGACATCTTGAGCCGACCGGTCAGTCAGTGGATGAAAGGGCAAGGCCCTGATCGGGACGTCGCGCTGGGCAGCCGCATCCGCCTGGCGCGCAACTTGCGGGGCCTGCCGTTCCCGGCCGTCGCCGACGAACACCAGGCGGCCGAGGTCGTCCGGCAGGTCCGGGAAGCGGTCTCCCAGTCGCCGGAGCTGCGCGGCATGCTGTTCGTTCCGATGGAGTCCCTCAGCCCGCTGGAACGGCAGCTGCTGTTGGAGCGCCATCTCATTAGCCCGGACCACGCGCGCGAAGGCGGCCGCAAAGCCGTCGTGCTGCGGGAAGACGAAGCGGTCAGCGTCATGGTCAACGAGGAAGACCACCTGCGCATCCAGGCGCTGATGCCGGGCCTGCAGCTGGCCGCGGCGTGGGAGCTGGCCGACAAGGTGGACGACGCGCTGGAGCAGTACTTGCCGTACGCGTTTTCGGAGCAGCGGGGCTACTTGACCGCGTGCCCGACCAACGTCGGCACGGGCCTGCGGGCCAGCCTGATGCTGCACCTGCCCGCGCTGGTCTCCACCGGCCAGATCAACCGCATCATTCAGGCCGTCGGCCGTTTCGGCCTGGTGGTGCGCGGCCTGTACGGCGAGGGGACGCAGGCGCTCGGGAACATCTTTCAGTTCTCGAACCAAGTCACCCTCGGCCATACGGAGTCGGATATCATCCAACACCTGATCAATGTGACGCGGCAAGTCATCGACCAGGAGCGGGAAGCGCGGCAAATGCTGCTGCGCCGCGACAAGATGGCGCTCGAGGACCGGGTGGCGCGGGCCTACGGGACGCTGGCCCACGCCCGGGTCGTGTCGAGCCAGGAGGCGTTGCAGCTGCTGTCGGACGTACGGCTCGGCATCGATTTGGGAATTCTTGATGGACTGAAGCCGGAAATCTTGCAAGAGCTGCTCGTCGCGATCCGTCCCGCTCACCTGCAGATGCGCACCGGGCGGGAGCTGAGCCCGGCGGAGCGGGACGTGCTGCGGGCGGCCTTGATTCGGGAACGCATCGCCGTTCGCAGTTGACGCGAACACTAGGAAGAAGGCGGTGAGGAGCATGTTCGGCCGGTTTACCGAACGGGCCCAGAAAGTCGTGGTGTTGGCCCAGGAGGAGGCCCGGCGGCTGGGCCACAACGTGGTCGGCACCGAGCACATCCTCCTCGGCCTGGCGGCAGAGGGCGAGGGCGTCGCCGCTCGCGCTCTGCAGAGCATGAACATCAGCTTGGAAGCGGTTCGGGCCGAAGTCGAGCGGGTCATCGGCCGCGGCGATCACCCGCCGCAAGGGCCCATCGGCTTTACGCCGCGCGCGAAGCGCGTGCTGGAGCTGGCGTTTGACGAAGCGCGCCAGCTAGGCCATACATACATCGGCACCGAGCACATCTTGCTCGGCCTGATTCGCGAAGGGGAAGGCGTGGCGGCGCAAGTGCTCAAGAACCTGGGCGCCGACTTGGACAAGGTTCGGCGCCAGGTGGTGGAGCTGCTGGGCGGCACCAGCACGCAGCCCGCCAAGACGAGCCGGACCCGCAAGACGCCGACGCTGGATCAGTTCGGCCGCGACCTGACGGATCTGGCGCGCGAAGGCAAGCTGGATCCGGTCATCGGGCGTGAAAAGGAGATCCAGCGTGTCATTCAGGTGCTGTCGCGCCGGACGAAGAACAACCCGGTGCTCATCGGCGAGCCTGGCGTGGGCAAGACGGCCGTCGTGGAGGGCCTGGCGCAAAAGATTGTCAACAACGACGTGCCGGAGCCGCTGATGAACAAGCGGGTCGTGGCGCTGGACTTGGGCGCGCTCGTGGCGGGCTCCAAGTTCCGCGGCGAGTTTGAGGAGCGCCTCAAGAAGGTGATGGACGAGATCCGGGCGGCCGGCGACGTCATCCTGTTCATCGACGAGATGCACACCATCATTGGCGCGGGCGCGGCGGAAGGCGCCATCGACGCGTCGAACATCCTCAAGCCGGCGCTGGCGCGCGGCGAGCTGCAGTGCATCGGCGCCACGACGCTGGACGAGTACCGCAAGCACGTGGAGCGCGACCCGGCGCTGGAGCGGCGCTTCCAGCCGGTGATGGTCGAGGAGCCGTCGGTGGAGGAGACCATCAAGATTCTGGAGGGTCTCCGTGATCGGTACGAGGCGCACCACCGGGTCAAGATTACGGACGAAGCGCTGGTGGCGGCGGCGCGCCTGTCGGACCGGTACGTCACGGATCGGTTCCTGCCTGACAAGGCCATCGACCTGATCGACGAGGCGGCTTCCAAGGTGCGGCTGCAGGCGCTGGTGGCCCCGCCGGAGCTGAAAGAGCTGGAGCAGAAGATCGAAGAGGCGCGCATCGAGAAGGAGCAAGCCATCAAGAACGAAGAGTTCGAGAAGGCGGCCCGGCAGCGCGACTTGGAGCAGCGCATGCGCGAGGAGCTGGAGCGCCGCCGGCAGGAGTGGAAGAACAGCCGCAGCCGCACGGAAGGCACGGTGACCGCCGAAGACGTCGCGGAAGTGGTGGCCAGCTGGACCGGCATTCCCGTGACGAAGCTGGCCCAGGAGGAGACCGAGCGGCTGTTGCACCTGGAGGAAGAGCTGCATAAGCGCGTCATCGGCCAAGACGAGGCCATCGCGGCCGTAGCGCGCGCGATCCGGCGGGCATTCGCCGGTCTCAAGGACCCGAAGCGGCCCATCGGCTCCTTCATCTTCCTGGGTCCCACGGGCGTCGGCAAGTCGGAGCTGGCCCGGGCGCTGGCGGAGGCGCTGTTCGGCGACGAGGACGCCATGGTGGTGCTGGACATGTCCGAGTACATGGAGCGGCACACCGTGTCGCGGCTCATCGGCTCGCCGCCCGGCTACGTCGGCTACGAGGAGGGCGGCCAGCTGACCGAGCGCGTGCGGCGGCGCCCGTACACGGTCGTCCTGTTCGATGAGATCGAAAAGGCGCATCCGGAAGTGTTCAACACGCTGTTGCAAGTGCTCGAGAACGGCCGGCTCACCGACGGCAAAGGGCGCACCGTGGACTTCCGCAACACGGTCATCATCATGACGTCCAACGTGGGGGCGCATGAAATCCAGCGCCACAGCACCATCGGCTTCCGCACGGTGGAAGACGAGAAGTCGACCCACGAGGACATGAAGAAGAAAGTGATGGAGGAGCTGCGGCGCACGTTCCGGCCCGAGTTCCTCAACCGCATCGACGAAATCATCGTGTTCCACGCCCTGAACAAGGAGCACATCCGCAAGATCGTCGACATCATGCTGAACAACCTGAAGAAGGAGCTCGCGGAGCGGGGCGTGTCGGTGGAGTTCACCGATGCGGCCAAGGAGCTGCTGGCCAACGAAGGCTACGATCCGCAATTCGGCGCGCGGCCGCTGCGGCGGGCAATTCAGCGGCTGGTGGAAAACCCGCTGTCGGAGGAGATTCTCCGCGGCCGCTTCGAGGCCGGCGACACCATCCTGGTGGACGCCGCAGAAGGCAAGATCGTCTTCGAGAAGAAGGAATTGGCCCAGGTTCCGTAAGGAAAGGCGCGCCGCCGGCGGCGGCGCGTGGGAATGGCCGGCGACGGCGCCCGCCCGGACGGTTTCCCCGGGCGGGCGCCGTTTGCCTCGGCGGCTGCGAGCCTCGGCCCGCTTGTGGGCGCTCGAGAAAAAGTGCTATAATGTGACGAAATACAGGCCTTTCGTTCTTCGTCCGGCAGGAGGGCACGATGGCGACCAAAGCGCCCCGGGTCAAGTACGTGTGCGAAGAGTGCGGCTACGAATCGCCGCGATGGCTGGGACGCTGCCCGTCGTGTCAGACGTGGAACAGCTTACACGAGGTGCCGGAGGCACCGTCTTCCTCCCGAACGATTCGCGACGAGTTGACGCCCTCGGCGGCGGCGTACAAATTAAATGAAATCGATCCGGCGTCGGAGACCCGCTGCAGCACCGGGATGGCCGAGTTCGATCGCGTACTGGGCGGGGGCCTGTTGCCCGGCGCGGTGGTTTTGCTGGGCGGCGATCCGGGCGTCGGCAAGTCCACACTGCTCCTCCAGGCGGCGGACCTGTTTGCCCGCGCTCACGGCGACGTCCTCTACGTGTCGGCCGAGGAGTCGCTGCACCAGGTCGCGCTGCGGGCTCGGCGGCTCGGGGCAGGCGCGGAACGCTTGGCGCTGGCCGCGGAAACCGACGTTGACGCCATCGTGGCTCTGGCGCAAGCCCGCAAGCCGCGCCTGCTGGTAGTCGACTCCATCCAAGCGGTGGCGACGGCCGACTACGATTCCGTAGCCGGCAGCCTGGTGCAGGTGCGGGAAGCCGCGGCGCGGCTCATCCGGCTGGCCAAGACCGAGAACGTGACCGTGCTGCTGGTGGGCCACGTGACCAAGCAGGGAACCGTCGCGGGGCCCAAGGTGCTGGAGCACGCGGTCGACACGGTGCTGTACCTGGAAGGCGAGCGGGATACGCAGTTTCGCGTCTTGCGGGCCGCGAAAAACCGGTTCGGGTCCACGGCCGAAATCGGCATCTTCGCCATGGGCGACGCGGGACTGCAGGAAGTGGCCAACCCGTCGGCGCTGTTCCTGCAGGAGCGCGCCGCCGGGCAGCCGGGCACCGTGGTGGCGGCCAGCGTGGAAGGAAGCCGCTCGCTGCTTGTGGAAGTGCAGGCGCTGGTGGCGCCCGCGCCGTTCGGAGGAACGCCGCGGCGGCAAGTATCCGGCGTCGACTACCAGCGGGCGGCCATCGTGCTGGCGGTGCTGGAGCGGCGCTGCGGTGTGCCCCTGCACTCGCAGGACGTCTACATCAACGTCGTGGGCGGCGTGCGCCTGGAGGAGCCGGCGGCGGATCTGGCGGTGGGACTGGCCGTCGCCTCGGCATTTTTCGATGTGCCGCTAGACCCGGGCACGGTCGTCTTCGGCGAGGTGGGCCTGACCGGCGAAGTGCGGGGGGTGCGCCAGGCGGAGCGAAGAGCGCGCGAAGCGTCGAAACTCGGTTTCCGGCGCTGCATTTTGCCGCGGGCCAACATGCCGCAAGGCGGGACGACGGAACTGGAATATTACGGTGTTGCCACGGTCTCCGAGGCGCTGCGGGTCCTGGGAGGTCCGGGGGACATAAAGGGGCGGTAGCCATCATGCACGACGAGTCGATGGAAGAAGACTTTCTCAAGACGCTGCGCATGGTCGCACCGGGCACGATGCTCTATGAGGGGCTCGAGATGATCTTGCGGGCCCGGACTGGCGCTCTCATCGTCGTGGGAGATACGCAGGAAGTGCTGAATCTGGTCAACGGCGGATTCAAGATCGACGCGGAAATGAATCCGGCCGCCTTGTACGAGCTGGCCAAAATGGACGGCGCGATCATCCTGAATTCGGACGCCAAGCGGATCTTGTACGCCAACACGCACCTGACGCCCGACCCGATGATCCCCACACAAGAAACGGGCACGCGCCACCGCACCGCCGAGCGGGTGGCCAAACAGACGGGGCAGCTGGTGTTGGCCATCTCCCAGCGGCGCGACCAGATCAGTCTGTACAAGGGCAACTTCAAGTACGTCTTGCGGGACGTCAGCGTCGTCTTGGCCAAAGCCAACCAGGCGCTGTGGACGCTGGAGAAGTACTGCGCGGTGTACCAGCAGTCGCTGATGAATTTGACGGCGCTGGAGTTCCAGGACGCCGTGACGCTGTACGACGTGGTCTCGTGCCTGCAGCGGGCCCACACGGTGCACCGCATCCGCAAGGAAATCGAGCGCTACATCGTGGAGTTGGGCACCGAAGGGCGCCTGGTGCGCATGCAGCTGGAGGAGCTCATGGCCAACCTGCAGGACGAGGGCTACCTCATCGTTCGCGACTACTACCAGCCCCAAGGCGATGAGACGGCGGCCGACGTGTGGGCGTCGCTGCTGTCGTCCAGCTCCGAGGATTTGCTGGAGCTGCAGTGGATCGCGCGGCGGCTCGGCTACGCGGCGCACATGAACAACCTGGACTACAACGTGACGCCTCGTGCCTACCGGGTGCTGACGAAGGTGCCTCGGCTGCCGATGCCGGTCATTGAAAACCTGGTGCAGCAGTTCAAGCAGCTGCCCAACGTGCTCAAGGCGTCCATTGAAGAGCTGGACGACGTGGAAGGCATCGGCGAAGTGCGGGCGCGCGCCATTCAGGAAGGCTTGCGGCGGCTCAAGGAGCAGGCTTTGCTGGCCCGCAATTTCTGAGGCGGCGACGCTTGCGGAAAGTTTCCGCGGCCGCAGCGAGAAGCCTTGGGCGGCGCGGAAGCGATGAGGCCGGCTCAGGCTGCGCGCCGACGAAGAGCGCGCGGCCGGAACCGGCCTTTCTTGCTGTGACGGCGTTACATGAGGCTGTAGACGCCCAGCGTGTCGAGGCGCTGCTTTTCTTGCGCCAGGATGTCGGAAGCCTTCAGGTTGAGCACTTCGCAGAGAGCGGCCGCATAAAAAAACGCCTGACCCAGCTCGGTCTCGATCACGTCGCGGCAGTGGTCGCACAGGCGCCCGTCTACGTGAGTTTGCACGTACCGCTTCAGCTCCGCGTAGGACATGCCGTCCGGATCGGGGACCGTCTGCTTACAGGCGTGAATTTCCAGGCAGCCGCATACCGTGACTGCCTTGGCCACTGCCCGCTGGACTCGGGCTGTCGACTCCTGCAGCTTGGAGACGATGTCGACGATGCTGCGGTGGCGAATCAGGTACTGGGCGACGGTCTGCTGAAACGCGTCCGCGAGGTCGGCGGCGTCTTGCTCTCGAGCCGGCGCCGCCTCAGGCCGGGGAGACTCCGGTTCGTGGGTCGGACGGCTCTCTGCGCTCATTCGCGACACGCTCCTCGACACGGACTGCGGTGCGGGCGCCGGCCGCGCCGGACCTGGCGGCGCGGGCGAGCCGACGCTCACTACCGGAAGGCTCAGAATTACCCATATTATAAGGACGGCGCTGCATACTGTCAAGGAGCGGCCGGGGGCGTCAAGGTCAATACATTGACATTTGTGTGTGTTGGTGGTATTATTTGCACGAATAGCCCTAATTCGACCTCAAGGATGATAGCCGTTGAGTCCGGGAAAGCGGTTCGCCGTGGGAGACAAGGTCGTCTATCCCATGCACGGCGCAGGCATCATCGAGGCCATCGAGACGAAAGAAGTGCTGGACCGCACCGAGCAGTACTACGTCATGCGCCTGCCCGTCGGCGAGCTGCGGGTTATGATTCCGTTGAGCGCCGGCGACGAGCTGGGTTTGCGAGAAGTCATCGACCCCGGCGAAGTGGAAAAAGTGTTGGCGGTGCTCCGGGCGGAGACGACCAGCATGTCGGCGAACTGGAACCGTCGCTATCGAGCTAATCTCAAGAAGATTAAGACGGGAGACATCTACGAGGTAGCGGAAGTGGTTCGCAACTTGTCGGCCCGGCAGCGGGCGAAAGGGCTGTCGACGGTGGAGCGCAAGATGCTGGAGAACGCCCGGCAAATTCTGGTGAGCGAGCTGGTTTTGGCGCAGAACACGACAGAGGAGGAGGTCGAGCGGCAGCTGGACGAAGCCCTGGGTTTACACTGAGCGGCCCGCGCGAATCGCGAAGGCGAACGAAGCGGCGGGCTTTTTCTTGTCTGATTTCTTTATTTCGTTCGTATACTTCCACTTGCTCCGTCTGCTGGATAACTTCGCATGGTCCGAGACAACAATAACACGGAAAAGGCAGGGGCTGACGGGACGTGAGCGGCTAGAACCGAAAGGGGGCTTGCGCGTTGCTGGGTTGGACGGTCTCGCTTTTATTGTTGCTACTAGGCATGGCCACGGGGTATCGGATCGCCTCCTCCAGCGCGTGGAACCAGTTGTTTGACGACTTGGCGCCGGCCGTGGTCGGCGAGTCCTGGATCGGGGCCGCGGCGGGTGGCGTGCTCGCGCTGGCGCTGGCTCCTTGGGCCGTCCGGGCGGTGAGGGGCTGGTTCGACCGGTTGGCGGCGGGCATTCAGAAGACCTCGCTGCAGGATATCCTCGCGGGCGCGGCCGGGGCGCTGGTAGGACTTCTCCTCGCGGTGCTGCTGACGCTGCCGCTGCCGAGGCACATTCCCGTCGTAGGCGAGTACTTGCCTGCTTTGGTGACGGCGGCGGCCGGCTACGCGGGCGCCGTCGTATTCGTGCGCAAGAAAGACGAACTATTTCAACTAGCGAAACTGCCGGCCCAGCGTGGCGCATCCGGGCGCTCGCCCGACTCGGGCCTTAAGATTCTGGACACAAGCGTCATCATCGACGGCCGCATCGCCGACGTGGCTCGTACCGGCTTTCTTGAAGGCACCTTGCTGATTCCCAGCTTCGTCCTGCAAGAACTGCAGCACATCGCCGACTCCTCCGACATGCTCAAGCGTAACCGCGGCCGCCGCGGCCTGGACATCCTCAACCGGATGCAAAAGGAGTCCAAGGTGGCCGTGCGGATCATCGACGACGACTTCGACGACATCGCCGACGTCGACGCCAAGCTGGTGCGGCTGGCCCAGCTGAAGGGGGCCAAGGTGCTGACCAACGACTTCAACCTCAACAAGGTTGCGGAGCTGCAAGGGGTGGAAGTGCTGAACATCAACGAGCTGGCCAACGCCGTCAAGCCCATCGTGCTGCCCGGCGAGGAGATGACGGTCCACGTCATCAAAGACGGCAAAGAGCAAGGTCAGGGCGTCGGCTACTTGGACGACGGCACCATGATCGTCGTGGACGGCGGCCGGCCGTACATCGGCGAGTCGGTGGGCGTCCTGGTAACCAGCGTGCTGCAGACGGCCGCCGGCCGCATGATCTTCGCGAAACCCAAGCAGGCCGCCGAGCGGGCGATGTAGCGCCCGCTCGGCTTTTTTCCGGCCGCCGGGGCGGACCCCGGAAACCGCCGGCCGCGGCAGGTTTTGTGCGCCGGAGATCGAATGTTGTTAGGGTGATTTCCGAGGCGAGACGCCACTATACCGCCGCGGTCGTCATCCCGGCCGCGGGTGCGGGTCATCGCATGGGTCGGCTGGGGCAGCCGAAACAGTTCATGCCGCTGCTCGGCGACCCCGTCATTTTGTGGACGCTGCGCGCTTGCGCCGCCGCGCCGTCGGTGTCGGAGCTGGTGCTGGTGGTGGCCGAGGGGGATGTAGCGTACGTGCGCGCCCGCTTGGGCGGCGAGTGGCAGCTGCCTAAGCCGGTGACGGTAACGGCGGGCGGTGCGTCCCGGCAGCAGTCGGTGTACGCGGGATTGCGGGCCCTGGCGCAGCCGGTGGACTTGGTGGCCGTCCACGACGGCGTGCGGCCGCTGATGAGCCCGGCGCTGCTGGAACGCACGCTGGCGGCGGCGTGCGAACACGGCGCGGCCACGGCGGCCGTGCCGCTCAAGGATACGGTCAAACTGGTGGAGTCCGGGTGGGTCCAGTCGACGCCTCCCAGGGCTCGCTTGCGCGCGGTGCAGACGCCGCAGGCGTTCCGGCGCGAGCTGCTGCTTGCGGCCCACGACCGGGCGGCTGCGGACGGCGTCGAGGCCACGGACGACGCCGCGCTGGTGGAGCGCCTGGGACAGCCGGTGGCGGTCGTCGAGGGCGAGTACAGCAACATAAAGATTACTACGCCCGAGGATTTGCTGGTGGCCGAGGCGCTCTTGCGGGCCCGGATCCACGGCCGGGCGCTTGCCGAAGCCGCCGGAAAAGAGCCGGCCGAGCGGAGGGAAGCGACGGTGCGAGTAGGCTACGGCTACGACGTGCATCGCCTGGCGGCGGGGCGGCGGCTGGTCATCGGCGGCGTGGAAATCCCTTACGAGCGCGGCTTGCTGGGCCACTCCGACGCCGACGTGCTGCTGCACGCCATCGCGGACGCTTTGCTGGGCGCGGCGGGTCTCGGCGACATCGGCCGTCATTTTCCGGACAGCGATCCGGCCTACAAGGACGTCGCCAGCGTCAAGCTGCTGCGTCACGTGCGCGAGCTCGTGGGCGCCGCCGGCTGGCGTGTCGGCAACGTGGATGCCACCGTCATCGCCGAGGCGCCGCGCCTCGCACCGTTCATTCCGCGCATGATCCGCTGCATCAGCGAAGCGCTGGGCGTGGATCCGTCGGCGGTCAACGTCAAGGCGACTACGTCGGAGAAACTGGGCTTCATCGGGGCAGGCGAGGGCATCGCCGCGCACGCTGTGGCCACGCTGTACGCGGACGGGGAGCCGCGATGAGGCCGCGCCGCGCTCGGTTCCGCTGGCTCCATCGCCGGCTGGGGCGCCGGGGGCGAGTGCTTGTGGCCGTCGCGGCCGTTTCCCTGTTGCTGGGCTTTGCGCTGGGGTTCCTGGGCGTAGGCCAGCAGGCGCGGCAGGCGGCGCGGGCTCCGGCCACGGCGGACGCTGGCGGCGGGCCCGCGCTGGGACAACGGGCCATCTGGGTCGTCCGGCACATGCTGCGCTCGCCCGAGTCGGTGGACCAAGTCCTCGCACTGGCGCAGGACGTGGGCGCCGATACGCTGTTCGTGCAAGTGAACGGCCGGATGGAGGCGTACTACGCGTCGGCGCTCCTGCCGCCGGCTCAGGACGCGGCGCCGGGTTTCGACGCCTTGGCGTACTTGCTTCCTCGCGCCAAGGCCGCAGGTTTGCGGGTGCACGCGTGGATCAACGCCTTTACCGCCGGTATGCTGACCGACTGGCCTCAGCATCCCGACCACATCCTCAACCGGCACCCAGAATGGGTGACAGTGGACCGCAGCGGGCGGTCGCTGCTGGACTACAGCTGGCAGGAGGCGCAAGCCCTGGTACCGGCGCGCATGCTGGATCCGGGCGTGCCCGAGGTACAGCGCTTCGTAGCCGACATGGTGCTGGAAGTGGTGGACCGCTACGACGTGGACGGCGTGCACCTGGACTACGTCCGCTACCCCTCGCGCCGCTTCGGCTACCACCCGGAGAGCCTCCGGCGCTTCGCGGCGGAACACGGCTTTGACCCGCAAGAGCTGGAGCAAAACGCGGTGGCGTTCGCCGCAGCGTATGGGCGCGACGAGCTGCTGCGGCGGCTGGCGCTGTGGGACGAGTGGCGGCGGGCGCAAGTGACGCAGTTGGTGGCGCGGCTGGCGGAGGAGTTGGCTCGCCGGCCCCGACCCGTGTTCTTGTCGGTGGCGGCGGGAGCCGACGCGGCCGACGCCGTGGGCGAGCGCCTGCAAGACTGGCCCGGCTGGATGGAACGCAGGCTGGTCGACGCCGTGGTCGTTATGGCCTACAACGCGGACACCGAGCGCTTCGTCGCGCATGTGGCCGAGGCGGTCGCGCTGGGGCGGCGGTTCGGCGTGCCGGTTTACGCCGGTGTGGGGGCATACTTGCTGGGCGGCGACGGGCAGTTGCTGCGCCGGCAGCTGGAGGTGGCCCGGCAGGCGGGTGCCGCGGGCGTGGCCGTCTTCTCCTACGACACGCTGGCGGAGGAACCCGGTCTCCGCGCGGCGCTGCGGGCGGCATGGCGCGGCGAGCCGGCGCCGTGAGGGCCTCGGCACGGGAAGTCCACCGAGCCGGCGCGCGGGAGGGACCGAAACTCGGGTGCAGCCGATGCGGGAACAAGTGACGCGGGATTTCACCGTGGCGACGTTCGTCGTCCACGAGGACAAGCTGCTCATGCTGTACCACGAAAAGCTGGCGATGTGGCTGCCGCCCGGCGGCCACATCGAGCCCAACGAGCTGCCGGACGAAGCCGCGGTGCGGGAAGTGCGCGAGGAGACCGGCGTCGAGGTGGAGCTGGTGGGCCCGCGAGCGCTGCCGGTGGAGTATCCCCGCCAGCTCGTCATTCCTGAAGGCATCCAAGTGGAGCGCATCGCGCCCGGCCACGAGCACATCGACTTGGTCTACTTCGCGCGGCCCGTGGGCAGCACCCGCATCGTCCCCGGGCCCGGCGTCAGCCACGTGGGCTGGTACACGAAAGCCGAGCTGGATCGGCTGCCGCTGACGGAAGAGATGCGGCTGTGGGTCGAGCGAGCGCTGCGCAAGCTGGGCTCGGCGCCGCGCTGAAGCGCCGTTGCGCCGGAGACGGCACGGCCGGCGTCAGCGGCGCCGGCCGTGGGCGCGGATGAAGTCGACGATGGTTTGCAGGGGCGTACCCGGACCGAACACGGCGGCGACGCCCATTTCTTTCAGCTTCGGCACGTCTTCGGCCGGAATGATGCCTCCGACGACGACCGTGATGTCGTCGGCTCCCTGCTCCCGCAAGCCGGCCATAATCTTTGGCACCAAAGTCATGTGGGCGCCCGAGAGCATGCTGAGCCCCAGCACGTCCACGTCTTCCTGAATAGCCGCTTCCACCACTTGTTCCGGCGTCTGGCGCAAGCCCGTGTAGATGACTTCCATCCCCGCGTCCCGCAGCGCCCGCACGATGACTTTCGCGCCGCGGTCGTGGCCGTCCAAGCCGGGCTTGGCCACCAACACCCGCAGTGTGCGCTCCGCCTGCGTCGCCACGCCGCATGCCCCCCGACGACTCGAATCTCGTTACTCGTCCACGCGCATCTCTCTAGCCCACGCGAAAATCTCTAGACCACGCGAATCTCCTTGTATTCGCCGAACACGGCGCGCAGCTCGTCCACGACTTCACCCAGCGTCGCGTACGCTTTGACCGCCTCGAGAACGGGCGGGACCAAGTTGCCGCCTTGGGCCGCGACCCGCCGCACCTCCGCCAGCGCCGCCCGGACGCGCCGGTTGTCCCGCGTCGCCTTCACCCGAGCCAGCCGTTCCAACTGCTTGCGCTGAATCTCGGCCCCGATCTTCAAGATGGGCACCGGCGCCGTCTCTTCGGTGAGGTACTCGTTGACGCCGACGATGATCTGCTGCTTGGACTCGACGCGCTGCTGGTAGCGGTACGCCGCTTCCGCGATCTCCCGCTGGAAGAATCCTTGCTCGATAGCGGGAATGACGCCGCCCAGCTCGTCGATGCGGCGGAAGTACTCCCACACGCCTTGTTCCATCTCGTTGGTCAGCGCTTCCACGTAATACGAGCCCGCCAGCGGGTCCACCGTGTTGGCCACGCCGCTTTCCTCGGCGATGATCTGCTGCGTCCGCAGGGCGATGGTCACGGCGTGCTCGGTGGGTAAGGACAGCGCTTCGTCCAACGAGTTGGTATGCAGCGACTGGGTGCCGCCCAGCACCGCCGCCAGGGCTTGGATGGTAGTGCGTACGATGTTGTTATACGGCTGCTGGGCCGTCAGCGAGCAGCCGGCCGTCTGCGTGTGGAAGCGCAGCATCCACGAGCGGGGGTTCTTGGCGCCGAATTCGTCCCGCATGATTTTCGCCCACACGCGCCGGGCGGCGCGGAACTTGGCCACTTCTTCGAACAAGTCGTTGTGGGCGTTGAAGAAGAACGACAGGCGCGGCGCGAACTCGTCTACGTCAAGCCCGGCGGCGATGCCCGCCCGCACGTACTCGCGGCCGTTGGCCAGCGTGAAAGCCAGCTCCTGCAGCGCTGTCGCTCCGGCCTCGCGGATGTGGTAACCGCTGATGCTGATGGTGTTCCAGCGGGGCACGTGCTTGGAGCAGAAGGCGAAGATGTCGGTGATGAGCCGCATGGAAGGCTTGGGCGGGAAGATCCACTCGTTCTGCGCGATGTATTCTTTCAGGATGTCGTTTTGAATGGTGCCGGACAGTTTCTCGAAGGGAACGCCCTGTTTTTCCGCGACGGCCAGGTACATGGCAAACAGAACAATGGCGGGCCCGTTGATGGTCATCGATGTGGTGACCTGGTCGAGGGGGATGCCGTCGAAGAGCGTCTCCATGTCGGCTAAAGTTGAGACCGCCACGCCTTCGACGCCCACTTCGCCGTCGGCCCAAGGCGAGTCGGAGTCGTAGCCCATCAGCGTCGGCAAGTCGAAGGCGACCGACAAACCTGTCTGCCCGTTGGCGAGCAAGTACTTGAACCGTTCATTCGTCTCCTCGGCGGTCCCGAAGCCGGCGAACTGGCGCATCGTCCACAGGCGGCCCCGGTACATGGTCGGGTGAATGCCCCGCGTAAACGGGTACTCGCCCGGGTCACCCAAGTCGCGCGCATAGTCCAAATCTTTGATGTCGTCGGGACCATATACTCTTTTCACGGGTCGACCGGAGATGGTCAAAAATTCTTGCTTTCGCTCGCGCAACGCTCCCCCGTCCGCCGACGCCGCCGGCGGACCGACAACCCGATCCTCGGTGCGGCTCACGGAGAAACCCCTCCCGATATGGTGCGCTGCCCTCCGCGGGCGTCCGCTTTCAGCGTACGCTGCGGGACCGCCGTCGTTGCCCGTGCGACGGGGCGTTATCTTCCGTTCCACACCGGAAGGGCCAGCTCCTGCCGCTGTGATGCGCTCAGCGGCGGGCGCGGCGCACCGCCATCCGCTTGCCGTCGGTGCGGCGGGCCGGTAGGATGAGACTGAAGGGGGTTGTCCGGTGGCTCCGGCGTCGGTTTTGCTGGACATCAAACAGGTGGCGTTCCTGTGGCTCGTGGCGGGGAACGTCTTGCTCATGGCGTGGGCGCTGGCGCTGTACTGGCGCGGGCGGAGCGGCGCCGGCCCGCTGTACTATCGTGTGGTCGTGCTGTTCCAGTCGCTGGTGTTCCTGGCCATCGTCGTTGGCCTTGGGCTGTTGCTGGCCGGGCACCGCACGACGCCCGGCCATTTCCTGTACGCGTTCTTGAACGGCGCGCTGGCGCTCGTGCGCGTGAGCTGGCACGGGCGCATCATGCGCGCGGGGCGCCAGGGATTGCTTTGGCTCGCCTTTTTGGCGGCGCTGGGCGCGGCGCTGGCGGCTCGCTCGGCCGTCACCGCGCGGTAGGCGCAACCCGGCGCTAGTCCCAGCTCAGGTTGCGCATGCACTCCGGGCACGGCCGGAAATGCTCCAGTTCAATCATGAGCTTGACGGTGTCCGGATCGGCGATGGTCACCTGGTCGTCGCTGGCTTCGCTGTACAGCCCACAGTGTTCGGTTTGGCATTCGGTGTCGTGGATGACGCGGGTGCGTTCGTTGGCGACGAACATGGCCGGCCCCCCTTTGGCGGCTCCGCCCGGCACGGCGGTGGATCATGCCTCTAGCAGTAGTATGGCTGCGGGCGGCGCCGGCCTATGAGCCGTGCGGGCACAGAAAAGGAAAGGAAAAGGCCGGGGAAGCAGGGTTCCCCGGCCTGTTTTTTCGCTTGACGCGGGTTGTGGGCGCGCGGGCCGGCGCGTGGGCTCGTCGTCCGGGCCTTAGATGTGAATCGCGCGGCCCAACGCCGCCAGGGCCGCTTCCTTCACGGCTTCCGACAGCGTCGGATGCGCGTGGATGGTGGCCGCCACGTCGTGCAGCGTCGTCTCGATGGTGAGCCCCAGTCCGATTTCGGCCATCAGTTCGGACGCTTCGGGCGCGAGGATGTGCACGCCGAGAATTTCGTCGTAGCGCGACTCGGCCACGATCTTGACGAACCCGTCCGTGCGGCCCGTGGCCACGGCCAGGCCGTTGCCGCGCAAAGGGAAGATGCCGGTCTTGACGTCGTAGCCGCGCTCGCGCGCCTGCGCTTCCGTCAGGCCCACGGAAGCCACCTGGGGATGGCAATACGTGGCGCGCGGGATCTTGTCGTAGTTGATGGGATGCACGTCGCCGCCGGCGATGGTTTCCACCGCCACGATGCCTTCCTCCGACGCCACGTGGGCCAGCTGCGGGCCGCCGATGACGTCGCCGATGGCGTAAATGCCCGGCACGTTGGTTTGCATGCGTTCGTTGACCTGGATGAAGCCGCGCTCGATCTTGACGCCCAGCTCTTCGAGGCCCAAGTTGGCGCTGTTGGGCGCAACGCCTATCGCCACCAGCACCTGATCCGCCTTGACGGCCCGCTCCTGCCCGCCGACGGCCACATGCACGGTGACGCCTTGCCCGTGCTTCTCGACGCCTTTGACCATCGCGCCGGTCAAAATGTCGATGCCGCGCTTGGTGAACAGCTTGGCCAGCTCTTGGCTAATCTCCGGCTCCTCCAGGGGCAGGATGCGATCCAGCGCCTCGATGAGCGTGATCTTGACGCCGAACGTGTTGAAAATCTGCGCGAACTCGACGCCGATGGCGCCCGCGCCGATGATGGCCATCGACTGCGGCAGCTCCGTAAGGGACAACGCGTCTCGGCTCGTCAGCACGTACTTGCCGTCGGGCTCCACGCCGGGCAGGGAGCGGGGCCGGGCGCCGGTGGCGACGATGATGTTCTTCGCTTCGACGGTGCGGACGCCGTCTTTGCCTTCCACCACCACGCGGCCGGGACCGGCGAGGCGCGCCGAGCCGTTGTAGACCGTGACTCCGTTGGAGCGCATCAAGTACTCGACGCCTTTGCGCAGCCGCTCGGCGGCACGCCGGCTGTTTTTCTGCGCGGCGGCGTAGTCGATCTTGTAACTCTCCACGATGACGCCGTGTTGCGCGGCTTCCTTGACGCTCTCCAGCACGCCCGCGCTGTAGAGCAGCGCCTTGGTCGGAATGCAGCCCCAGTTGAGGCAGGTGCCGCCCAGATCTTCTTTCTCGACCAAGCCGACGTTGAGACCTAGCTGGCGCCCGCGGATGGCGGCCACGTAGCCGCCCGGTCCCCCGCCGATGATGACGACGTCGTGTCGCGCCGTTTGGTTGCTCACTGCCTTCACCTTCTTTTCTCTTCAGGCTCCTCTGGGCCGTTCAGGCTCGTCTTAGAAACGCGCGGCGCGCCGGCAAGGCCATTGCCTTGCCGGCGCCGAACGTCACACCAAGAGCCGCAGCGGGTTTTCCAGCACGTTCTTCAGTTCTTGCAGGAAGAGCGCCACCTGGGCGCCGTCGGCAACCCGGTGGTCGGCCGACACGGTGACCCGCATGACCTTGCCCACGGTCAGCTGGCCGTTGCGCACCACGGGCTGCTCCTGCACGGCGCCGACGGCCAGAATCGCCGCCTGCGGCGGGTTGATGATGGCCGCGAACTCCTCGACGCCGAACATGCCGAGGTTGCTGATGGTGAACGTGCCGCCCTGATACTGCTCTGGCCGCAGGGTACCGGCTCGGGCGGCTTCCGCCAAGGCGCGGGCTTCCTGCGAGATCTGGAGCAGAGACTTGGCGTGGGCGTCGCGGATGACGGGCGTGATGAGCCCGTCGTCCAGGGCGACCGCCACCGCCATGTGCACCGCGCCGTGGATGCGGATGGCGTTGCCTTCGAAGGTGGCATTCAAGTACGGGTGCTTCAGCAAGGCGATGGCCGTCGCCTTGATGACCATGTCGTTGACGGACACCTTGACCTGCCCGTCGCCCAGCTGATTCAAATTGGCCCGCAGCTCCATGGCCTTGTCCATGTCGATGGCCATGGTGACGTAGAAGTGCGGTGCCTGCTGCTTGCTTTCGGACATGCGCCGGGCGATGGTCTCGCGCATGCGCGTCAGGGGCACGACCCGGTCGGCCGGAGAGGGAGCGGCAGGCGCCGCTGCAGCCGCCGGCACCGCCGGAGCCGCTGCTGGGGCTGTGGCTGCCGGAGCGGCGGCGCGAGCTTGCTCCACGGCTTGCAGCACGTCGGCTTTCACGATGCGGCCGCCCGGCCCGCTGCCCGTCAGCGTCTGCAGGGCGATGCCGTGCTCGGCCGCCAGCCGGCGGGCCAGCGGCGAAGCTTTGATGCGCCCACCCTCCGCCGGCGCCGACACGCCGTTGGCCACAGGCTCGGCCGCCGCGGGAGCCGCCGCAGTGGGCTGCGCCGCGGGCTGTGCCGGGGGCGCGGCGATTTCGGCGGCCTGCCCCGCCGGCTCTTCAGGCGCCTGTTCGTCGCCGGTGTCGATGACGGCGATGGGCTGGCCGACGGGTACCGTGGTCCCTTCCTCGACCAGGAGCTTGGTCACCACGCCCGAGAAAAACGATTCCAGTTCGACGATGGCCTTGTCCGTCTCGATTTCCGCCAGCGGTTCGCCTTTTTCCACCTTGTCGCCGGGCTGCTTCAGCCAGCGCACGAGGGTGCCCTCGCGCATGTCGAACCCCAGCTGGGGCATCGTTACAGTGGCCACAACTCGTTCCCTCCTTGGCTAGGCGCGGGCCTCGCTCAGCGGGCCGCGGCCGTGCCGCCGATGCGGATGTTCAGCACTTGCAGGCACGCGTCGACGATGTCGTCGTGATTCGGCAGCGCGAGCTGCTCCAAGTTGGCGGCGTAGGGAAGCGGCGCTTCCTTCTGATTGACACGCAGCACCGGCGCATCCAGGTAGTCGAAAGCCTCTTCCTGAATACGCGCCGCCACTTCGGCGCCGATGCCGAAGCTGCGCCAGTCTTCGCCGGCCACGACCACACGGTTCGTGCGCATGACCGAATCGAGCACCGGACCCATGTCCAGCGGGCGCAGCGTGCGCAGGTCGATGACTTCGGCCTCGATGCCTTGCTGGGCCAGCTTCTCCGCGGCGATCAGGGCTTCCTGCGTCATCCGCGAGTGGGCCACGATGGTCACGTCGCGGCCGCGGCGCTTGACGTCGCTCACGCCGATGGGAACGACGTAGTCATCCTCGGGAACTTCGCCGCGCACGCCGTAGAGCAGGGAGTGTTCGATGAAGACGACCGGATCGCCGTCGCGAATGGCCGCTTTCAGCAGTCCCTTGGCGTCGTACGGCGTCGCGGGCGCCACCACTTTCAGGCCGGGGATGTGGGCCAGCAACGGCTCGAGGTTCTGCGAGTGGGTCGCCGCCAGGCGGCGTCCGCCGCCGACGGTGCGGATGACCAGCGGCACCGAGAACTGCCCGCCGAACATCGAGTAGAACTTGGCGGCGTTGTTGATGACCTGGTCCAGGGCGACCAGGAGGAAGTTGATGGTCATAATCTCCACGACGGGCCGCAGGCCCATCATGGCCGCGCCGATACCGGCGCCGATGATGGCCGTCTCCGAGATGGGCGTGTCGCGGACCCGCTCTTCTCCGAACTCCTCCAGCAGGCCCTTGGTCACGGCGTACGAGCCGCCGTACCGGCCGATGTCCTCTCCCATCAGAAAGACGCGCTGGTCGCGAAGCATTTCTTCGCGTAGCGCTTGGCGGACGGCTTCTCTATACGTAATGGTCGCCATGTAGCGTTGCCTCCCTGGGTCACGGATCGGCGTAAACGTAATCGAAGAGCGCTTCCGGTTCGGGCTCGGGGCTCTGTTCGGCGAACTGCACCGCGTCCTCCACGGTTTGCTCCACTTCCGCCTCAACGGCGGCGAACTCTTCCGGCGTCGCGATGCCTTGCGCCACCGCCCAATCGCGGAACGAGAAGATCGGATCGCGCGCCCGCCACTGGGCCACTTCTTCCTTGGACCGGTACAGCTCGGGGTCGGCCATCGAGTGGCCGCGGAACCGGTACGTCATCACTTCCAGCAGCCGCGGGCCTTCACCGGCGCGCGTGCGCTCGACGGCTTCGTGCATCTCCGCTTCCACTTCCAGCACGTCGTTGCCGTTGATGCGCTTGCCCGGCATGCCGTAGGCCGCGGCGCGCTTGTAAATTTCGGTGACGGCCGACGAGCGCTCGATGGCTGTGCCCATGCCGTACAGGTTGTTGGACGCGACGAACACGACCGGCAGGCGCCAGACGCCGGCCAAGTTCATGGCTTCGTGGAAAGCGCCGGTGTTGACCGCGCCGTCGCCGAAGATGCACACGACGACTCGATCGCTTCCGGTGTATTGGTGAGCCAGGGCCATGCCCACCGCGACGGGGATGTGGCCGCCGACGATGGCGTGCCCGCCCCAGAAATGATGCTCGCGGCTGGCGATGTGCATGGAGCCGCCCATGCCGCGGGACGCACCCGTGACGCGGCCGTACAGCTCCGCCATGACGGCGCGCGCCGGCACGCCGCGGGCCAGCGCGTGGCCGTGGCTGCGGTAGTGCGAAATCACGTCGTCGTCGGGCCGCAAAGGCGCCAGCACGCCGACGTTGGCCGCTTCTTCGCCGATAGCCAAATGCAGGAAGCCGGCGATCTTGCCCTGCGTGTACGCTTGGGCGGCGCGTTCCTCGAAGCGGCGGATCAGGAACATGCGGCGGTAAAGTTCCAGCAGGTGGGCTTTTTCCGTCTGGTGCGGCAAAAGCGTTCGTTCTTGCCGCTGCACGGACACGAACATCGCCTCGCTTTCCAAGTCCCGTCGTATTTTCTGACGGGCGTAGGTTCATTATACCAAACATGGGGTCCATGCCCCGGACGACCCCATGTCGTGGGCAAGTTCCTTCCTTTATTTTTGCACACTAAATTTCACTTCGTCCACATTCCACAGCGCGCGGCGCCACTCCTGTCGGAGCCCGCGGGAAAGTGCCCGGCTCCGCTTTGACAGAAAGGGCCCGGCTTCGCCTTGACGCCAAGGTCCCGGGCTCCGGCTTCACACCGCGGTGTCCGGCTGCGGCTTGACAGCGGCGGCGTCTATGGTATGATAAGCGCACAAAGCGATGAAGGGGACCGAGTAGCATCGCGGGACCGCCTGCACAGAGAGGAACGTCGGCGGCTGAAAGCGTTCCCTGGCGGCGTGATGCGAATTGCCCCCCGGAGCTGCCGGCCGAACGTCCGCGGGAGGCCGCGGCCAGTAGGCGACGGGACGGGTGCGCCCGTTAGCGCGCGAAGAGTGGGGATGCTTCCCGGGAGACCGGCGGCGCAGGCCGCAGCCAGCCGCACCGCTGCGTGCCCTAGGCGCAAGGGTCGCCCGCGAGGCGGCTCGCGGCGCCGAACGAAGAGGTGCAGCGGCCGGGTGGCCGGCAGGGCGCGGCGCGGCAGTGGTGCCCTCCCGAAAGAGGCGGATTGGGAGCATCCCAAGCAGGGTGGAACCGCGGGAAACTCCCGTCTCTGCGCGCAGAGGCGGGAGTTTTTTCGTTCGGGAACCCGCGGCGCGGTGCGCCGGCGGCCCTTCCCGTTCCGCCACGCAGCATCTGCAGAGACGGAAGCGGGAGGTGTAAAGCATGAACTTGTTCAAGGCGTTTATCCGTGACGTGCAAGCCGCGCTGGAGCGGGATCCGGCGGCCCGCAACTGGCTGGAGGTCGTGCTCTTGTATCCGGGCGTGCACGCGCTGTTCTGGCATCGCGTCGCCCACGCCCTCTGGCGGCGGCGGCTGTACTTCATCGCGCGCCTCATCTCGCACATCAACCGCTTCTTCACGGGCATCGAAATCCACCCGGCGGCCGTCATCGGCCCGGGTTGTTTCATCGACCACGGCATGGGCGTCGTCATCGGCGAGACCGCGGAGCTGGGCGAAAACGTGACGCTCTATCAAGGCGTGGTGCTGGGCGGCACGGGCAAGGAGCGGGGCAAGCGCCATCCGACCATCGGCAACAACGTGGTCATCGCCGCAGGGGCGAAAGTGCTGGGTTCGTTCAAGGTGGGCGATAACGCGCGCATCGGCGCGGGCTCGGTCGTCTTGTCGGAAGTGCCGCCGAATTCGACGGTGGTCGGCGTGCCGGGCCGGGTCGTTCGGCAGGACGGCCGCAAGGTGGAGGCAATTAATTTGGATCACGCGGACTTGCCGGATCCGCTGGAGAAAGTGCTGAGGGCCATGGCTGAGCAGATTGAGCGGCTGGAGGCTCGGGTGCGGGAACTGGAGGCGCGCGAGCGGGAGCGCGCCGAGCGGGAGCGGCTTTTGCACGGCCGCGAACTGGCCCGGCCGACGCTGGCGGCGTCGGAGGCCGGCGAGCAGTAGGAGGAGTGGCGCAGTGGCGCAAGCGATTCGCGTCTACAACACGCTGACACGGACGAAGGAAGAGTTTCATCCATTTGAAGAAGGCCACGTCCGCATCTACGCTTGCGGCGTGACGCCGTACGCGGAGGCGCATATCGGACACGCCCGGCCGGCGCTGATCTGGTCGGTCATCCGCAAATACCTGGAAGCGCGCGGGTACCGGGTGACGCTGGTGCAAAATTTCACGGACGTGGACGACAAGATTATCGACCGGGCCAACCGGGAGGGCGTCCACCCGCTGGCGCTGGCGCGGCGGTTTTCCGAACAATATTTGGAATCGATGCGCCGGCTCGGCATCGAGGCGGCCGACTTCTACCCGCGCGTCAGCGACCATATTCCCCAGATTATCGAGATGATTCAGGGACTGGTCGAGAAAGGCTACGCGTACGTGGCCGGCGGCGACGTCTTCTACGACGTTACGCGCTTTCGCGACTACGGCAAGCTCAGCGGCCAGCGGCTCGACGAGCTGATGGCCGGGACGCGCTTTGAAGCGGACGAGCGCAAGCGCAACCCGATGGATTTCGCCTTGTGGAAGGCGGCCAAGCCGGGCGAGCCGGCATGGGACAGCCCGTGGGGGCCGGGGCGGCCGGGCTGGCACATCGAGTGCTCGGCCATGGCGCTGCATTACCTGGGCAACCACGTGGACTTTCACGGGGGCGGCGTGGACTTGGTGTTTCCGCACCACGAGAACGAAATCGCACAGTCGGAAGCCTACACGGGCCGGCCGCCTTTCGTTCGCTTCTGGGTGCACAACGGCCTCATCAAGCTGGGCGCCGAGAAGATGTCCAAGTCGCTGGGCAACGTGGTGACCGTCGACGAGCTCCTGGAGCGGTACCCGGCGCCGTTCTTGCGGTTTTTCCTGCTGAACACCCACTACCGTAGCCCGCTGGAGTGGTCGGCTCAGGGTCTGGAGGATGCGCGGCGGGGCTGGTTGCGCTTGACGGCGGCGGTGGTGGAACTGCGGGCGTTCCTGCGGCAGCACGGCATTGCGCCGCAGCGGACGGCGGCCGAGGCCGCGCCGCAAGGCGGTGAACGGCCGGGGGAGCCGGGGCCGCTGCTGCGCTCGGCGCTGGACGTGGAAGCGTTGCGCCCGGCGCTGGATGCAGAAGGAACAAAATACATGGAAGTGGTCGCCAGCGCGCCGGGCCGCTTCGACGAGGCTATGGCCGACGATTTCAACACGGCGCTGGCCATCGCCGTGCTGTTTGACCTGGCGCGGGCGACCAACGGCTTCCGGCAGCGACTGGCCCGGCGCGGGAGCGTAAGTGCAGCGGAAGCGGCGCTGCTGGCGGAAGCCGAGCGGGTTTTCGCCGCCTTGGGCGAGGAGCTGCTGGGCGTCATCGGCGACGAGGAGGACGTGCGGGCGGCGGGCCGCACCGCCGACGACGCGCTGGTGAAGGCGCTGGTCGAGTTGCTGCTGGAGGTGCGGCAAAAGGCCCGGGCGGCGAAGGACTGGGCGACTGCGGATGCGATCCGCGCGCGGCTGGGCGAGCTGGGCATCGTCGTCGAGGATACGGCCGCCGGCAGCCGCTGGCGATTCCGGGAAGAATAAGGGCTGGACAGTTCGCGAGGATTTGCACCGGCGATGGACGAGCAGTTTCCGGGTCCCTTGCACTTGGCGTACTTGGGCGACGCGGTGTGGGAGCTGCACGTGAGGAGGACGCTGCTGCGCGGCGGCCCGGTCCGCATGGACGAGGTGCACCGGCGGGCCGTCGGCGCGGTGCAAGCGGCGGCGCAGGCGGCGGCGCTGCACCGGATCGAGCCGTTCCTCACCGAGGAAGAAAAAGAGGTGGCCCGGCGGGGGCGCAACGCGAAGAGCTCGCCGCCGCGGGGCGTCGACCCCGTGGATTACCGCTACAGCACGGCGTTCGAGTGCTTGCTGGGGTATTTGTATTACACGGGGCGGATGGAGCGGCTGCGCGAGGTATTGCGGCTGGCCGACGACGCGCTGGGTGTGGCGGAGAGCGGCCCAGCCGACCGAGAAGGGGTTGGACGCCGTGAAACGTGAGCAGGAGCCGCGGGACGGCGAAAAAGACGTGATCGCCGGGCGCAACCCAGTGCTGGAGGCGCTGCGAGCGGGGCGGCCCGTGGAGCGGGTATACGTGGCCAAGGGAGCAAGCGGGACGGCGCTGGCGGAAATTGTGGAGCTGGCCCGCAGGCGGGGCGTGACGGTGCAGTTCGACGAGCGACGGCGGCTGGATCGGCTTGCCGGGGGTGTGGTTCACCAGGGCGTGGTGGCCGTGGCGGCCCCGGTGCCGTACTCGACGGTGGACGCCATGCTCGCGCAGGCCCGCGCCCGGGGAGAAGACCCGCTGCTGCTGGCGCTGGACGAAGTGCAGGACCCGCACAATCTCGGGTCGCTGCTGCGCTCGGTGGACGGCGTGGGAGGACACGGCGTCATCGTGCCGAAGCGACGTTCGGCGGGCCTGACGATGACGGTGGCGCGCACGTCGGCGGGCGCGGTGGAGTACGTGCCGGTCGCGCAAGTGTCCAATCTGGTGCAGACGTTGTCGGAGCTGAAAGAGCAAGGGCTGTGGGTCGTCGGTGCGGACATGGCGGGCGAAAAGGAATTGTGGGACGCCGACCTGACGGGCCCGCTCGTCATCGTCGTCGGCGGAGAAGGCAAGGGCCTCGGCCGGCTGACGCGCGAGACGTGTGATTTCCTGGTGCGCATTCCGATGCGCGGCCGCATCAATTCGCTCAACGCGTCCGTCGCGGGGGCGATTCTTCTATTCGAAGTTTTCCGACAGCGGAGAGGATCCGGCCGCGACCCGCTCGGAGGTTGATTTCGAGACTCCCGTTGTTTATAATGTCGTTAGATTTCGAGCCTACGGAGCGTATTCCTGCCGGCAGGCTCGAAATGGGTGCAATCTTTTTGCGCGTTCTTCTTCAACAACCTACAGGCTGGCGCAGCTCGCTCAAGGACGGCGATCGGTCTCAATCTCACTTCCGGCGGAGGCGATATTTGTGGGCGCATCGGCCGAACGTTCGGCGTACCGCGTGTATGAGCAGCTGGAGGACGAGCAGGTCGTCGAATTCGCCCGTGAGGGAGACCAGGTCGCACTCGAATATCTGATTACCAAATACCGCAATTTCGTCCGTGCGAAAGCGCGGAGTTATTTTTTGATTGGCGCGGACCGGGAAGACATTATACAGGAAGGCATGATCGGGCTCTACAAAGCCATTCGCGACTTCCGGCCGGACAAGCTTGCTTCCTTTCGCGCCTTCGCTGAGCTGTGCATTACCCGCCAGATCATCACCGCCATCAAGACGGCCACCCGGCAGAAGCACATCCCGCTCAACTCCTACGTGTCGCTGAACAAGCCGATTTACGACGAAGAGTCGGACCGGACGCTGATGGACATCATCCACGGCAACAAGGTAAGCGACCCGGAGGAGCTGGTCATCAGCCGCGAGGAGTACCTGGACATCGAAAAGCGGATGAGCGAGTTTCTGAGCGACTTGGAGCGGCAAGTGCTCATGTACTACCTTGAAGGCAAGTCGTATCAGGAAATCGCGGACCATCTGAACCGCCACGTGAAGTCCATCGACAACGCGCTGCAGCGAGTGAAGCGGAAGCTGGAGCGGTACCTGGAGCGGCGGGAGCGGGAAAGCCGCTGGTAAGGCGCCGCAGAGCCGATGCGCCGCCGGCACGCGTGGGCCGGAGTTGCAACGGGCCTCGGAAGCCGAAGAAGGCGCCAGCGCGAGGGGCGGAACCGGGCGTCTCAGCGCGGCGAAACGCCGCGCTTTCTTTTTTCGTCGCGCTTTTCGCTGCCGACGGCGCCAAGGAGAAGCGAGCAAGCGGCTGGCAGCGCCCCTGGACAGCGCGGCCGGTTCACGTTAAAATACACAATGTCGATTTTCCGTGGGTCGGGCGGATGAGCTGGCGGGCTGGGGTAGCTCAATGGCAGAGCAATCGCCTTGTAAGCGATAGGTTGTGGGTTCGAGTCCCATCCCCAGCTCCAGGTTGCGACGAACGAAACAGGCGCTGCGCAGCCGGCCGCACGCAGCCGGCGAGCGGAGGCCGGCCTTCGCCTTGACGGCGAAGGTGGAAGGCGCTATAATTATCGGTGCGCCGAGTCGTAGAGGCGGCTGGATCCGCCGAAGCGAGCAGGCGCACGGACAAGTGCATACGTGGAGGGGTACCCAAGCGGCCAACGGGAGCAGACTGTAAATCTGCCGGCGAAGCCTTCGTAGGTTCGAATCCTACCCCCTCCACCAATCGACGCGGGGTGGAGCAACGGTAGCTCGTCGGGCTCATAATCCGAAGGTTGCAGGTTCGAATCCTGCCCCCGCAACCAAGCCCGCATAGCTCAGGCGGTAGAGCGCTTCCATGGTAAGGAAGAGGCCACCGGTTCAAATCCGGTTGCGGGCTCCAGCAGCAGCTCCGGAACACCGTTCCGGAGCTTTTTCTTTGCTTGGCCGCGGGGCGTCGTGGCGGGGCATGCGCTTCGCTGCGACGCCTGCCGTTGGTTTTCCCATCCGCACCTTGGGTGGCGGCGCCGTACCGTGGGCGGCTCCCGGGGGCCGGGCCAACCCGGAAAAACGGGCCGGACGGCTCCTTGCGGGCTTCGCGGCCGGAAAGTTATGTGCGCTACGGAAGGAAAAAGATAAGAGGCAGAGAATAACACTACCCGAAGTTGGCCAGGACGAGCGCATTTTCGCCCTTTGCGGGCGCACCGTTGCAAAAGGGGTGTAGACATGGCGAAGGCAAAGTTTGAGCGGACGAAGCCGCACGTGAACGTGGGCACCATCGGGCACGTGGACCACGGGAAGACGACGACGACGGCGGCCATTACGATGTATTTGGCGCAGAAGGGGAAGGCGCAGGCGAAGCGGTTTGAGGAGATCGACAATGCGCCGGAGGAGCGTGCGCGGGGGATTACGATCAACACGTCGCACGTGGAGTACGAGACGGATGCGCGGCACTATGCGCACGTGGACTGCCCGGGTCACGCGGACTACGTGAAGAACATGATCACGGGTGCGGCGCAGATGGACGGTGCGATTTTGGTGGTGAGTGCGGCGGACGGTCCGATGCCGCAGACGCGCGAGCACATCCTGCTGGCGCGTCAGGTGGGCGTGCCGGCCATCGTGGTGTGGCTGAACAAGGCGGACATGGTGGACGACCCGGAGCTGCTCGAGCTGGTGGAGATGGAAGTGCGGGAGCTGCTGAGCCAGTACGAGTTTCCGGGCGACGAGATTCCGGTGATCCGGGGTTCGGCGCTGAAGGCCATCGAGGAGCTGGAGGCGGGGCAGCCGGGCGAGTGGTGTGCGAAGCTGCAGGAGCTTTTGGATGCGGTGGACACGTACATTCCGACGCCGCAGCGGGATGTTGACAAGCCGTTCCTGATGCCGGTGGAGGACGTGTTCAGCATCACGGGCCGCGGCACGGTGGCGACGGGCCGCGTGGAGCGCGGGACCATCAAGGTGGGCGACGAAGTGGAGATCGTGGGCCTGCGTCCGACGCGCAAGACGGTGGCCACGGGCCTGGAGATGTTCCGGAAGGTGCTGGACCAGGCGCAGGCGGGCGACAACATTGGGGTGCTCTTGCGGGGCATCGAGCGCGGGGAAGTGGAGCGCGGGCAGGTGCTGGCGAAGCCCGGGTCGATTACGCCGCACACGAAGTTCCAGGCGGAGCTGTACGTGCTGACGAAGGAAGAAGGCGGCCGTCACACGCCGTTTTTCAACGGGTATCGTCCGCAGTTTTATTTCCGGACGACGGACGTGACGGGGGCCATCAAGCTGCCGGACGGCGTGGAGATGGTGATGCCGGGCGACAACGTGACGATTACGGTGGAGCTGATTACGCCCATTGCGCTGGAGGAAGGGCTGCGCTTCGCCGTGCGTGAAGGCGGCCGTACCGTCGGCGCCGGCGTCGTGACGAAGATTTTGGCGTAGCCGGCTCCGGGTAGACCCGGAGACCTCCGGGCGCGGGTCTTGACCCCCGAGCGCGGGAGTGGACCCCCGAGCGGGGGTCTTTTCGTTGACACCCTTGACGGGGTGTGATAAAGTGAACAAGTGGCTTTTTGGGTTGATTGGGTAATCTCTGAGTGAGCGGAGGTGGCCGCAGGTGCGTGTCGGCATCACGTTGGAGTGCACGGAATGCAAGGAGCGCAACTACCGCACCACCAAGAACCGCCGCAACGATCCGGATCGGCTCGAACTGCGGAAATACTGCAAACGTTGCCGCAAGCACACTTTACACCGGGAGACCCGTTAAACTATAATGTGTGTGCGTTTTGCGGGCGTCCGCTGCAGTCGGCAAGGGATGTGACAAGACGATGGCTGTGCCTACGAAAACGGGCAGTGCGACGAACCAATCGTTTCCGGCCCGCATCGGTCGGTATTTCCGCGAGGTGCGCAGCGAGCTGCGCAAGGTCGTGTGGCCGACCCGCCAAGAACTGCTGACGTACACCGTCGTCGTGCTGGTGACGGTGGCCATCGTGTCGCTGTTTCTTGGGGTCGTAGACATCGCCGTGTCCGAGCTGCTGACCCTGCTCGCCGGGCTTGGGAGGTGACGAGTCGGCGGTCCAGCGGACCGCGGCTCTCGGCTCATGATGGATGAGAGTCGGTTCAATGACGCCGCGCAAGCGCCCGCTGCGGAGGAGCCGCAGGTGGCCAACGCTTCGGATCATGAGGACGCATCTCCCGACGTGCCTGGCAAGCGCTGGTACGTCATACATACGTATTCGGGCTACGAAAACAAGGTGAAGGCCAATCTCGAACGTCGGGTCCAGTCCATGGATATGCAGGACAAGATTTTTCGCGTCATGGTCCCGACGGAAGAAGAGATTGACTTCAAAGACGGCAAGAAGCGCATCGTCAAGAAAAAGATCTTCCCCGGCTACGTGCTGGTGGAGATGATCCTCAGCGACGATTCATGGTACGTGGTGCGCAATACACCCGGCGTCACCGGCTTCGTCGGCGCCGGCAACCGGCCCATTCCGCTGGACGAGTCCGAAGTGAAGGCGATCCTGAGGCAGATGGGCGTCGACGAGCCGCGGCCGCGGGTCGCTTTCGAGCCAGGCATGGAGGTGCGCGTCGTCTCGGGTCCGTTCAGCGGCTTCACCGGCGTCGTGGAAGAGGTCAACCTGGAACGGGGTCGGCTGCGCGTCATCCTGTCGATGTTCGGCCGCGAGACGCCCGTGGAGTTCGAGTTCAGCCAAGTGGAAAAGATCAGCTGACGCCCGCGCCCTGGCTTTGTTCGCCGGCGACGGCGCTCGCCGGCCATGAAGAACGAGGTGGAACGGAATGGCGAAGAAGGTCACTGCGATCGTCAAGCTGCAGCTTCCCGCCGGCAAGGCGACGCCGGCGCCGCCCGTTGGCCCTGCGCTCGGCCAGCACGGGGTCAACATCATGGAGTTCTGCAAGAGCTTCAACGAGCGGACGGCCAACCAGGTCGGCACTATCATTCCGGTCGAGATTACGATCTACGAAGACCGCTCGTTTACGTTCATCACCAAGACGCCGCCGGCGGCCGTGCTGATCAAGCAGGCTCTCGGCATCGAGAAAGGCTCTCCGGCGCCGCACTCCCAGAAGGTGGGCACCATCAGCCGGGCGAAGATTCGCGAGATCGCCGCGCTGAAGCTGCCGGACCTCAACTGCTACGATCTGGACGCGGCGGAGCGGATTATCGCCGGCACGGCCCGCAGCATGGGCGTCGTCATCACCGACTGACGCCGCCGCAGCAGCCCGCGGCGGGGTAGCGTAAAGACCGGTGGGAGGAGTCCTCGACTCCGCTCGAACCACAGGGAGGAAGCACAAGTGGCACGCAGAGGCAAGTCCTACCTGGAAAAGGCCAAGCTGGTCGATCGAAGCAAACTGTATAGCCCTTCCGAGGCTCTGGCGCTGGTGAAGCAGACCGCCCGCGCCAAGTTTGACGAGACCGTCGAGGTGGCCCTGAAGCTGGGCGTTGATCCGCGCCACGCCGATCAGCAGGTGCGCGGCACCGTCGTGCTGCCGCACGGCACGGGCCGGAAGGTTCGCGTCGCCGTGTTCGCCAAAGGCGAGAAGGCCCGCGAAGCGGAGCAGGCGGGTGCGGACATCGTCGGCGCCGAAGACCTGGTCGCGCAGATTGAGAAGGGCGAGATCAACTTCGACGTGGCCATCGCCACGCCCGACATGATGGGCATTGTGGGGCGGCTGGGCCGGATTCTGGGCCCGCGCGGCTTGATGCCCAACCCGCGCGCCGGCACCGTCACCTTCGAAATCGCCAAGGCGGTGCAGGAATTCAAGGCCGGCAAGGTCGAATTCCGGGTCAACAAAGAGGGCGGCATGCACGTGCCCATCGGCAAGGTGTCGTTTGACGTCAAGGCGCTGGAGGAAAACTTCCAGGCGCTGATGGAGGCGGTCATCAGGGCCCGGCCGGCCGCGGTGAAGGGCCAGTACATCCGTCGGGTGGCCGTGTCCGCCACGATGGGTCCGGGCATCCGGGTGAATCCGCAGGAAGCGGTGGCGTTCGTCGCCTCCGCCCGCTGACGCCGCAGCGGCAAGGCGGGCGTGACAACCGCATAGTTCCACAACGGTTCGGCCGAAGACAGCCGGTGCCCTGCGGGGCGTAAAGAGCGTACGCTCGCCAGCCGAGGTCCGTCCGTCGTGCTTCGCAACGCGCAACAGCCAGGGCGCGCGTGAAGTGTGATGTCACGACCTCCGACCGGCGCGGGCCGGACCGGAGGTTTTTTGTTGGCGCCGGCATCCGTGCCGGAGCGTGACAGCGATGTGCTCGCCGGAGGAGGTGATAGAAGTGCCCAAGCCCGAAAAGGTGGCCGCCGTGGCGAAGCTGCAGGAGGATTTGGCGGCGTCGCAGGCCGTGTTCGTTACCGACTTCCGCGGCTTGACGGTGGCGCAGTTGACGAAGCTGCGCCGCAAGCTGCGCGAGGCGGGCGCGGAGTACCGGGTCGTCAAGAATACGCTGGCTCGCCGAGCGGCGGATGAGGTAGGGGCGTCGGCGCTGAATCCGTTGCTGGTCGGGCCGACGGGCATGGCGTTCGCCAAGAAGGATCCGGTCGCGACGGCCAAGGTGCTGAACGAGTTCGTTAAGGAGACGAAAATCTTCCAGGTTCGCGGCGGCTTGCTGCAAGGCAAGCTGCTGACCCCGGAGGGCGTGCAGGCGCTGGCCGATTTGCCGCCGCGCGAGGTGCTGCTGGCGCAGGTGCTGGGCGGCCTGCAGGCGCCCATCTCCGGCTTGCTGTTCGTGCTGCAAGGCACGCTGCGCAAGCTCGTTTACGTGTTGGACGCTGTGCGTGAGAAGAAGGCGGCTGCAAGCTGACACGCTGCGTGAACGCACGAGAGGAAAACAAGGGAGGACCTAGCGATGACCAAAGAGCAAATTCTTGAGGCTATCGGCAACATGACGGTGCTGGAACTGGCCGAGCTGGTCAAGGCGCTGGAGGAGAAGTTCGGCGTGACCGCGGCCGCGCCCGTGGCCGTGGCGGCCGCTGCGCCGGCTGCCGCTGCCGCCGCGCCGGCGGAAGCCGAGGAGAAGACGGAGTTCGACGTCATCCTGACGTCGGCGGGCGCGAACAAGATCCAGGTCATCAAGGTCGTGCGCGAGCTCACGGGCCTGGGCCTCAAGGAGGCCAAGGACCTGGTGGACGGCGCTCCGAAGCCGGTCAAGCAGGGCATCAGCAAGGCGCAGGCCGAGGAGATCAAGGCCAAGCTGGAGCAGGCCGGCGCGACGGTGGAGATCAAGTAACGACGCGGCCGTCTGCGATCCGGCGGCTATGCGGCGGCCGCTGCGTCCCGCTTGGGGCGAGGAGCAGCGGCCGCCCGGCTGCGGCCGGCGCCAGGATATGGCGTCAGCGCCGTGCAAGACGGCCTTCCATATTGTTTCCACGCCCGGTAGATTTTCCCCCCCTCCACAGGATATTGACACCACGTAGGCCCCGTGGTACCATACGAAGGTGCTAAATGATCAAGATAGGTGGATTGTGCCCTGCGCGCTGAATTCCGCGCCAGACGACGCGCGGGCGGCCGCGCGGAATAGTCTTGGCAGCCTCTGGCAATTCCTATATATCGATGCATATTCCCCTCTGTTGCCAGCCCGATATGGACGTGAGGAGGGAAGGTCTCTTTTTCTTCAGGGATTGAGAGAAGGACCTGCTCGTCCTTGTCGTCTTTGTTTTTTTGCGCCCAGCCAGATTTAGTCGGAAGAGGTGATGGGTTTGGCCAACGCGGGCACCCAGGTTACGACGCAAAAGCGGCGGGAGCGGCTCTCGTTCGGCAGGATCCCGGAGGTGTTGGAGCTTCCGAACCTGATCGAGATCCAGCGCCAATCGTACCAGTGGTTCCTGGAGCACGGTTTGGCCGAGGTGTTTGAGGAGATCTCGCCGATCCAGGACTTCACGGGCAACCTGGTGCTGGAGTTCAGCCACCCGCGGCTGGAACAGCCCAAGTACACGGTGGAGGAATGCAAGAACCGGGACGCGACGTATTCGGCGCCGCTGAAGGTCAAGGCCCGGCTCATCAACAAGGAGACCGGCGAAGTCAAAGAGCAGGAAGTCTTCATGGGCGACTTCCCGCTCATGACCGAGAAGGGCACCTTTATTATTAACGGCGCGGAGCGCGTCGTCGTCAGCCAGCTGGTGCGGTCGCCGGGCGTCTATTACGACGACTCGGACCGGGACTCCAGCGGCAAGATCCTGTACAAGTGCAGCCTCATCCCCAACCGCGGCGCGTGGCTGGAGTTCGAGATGGACAGCAACGACATCGTGTACGTGCGTGTCGACCGCACGCGCAAGCTGCCGGTGACGGTGCTGCTGCGGGCCATGGGCATCGCTTCCGACGCCAAGATCCTCGAAGTCGTGGGCGAAAGCGAGCCGTTGCGGGCAACGCTGGAACGCGACACGACGCACACGACCGAAGAGGCGCTGATCGAGATTTACAAGCGGCTCCGTCCCGGCGAGCCGCCGAACGAAGACAGCGCCCGTTCGCTCTTCAATACGTTGTTCAACGACCCGAAGCGCTACGATCTGGCGGGCGTGGGCCGTTACAAGCTGAACAAGAAGCTGCGCCTCATGCCGCGCATCGCCGGCCGCACGCTGGTGGAGCCGGTCGCCCATCCGCAGACGGGCGAGATCTTGGCCGAGGCCGGCCAGCGCCTGGATCGGCGCACGGCAGAGGCCATCGAAAAGGCCGGCGTCACGTCGGTGGTGGTGGAAGGCGCGGGCGGCGTGCCTTTCAAGGTCGTCAGCAACGGCGCGCCGGACTTGACGCAGCGCACGCTGACGGCGCAGGACCTGGCCGCCGTCGTCAACTACTTCATCGGCTTGATGTACGGCATCGGCCAGGTGGACGACATCGACCACCTGGGCAACCGCCGCGTCAAAGCGGTGGGCGAGTCGCTGCAGAACCAGTTCCGCATCGGCCTTTCTCGCATGGAGCGGGTCGTGCGCGAGCGCATGACGATCCAGGACGCCGACGTCATCACGCCGCAGCACTTGATTAATATTCGGCCGGTGGTCGCGGCTATCAAAGAATTCTTCGGCAGCTCGCAGTTGTCGCAGTTTATGGACCAGACCAACCCGCTGGCCGAGCTGACCAACAAGCGGCGCCTGAGTGCGCTCGGTCCGGGCGGCCTGTCGCGCGAGCGCGCCGGCTTCGAGGTCCGCGACGTGCACCACTCGCACTACGGCCGCATGTGCCCGGTGGAGACGCCGGAAGGTCCCAATATCGGATTGATCAGCTCGCTGTGCACGTACGCGCGCCTCAATGAGTTCGGCTTCATCGAGACGCCCTACCGGCGCGTCGAAAACGGCGTCGTCACCAACGAGATCGTCTACTTGACGGCCGACGAGGAAGACAACTACATCATCGCCCAGGCCAACGCGAAAGTGGGCGAAGACGGCCGGCTGCTGGACGCCAAGGTGGCGTGCCGCTACCTGGACAAGATCATCGAGGTGCCGCCGGAGCAAGTCGACTTTATGGACGTGTCGCCGGAGCAGCTGGTCGGCGTGGCCGCGGCGCTCATTCCGTTCCTCGAAAACGACGACGCCAGCCGCGCGCTGATGGGCGCCAACATGCAGCGGCAGGCGGTGCCGCTCTTGCGCACGGATCCGCCGCTGGTGGGCACGGGCATGGAGTACCGGGCCGCGATCGACTCCGGCGCGGTGGTGCTGTGCAAGCGGAGCGGCGTCGTCGAAGCCGTCAGCGCGGACCGGGTCGTGGTCAAGACCGACGACGGCCATGAAGACGTCTACAAGCTGACCAAGTTCGCCCGCTCCAACCAGGGCACCTGCATCAACCAGCGGCCAGTGGTTAAGCGCGGCGAGCGCGTGGAGGCGGGCGACGTCATCGCCGACGGCCCGTCTACTAACATGGGCGAACTGTCGCTGGGTCGCAACGTGCTGGTCGCGTTTATGCCCTGGGAAGGGTACAACTTCGAAGACGCGATCCTCATCAGCGAGCGGCTCGTGCGCGACGACGAGTTCACGTCCATTCACATTGAAGAGTACGAGTGCCAGGCGCGCGACACGAAGCTGGGTCCCGAGGAGATCACGGCGGACATCCCCAACATCAGCGACGAGCAGCTGCGCGACCTGGACGAGAACGGCATCGTCCGCATCGGCGCCGAGGTGCGCCCAGGCGACATCCTCGTCGGCAAAGTCACGCCCAAGGGCGAGACCGAGCTGACCGCGGAAGAGCGCCTGTTGCGGGCCATCTTCGGTGAGAAGGCGCGCGAGGTGCGCGACACCTCCCTGCGCGTGCCGCACGGCGCGGGCGGCGTCGTCGTGGACGTGAAGATCTTCTCGCGCGAGAACAACGACGAGCTGCCGCCGGGCGTCAACAAGCTGGTGCGGGTGTATGTGGCCCAGAAGCGCAAGATCTCGGTGGGCGACAAGATGGCGGGCCGCCACGGGAACAAAGGCGTCGTGGCCAAGGTGCTGCCGGTGGAGGACATGCCGTTCCTGCCGGACGGCACGCCGGTGGACATGGTGCTCAACCCCTTGGGCGTCCCGTCCCGCATGAACATCGGGCAAGTGCTGGAGACGCACCTGGGTTGGGCCGCCAAGACGCTGGGCTTGTACGTGGCCACGCCGGTCTTCGACGGCGCCACCGAGGACGACATCCGCGAGATGCTGCGCCGGGCCGGCTTGCCGGAGAACGGCAAGACCATCCTCTACGACGGCCGTACCGGCGAGCCCTTCGACGAGCCGGTGACGGTGGGCTACATCTACATGCTCAAGCTGGCCCACTTGGTCGACGACAAGATCCACGCCCGCTCGACGGGTCCGTACTCGCTGGTGACGCAGCAGCCGCTGGGCGGCAAGGCGCAGTTCGGCGGCCAGCGCTTCGGCGAGATGGAAGTCTGGGCGCTGGAGGCGTACGGCGCGGCCTACACGCTCCAGGAGCTGCTGACGGTCAAGTCCGACGACGTGGTCGGGCGTGTCAAGACGTACGAGGCCATCGTTAAGGGCGAGAACATCCCCGAGCCGGGCGTTCCCGAGTCGTTCAAAGTGCTCATCAAAGAGCTGCAGAGCTTGTGCCTGGACGTGCGGGTGCTCACCGAGGACTCGCGGGAAGTGGAGATCCGCGAGGACGAGGAAGACATCACCGAGATGGCCAAGGAGCTGGGCATCGAGTTGCAGGGCCTCGACGAGGACAGGGATGCGCGGCGTGACCGCAAGGCGGCCGCGACCCAGGAGGCTGAGGAGGAGCCTGAGCCGGCCGAGGAGGAGGCCGAGGACGACTTTGACGTCGATGCCGGCCAGGTGGGCGCCGACGAAGAGGAGGACGACGACCCGTTCGCGGGCTTGGATTTGGACGACATCGACCCCTTCGCCGTGGACGATGAAGACGACGACGAAGAGGACCGCTAAGGGGGCAGTTGCATGCTGGATGTGAACAACTTCGACCGGATCCGCATCGGGCTCGCATCCCCCGAACAGATCCGGGCCTGGTCCAGCGGTGAGGTCAAGAAGCCTGAGACCATCAACTACCGCACGCTGAAGCCGGAGCGGGAAGGCCTGTTTTGCGAAAAGATTTTCGGGCCGACCAAGGACTGGGAGTGCCACTGCGGCAAGTACAAGCGCGTGCGCTACCGCGGCATCGTCTGCGATCGCTGCGGCGTGGAGGTCACGCGCGCCAAAGTGCGGCGCGAGCGCATGGGCCACATCGAGCTGGCCGCTCCCGTCTCTCACATCTGGTTCTTCAAGGGCATTCCGTCCCGCATGGGCCTGCTGCTGGACATGTCGCCCCGAGCGCTGGAGAAGGTGCTGTACTTCGCGTCGTACATCGTCATCGATCCGGGCGATACGCCGTTGGCGAAGAAGCAGCTGCTGACGGAGAGCGAATACCGGGAGTACCGGGAGAAATACGGCAACGCGTTCCGGGCCGGCATGGGCGCCGAAGCCATCAAGGAGCTGCTGGCCGAGATCGACTTGGACGAGCTCTGCGCGGAGCTGCGCCGCGAGGTGGCGGAGTCCACGGGCCAGCGGCGCGTGCGGGCCATCCGCCGGCTGGAGGTGGCCGAGGCGTTCCGCAAGTCGGGCAACCGGCCGGAGTGGATGATCCTGGAGGTCATTCCGGTCATCCCGCCGGACTTGCGGCCCATGGTGCAGCTGGACGGCGGCCGTTTCGCCACGTCCGACCTTAATGACCTGTACCGGCGCGTCATCAACCGCAACAACCGCCTCAAGCGGCTGCTGGAGCTGGGCGCGCCCGACATCATCGTCCGCAACGAGAAGCGGATGCTCCAGGAAGCCGTCGACGCGCTTATCGACAACGGCCGCCGCGGCCGCCCGGTCACGGGCCCCGGCAACCGGCCGCTGAAGTCGCTCAGCGATATGCTCAAGGGCAAGCAGGGGCGCTTCCGCCAGAACCTGCTGGGCAAGCGCGTCGACTACTCGGGCCGTTCGGTCATCGTCGTCGGCCCCGAGCTCAAGTTGCACCAGTGCGGCTTGCCCAAGGAGATGGCGCTGGAACTCTTCAAGCCCTTCGTGATGAAGCGGCTGGTGGATAAGGGCTACGCGCAAAACATCAAGAACGCCAAGCGCATGGTCGAGCGCGTCCGGCCGGAAGTGTGGGACGTGCTGGAGGAAGTCATCAAGGAGCACCCGGTGTTGCTCAACCGCGCGCCCACGCTGCACCGGCTGGGCATCCAAGCTTTCGAGCCCGTGCTGGTGGAAGGCCGCGCCATCAAGATTCACCCGCTGGTTTGCGCCGCGTACAACGCCGACTTCGACGGCGACCAGATGGCCGTGCACGTGCCGCTGTCGGCGGAGGCCCAGGCCGAGGCGCGGCTGCTCATGCTGTCGTCACACAACCTGCTGTTGCCGGCTTCGGGCCGCCCGGTCGTGACGCCGACGCAGGACATGGTCATCGGCTGCTACTACCTGACCATGCCCGAGGAAGGCGCCAAAGGCGAGGGCCGGGTGTTCGCCAACCCCGACGAGGTGCGCCTGGCCTACGAGCACGGCGAAGTGGACCTGCACGCCAAGATTAAGGTGCGCATCAAGGGCCAGCTCATCGAGACGACGCCGGGCCGCGTCTTCTTTAATGAAGTGCTGCCCGAAGAGATGGAGTTCCAGAACCACCTCATCGACCGGCGCGAGCTGGGCCGCCTGGTGGACCGGCTGTACCGGCGCTTCGGCAACACCCGGACGGCGGAAGTGCTGGACCGCATCAAGACGCTGGGCTTCCACTACGCGACTCAGTCGGGCACGACGGTGAGCGTCGAAGACTTCGTCATCCCGCCGGAAAAGGACGAGCTCATCGCCAAGGCTGAGCAGGAAGTGGAGCTCATCGAGCGCCAGCACCGCCGCGGCCTCATCACCGCCGAGGAGCGGTACCAGAAGATCGTCCAGATCTGGACCGAGACCAAGAACGCGGTCACCAAGGCGATGGAGGCGCACCTGGACAAGTTCAATCCGGTGTGGATGATGGCCAAGTCGGGCGCTCGCGGCAACATCGCGCAGCTCGCCCAGATGGCCGGCATGCGCGGCCTGGTGGCCGACCCGACGGGCCGGACCATCGAGATTCCGATCAAGTCCAACTTCCGCGAAGGCCTCACGGTGCTGGAGTACTTCATCTCCACGCACGGCACCCGCAAGGGCCTGGCGGACACGGCCATCCGGACGGCGGACTCGGGTTACCTGACCCGCCGCCTCGTGGACGTCGCCCAGGACGTCATCGTGCGGGAGGAAGACTGCGGCACAACCGAAGGCATCCGGGTGTCGGCCATCAAGGAGCCGACCAGCGAAGCGGAAGAGATCATCGAGCCGCTGCGTGACCGCATCATCGGGCGCATCTCGGCCGAGCGCATCGTGAACCCGAAGACCGGCGAGGTCATCCTCGAAGAGAACCAGATGATCGACGAGGAGATCGCCGACGAGATCGAGCGGGCCGGCATCGAGTCGGTGGTCATCCGCTCGGTGCTGACTTGCCGCACGCGGCACGGCGTCTGCGTCCGCTGCTACGGCCGCGACCTGGCGACGGGCCGGCTGGTGGAAGTGGGCGAGGCGGTCGGCATCATCGCGGCCCAGTCCATCGGCGAGCCCGGCACGCAGCTGACGATGCGCACGTTCCACACGGGCGGCGTCGCCGGCGAAGACATCACGGCTGGTCTGCCGCGGGTGGAGGAGCTGTTCGAGGCCCGCAAGCCGAAAGGCCAAGCGGTCATCACCGAGGTGGCCGGCACGGTGCGCGTCGAGGAGACCAAGGGCCAGCGGCGCGTCGTCGTCACCGACGCGGAAGGGCAAGAGCACGTCTACCCGATCCCGTACGGCTCGCGCCTGCGGGTGCGGGACGGCTCCGTGGTCGAGCCCGGCGACAGCCTGACCGAGGGCCCGGTGAACCCGCACGACATCCTGCGGGTCAAGGGCGTGCACGGCGTCCAGACGTACATCGTCCAGGAAGTGCAGAAGGTCTACCGGTCGCAGGGCGTCGACATCAACGACAAGCACATCGAGGTCATCGTCCGGCAGATGATGCGCAAGGTCAAGGTCGAGGACCCGGGCGACACCGAGCTCTTGCCCGGCGGCCTGGTGGATCAGTTCGAGTTTGAAGACGAGAACAAGAAGGTCATCGCGGAGGGCAAGCGGCCGGCTGTGGCCAAGCCGGTGCTGCTGGGCATCACCAAGGCGTCGCTGGCCACGGAGAGCTTCCTGTCCGCGGCGTCGTTCCAGGAGACGACGCGGGTGCTGACCGACGCCGCGATCAAGGGCAAGGAAGACCCGCTGATCGGCTTGAAGGAAAACGTCATCATCGGCAAGCTGATCCCGGCGGGCACCGGCATGGCTCGCTATCGCAACATCGTCGTGAAGCCGGCGTCCGGCGCACAGGCGGCGGGCGACGGGGCCCTGGTCGGCGCGTCCGGCGACGGCGCGGAGCCGGTTTCGGCGGCGCAATAGTCGTTGACATGCCGATTCCGCGGATGGTAGAATACCAAGGTGTGTGCCGCCTGACGGCGGTTTAACAAGGGATGATTGAAGGATGCCGGATCGGTTAACGAAGGCGTCGCATCGGGCCGTGGGCACGCGCCAGACGCTGAAGGCCATTCAGAACGGCACGGCCCAAGTGGTGTACATCGCGCGCGATGCCGATCCGCATGTGGTCAAGCCCGTCGAGGACTTGTGCCGCAAGGCCGGCATCGAGCTGGTGTACGTCGACCACATGAAAGAGCTCGGAAGATATTGTTCGATCGACGTGGGAGCTGCGGCGGCCGCGATTCTCAGCGGCCGCCCGTCTCGGTGAGGCGGAAGGGAGGTCTTGCGAGTTGCCGACTATCAACCAGCTGGTGCGTCATGGGCGCCAGAAGAAGGTGCGCAAGAGCAAGGCGCCGGCTCTGCGCTACACGTACAACGCCCTGAAAGGCCGCACGATGGAGTCGAATCCGGCTCCGTTCAAGCGCGGCGTTTGCACGCGTGTGTACACGACGACGCCGAAGAAGCCCAACTCGGCGCTGCGGAAAGTGGCGCGCGTGAGGCTGACCAACGGCATCGAGGTGACCGCCTACATTCCGGGCGAGGGGCACAACCTCCAGGAGCACTCGGTCGTTCTGGTCCGGGGCGGGCGCGTCAAGGACCTGCCTGGCGTGCGCTATCACATCGTGCGCGGCACGCTGGACGCCGCGGGTGTGAAGGACCGCCGGCAAGGGCGCTCGAAGTACGGTGCCAAGCGGCCTAAGTAATGGATGGGAGGTTGAGCCATGCGCAGAGCGAGGGCGGTCAGGCGGGAGATTGCGCCGGATCCTGTATACGGCAGCGTCCTCGTGCATCAGCTCATCAACAAAGTGATGCGGGACGGCAAGAAGAGCCTGGCCCAAAAGATTGTGTACGGCGCGTTTGATTTGATTAAGGAGCGCACCGGCGAAAACCCCTTGGACGTCCTGGACAAGGCGGTGCGCAACGCGATGCCGGTGCTTGAGGTTCGGCCTCGCCGCGTGGGCGGCGCTACGTACCAGGTGCCGCTGGAGGTGCGTCCCGAGCGGCGGGTGACGCTGGCCCTGCGCTGGATCGTGCAGTTCGCTCGCGAGCGCAAGGACAAGACGATGATCGAGCGGCTCGCCAACGAGCTGCTGGACGCTGCGCAAGGGCAGGGCGGCGCCGTCAAGAAGCGCGACGAGACGCACCGGATGGCGGAGGCCAACCGCGCCTTTGCGCACTACCGCTGGTAAAGCGGTAAGGGGGACGACTGGGTGGCTAGAGCATTCCCATTGGAACGAACCCGGAACATCGGGATCATGGCCCACATCGACGCGGGCAAGACGACGACGACGGAGCGCATTTTGTTCTACACGGGGCGCACGCATCGTCTCGGCGAGACACACGAGGGTTCCGCGACGATGGACTGGATGGTGCAGGAGCGCGAGCGCGGCATCACCATCACCGCGGCGGCCACCACGTGCCAGTGGAAAGGATATCGGATTAACATCATAGACACGCCCGGGCACGTGGACTTCACCGTCGAGGTGGAGCGCAGCTTGCGCGTCCTCGACGGTGCCATTGCCGTCTTCTGCGGCGTCAACGGCGTCGAGCCGCAGTCCGAGACGGTGTGGCGCCAGGCCGACAAGTACCGCGTCCCGCGCATCGCGTTCGTGAACAAGATGGACCGCGTTGGCGCCGACTTTTTGCGCGTCGTGGAACAAATGCGCGAGCGGCTCGGTACGCGGGCGGTGCCGATTCAGCTGCCCATCGGGTCCGAGGAGAACTTCCGCGGCGTCGTCGACCTGATCACGCAGAAGGCCATCATCTATACCGACGACCTCGGCACGCACGTCGAGGAGTCGGAGATCCCGGCCGACGTGCTGGACGCGGTGGCCGAGGCCCGGGAGGCGCTCATCGAGGCGGCGGCGGAGCAAGACGACGCGCTGATGGAAAAGTACTTGGAAGGCGCGGAAATCACCGTTGAAGAGCTGAAGGCGGCCATCCGCAAGGGCTGCCTCTCGATGGCGCTGACGCCGGTGCTGTGCGGCTCGGCCTTCAAGAATAAGGGCGTCCAGCCGCTGCTGGACGCGGTGGTGGACTACCTGCCCTCGCCGCTGGATCTGCCTCCGGTTCGCGGCCAGAAACCCGGGACCGAAGAGGAGGAGGTGCGCGAGGTCAGCGACGACGCGCCGTTCGCGGCGCTGGCGTTCAAGATTATGGCCGACCCGTACGTCGGCAAGCTGGCGTTCTTCCGCGTCTATTCGGGCACGCTCAAGGCCGGCTCGTACGTGTACAACGCGACTAAGGGCAAGCGGGAGCGCATCGGGCGCCTCATGCTCATGCACGCCAATCACCGCGAAGAGGTTGACGAGGTGTACGCCGGCGACATCGCCGCGGCCGTGGGCCTGCGGGATACGACGACCGGCGACACGTTGTGCGACGAGGCGCACCCGATTTTGCTGGAGAGCCCGGACTTCCCGGAGCCGGTGATCGCCCAGGCCATCGAGCCGAAGACGAAGGGCGATCAGGACAAGCTGGCCATGGCGCTGCAACGCCTGATGGAGGAAGACCCGACGTTCCGCGTCACGACCGACGAGGAAACCGGGCAGACCATCATCCACGGCATGGGCGAGCTGCACCTGGAAATCATCGTGGACCGGCTCTTGCGGGAGTTCAAAGTGGCGGCGAACGTGGGCAAGCCGCAGGTCGCCTACCGCGAGACGCTGACCAAGCCGGTGCGGGCGGAAGGGCGTTTCGTGCGGCAGACGGGCGGCCGCGGCCAGTACGGCCACGTCATCTTGGAGATCGAGCCGCTGCCGCCGGGCTCCGGCTTCGAGTTCGTCAACAAGATCGTCGGCGGCGTCGTGCCCAAGGAGTACATCCCGGCGGTCGAGGCGGGCATCAAAGAGGCGATGCAGAGCGGCCCGCTGGCCGGCTATCCGGTCGTGGACGTGCGCGTGTCGCTGGTGGACGGGTCGTACCATGAGGTGGACTCGTCCGAGATGGCGTTCAAGATCGCCGGTTCCATGGGCTTCAAGGAAGGCGCCAAGAACGCCGAACCCATTCTGCTCGAACCCATCATGTCCGTCGAGGTGACGACGCCCGAGGAATTTCTGGGCGACGTGATGGGCGACCTGAACGCTCGCCGCGGCCACATCGAAGGCATGGACCGGCGGGGCAACGCCCAGATCGTGCGGGCGAAGGTGCCGCTGGCCGAGATGTTCGGCTACGCCACCGACCTGCGTTCCATGACGCAGGGACGGGCCACGTACACGATGCAATTCAGCCATTACGCGCCGGTACCGGCCAACATCGCGCAAAGCATCATCGCCGAGCGCGTGTGACGCCGGCCTGGCGCCGCTGCGTCGACGACGGGTTACCATTAGAAACACCAAACAACTGGAGGTACGCGACGAGATGGCGAAGGCAAAGTTTGAGCGGACGAAGCCGCACGTGAACGTGGGCACCATCGGGCACGTGGACCACGGGAAGACGACGACGACGGCGGCCATTACGATGTATTTGGCGCAGAAGGGGAAGGCGCAGGCGAAGCGGTTTGAGGAGATCGACAATGCGCCGGAGGAGCGTGCGCGGGGGATTACGATCAACACGTCGCACGTGGAGTACGAGACGGATGCGCGGCACTATGCGCACGTGGACTGCCCGGGTCACGCGGACTACGTGAAGAACATGATCACGGGTGCGGCGCAGATGGACGGTGCGATTTTGGTGGTGAGTGCGGCGGACGGTCCGATGCCGCAGACGCGCGAGCACATCCTGCTGGCGCGTCAGGTGGGCGTGCCGGCCATCGTGGTGTGGCTGAACAAGGCGGACATGGTGGACGACCCGGAGCTGCTCGAGCTGGTGGAGATGGAAGTGCGGGAGCTGCTGAGCCAGTACGAGTTTCCGGGCGACGAGATTCCGGTGATCCGGGGTTCGGCGCTGAAGGCCATCGAGGAGCTGGAGGCGGGGCAGCCGGGCGAGTGGTGTGCGAAGCTGCAGGAGCTTTTGGATGCGGTGGACACGTACATTCCGACGCCGCAGCGGGATGTTGACAAGCCGTTCCTGATGCCGGTGGAGGACGTGTTCAGCATCACGGGCCGCGGCACGGTGGCGACGGGCCGCGTGGAGCGCGGGACCATCAAGGTGGGCGACGAAGTGGAGATCGTGGGCCTGCGTCCGACGCGCAAGACGGTGGCCACGGGCCTGGAGATGTTCCGGAAGGTGCTGGACCAGGCGCAGGCGGGCGACAACATTGGGGTGCTCTTGCGGGGCATCGAGCGCGGGGAAGTGGAGCGCGGGCAGGTGCTGGCGAAGCCCGGGTCGATTACGCCGCACACGAAGTTCCAGGCGGAGCTGTACGTGCTGACGAAGGAAGAAGGCGGCCGTCACACGCCGTTTTTCAACGGGTATCGTCCGCAGTTTTATTTCCGGACGACGGACGTGACGGGGGCCATCAAGCTGCCGGACGGCGTGGAGATGGTGATGCCGGGCGACAACGTGACGATTACGGTGGAGCTGATTACGCCCATTGCGCTGGAGGAAGGGCTGCGCTTCGCCGTGCGTGAAGGCGGCCGTACCGTCGGCGCCGGCGTCGTGACCAAGATTCTCGCCTAAGCGAGACGATTTTGGGCGATGACGCGGGAGGTTGCTCGCGGGGTGCTCCGCCCCGCGGGGGAATTTCCGTCTGAGCCCGCGCCGCCCAGAGCGGCAAAAGGAGGCCAGAGAACGATTTATGGCGCAAAAGATTCGTATTCGGCTGAAGGCGTTTGACCACAAGCTTTTGGACGGTTCCGCTGAGCGCATCGTGGAGACGGCCAAGCGCACCGGCGCCAGGGTGTCGGGGCCGATCCCACTTCCGACGGAGCGGACGCTGTTTACGGTGCTGCGTTCGCCGCACATTCACAAGGACTCCCGGGAGCAGTTCGAGATGCGCATCCACAAGCGTCTTATCGACATCTTGGACCCGACGCCCAAGACGGTGGACGCCTTGATGCGGCTCGACCTCCCGGCGGGCGTCGACATCGAGATCAAGCTGTGAGCGAGCGCCGGCGTGTTCGATCCGGAGGAGGTGCAAGGAGATGCCCAAGGCAATTCTCGGCAAGAAGATCGGTATGACGCAAATCTTTGACGAGGCGGGCCGCGTGGTGCCGGTGACCGTCATCGAGGCGGGCCCGTGCGTCGTGGTCCAGAAGCGCACGGTGGAAAAGAACGGCTACAACGCCCTGCAGCTCGGGTTCGGCGAGCAGAAGGAGAGCCGGCTGAACAAGCCGCTCCTGGGGCATTTCCGGGCGGCGGGTGTGAAGCCGACCCGCTACCTGCGCGAGGTGCGCTTCAACGAAGGCGAAAGCTTCGCCGCCCTGAATGTGGGCGACGTGATTAAGGCGGACATCTTTCAGCCGGGGGAATACGTGGACGTAACCGGCGTGACGAAAGGCAAGGGCTTTGCCGGCGCGATTAAGCGGCACGGGTTCCACCGGGGCCCGATGGCGCACGGTTCGATGTTCCACCGCGGCGTCGGTTCGCTGAACTCGCGCGAGCCGGGGCGCGTATTTCCTGGCCGGAAGCTGCCGGGACGGATGGGCGGCGTGCGGCGCACGATTCAAGGGCTGCGGATTGTCCGGGTTGACGCCGACCGCAATCTCATCCTCGTCAAGGGCTCCGTTCCCGGTCCTCGCGGCGGGCTTGTGCTGGTGAAGGAAACGGTCAAGCACAAGTCTTGACGGATGGAGTTTGGAGGAGACACAGCGATGCCGAAGGTAGCGGTATACAACCTGGAAGGGCAGACGGTCGGCGAGATTGAGCTTTCCGACGTCGTGTTCGGCGCGCCCGTGAACGAAGCGCTGCTCCACCAGGCCGTCGTCACGTACCTGGCCAACCAGCGCCAGGGGACCGCGTCCACCAAGACGCGCGGCGAAGTGCGCGGCGGCGGCCGCAAGCCGTGGCGGCAAAAAGGCACCGGCCGGGCGCGGCAGGGCAGCATTCGCGCGCCCCACTGGGTCGGCGGCGGTGTGGTCTTCGGCCCCAAGCCGCGCGAGTATCGCCTGGCCATGCCGAAGAAGGCTCGCCGGGCCGCGCTGCGGTCGGCCTTGTCGGCCAAGGTTCGCGAGGGCAACTTGATCGTGTTGGAGTCACTGGTGCTGCCCGAGCCGAAGACGAAGCTGATGGCCGGGGTTCTGCGCCGCTTGTCCGCGGAGCGCAAGCCGTTGATTTTGCTGGCCGAACGGAACCGCAACGTGGAGCTTTCGACGCGGAATTTGCCCGGCGCGGCGACGATGCAGGCCACGGACGTCAACGTCTACGCGGTGCTGTCGCATGAGAAGCTGGTTCTGACCAAGGACGCCGTGGCCAAGCTGGAGGAGGCGTTGGGCTGATGGACCCGCGAGACATTCTGAAGCGGCCGATTATTACCGAGAAGGCTACTGCCCTGATGGAGCAGGGCAAGTACGTGTTCGAAGTCGACCGCAACGCCAACAAGACGCAGATTAAGCAGGCGGTCGAGCAGATCTTCAACGTGAAGGTCACCAAGGTGAACACCATCCGGCAGAAGGGCAAGCTGCGCCGGCAGGGCCGGACGCAGGGCCGCACGCGGGAGATCAAGAAGGCCATCGTGACCTTGGCAGAGGGCCAGCGGATCCCGATCTTCGAGGGTCTCTGATATTGAGGAGGCAGGGTGAACCATGGGCGTCAAGCGATACAAGCCGACGTCTCCCGCTCGCCGCGGCATGACGGTGGCAACCTTTGAGGAGATTACGAAGACTGAGCCTGAGAAGTCGCTGCTGGAGCCGCTCAAGAAGACCGGTGGGCGCAACTCGCAGGGCCGCATCACGGCCCGCTTCCGCGGCGGCGGCCACAAGCGGATGTATCGCATCATCGACTTCAAGCGGGACAAGGACGGCATCCCGGCCAAGGTGGCCGCGATTGAATACGACCCGAACCGTACGGCCCGCATCGCGCTGCTGCACTACGCGGACGGCGAGAAGCGTTACATCCTGGCTCCGCTGGGCCTGAAGGTGGGCGACATCGTCGAGTCCGGGCCCAACGCGGACATCAAGCCGGGCAACGCGCTGCCGCTGGCCAAGATTCCGGTCGGCACGCTGGTGCACAACATCGAGCTCAAGCCCGGCAAGGGCGGCCAGCTCGTGCGCGCCGCGGGCGCAGCCGCGCAGGTCATGGCCCGGGAGGGCAACTACGCGACGCTGCGGCTGCCGTCCGGCGAGTTCCGCATGGTGCACATCAACTGCAAGGCGACCGTCGGACAGGTCGGCAACGTCGAACATGAAAACATCGTGCTCGGCAAGGCGGGCCGGGCTCGCTGGCTGGGGCGGCGTCCGCATGTGCGCGGTTCGGCGATGAACCCGGTGGACCACCCGCACGGCGGCGGGGAAGGCAAGGCGCCGGTGGGCATGCCGGGTCCGGTTACGCCGTGGGGCAAGCCGACGCTCGGTTACAGGACGCGCAAGAGGAACAAGCCGTCGGACAAGTACATCGTCAGACGGCGTTACCAGTGAGCCGCGGAGGAGGTTGGCCATGGGAAGGTCCAGCAAGAAGGGGCCGTACGTTGACCCGAAGCTCCTGAAAAAGGTTCAGGAAATGAACGAGACCGGCGAGAAGCGGGTCATCAAGACCTGGTCTCGTGACTCGACGATTTTCCCCGCCTTCGTCGGCCACACGTTCGCGGTGCACGACGGCCGGCGTCACGTCCCGATTTACGTGACGGAGGACATGGTCGGCCACAAGCTCGGCGAGTTTGTGCCGACGCGGACGTTCCGCGGTCACGGCGGCAAGTCCGAGAAGACGACGAAAGCCAAGTAGTCCGGCGGGGGGAGGAAGAACGATGGAAGCTAGAGCGGTTGCTCGTTACCTGTTGATCTCGCCCCGCAAGGCGCGGCTGGTGACGAAGCTCATCCAGGGCAAGTCCCTGGACGAGGCGCTGACGATTCTCCGCTTCTCTCCGCAGAAGGCGGCGCGGCTGGTGGAGAAGGTCGTGAAGTCGGCTGCCGCCAACGCGGAGACGAACCATGACATGAACCCGGACCTCCTGTACGTCAAGTCGGCGTATGTGGACGAAGGTCCGCGGCTGAAGCGGATCCGCCCCCGGGCGCGGGGCCGCGCGGATCGCTACGTGAAGCGCATGAGCCACATCACCGTCGTGCTCAGCGAACGCCGGTGAGGAGGGGTAGCATTGGGACAAAAGGTACACCCGTACGGCCTTAGGCTCGGCATCATCCGAGACTGGCAAAGCCGTTGGTACGCGAACAAGCGCGAATACGCCGACCTCCTCCACGAGGACTTGCGGCTGCGCAAGCTCATCAAGGAGCGGTTCTATACCGCCGGCGTCTCGCGCGTGGAGATTGAGCGGGCCGCCAACCGGGTCAAGCTGACGATCCACGCGGCTCGGCCGGGCATGATCATCGGCAAGGGCGGCGCCGAAGTCGACCAGCTGCGCAAGGACCTGGAGAGGGAAACGGGCAAGCAGATCCAGATCAACATCGTCGAGATCAAAGTGCCCGAGCTGGACGCGCAACTGGTGGCGGAAAACATCGCGTTCCAGCTGGAACGCCGCATTGCGTTCCGCCGCGCCATGAAGCAGGCGATGCAGCGGGCCATGCGGCTCGGCGCCAAGGGCGTCAAGGTCATGGTGTCCGGGCGGCTGTCCGGTGCGGAGATCGCCCGGACGGAGTGGGCGCTGGAAGGCTCCATTCCGCTGCAGACGCTGCGGGCCGACGTGGACTACGGCTTCGCCGAGGCGCTGACGAAGTACGGCCGCATCGGCGTGAAGGTGTGGATTTACAAGGGCGAAGTGCTGCCCGCACGTCAGCCGGCCGCGGTCGGGTCGCAAGGAGGCGAGTAAGGCATGCTGATGCCTCGCAAGGTGAAGTGGCGCAAGCAGCATAGAGGCCGCCTGAAGGGCAAGGCGAGCCGCGGCACCACGCTGCAGTACGGCGAGTTCGGCCTGCAAGCGCTGGAGCCCGCCTGGATTACAAGCCAGCAGATTGAGGCCGCGCGTATCGCCGTGACGCGTCATATGCGCCGCGGCGGGAAGGTGTGGATCACCATCTTCCCGGACAAACCGGTGACCAAGAAACCGGCCGAGGTGCGCATGGGCGGCGGCAAAGGTTCGCCGGAGCTGTGGGTGGCCGTCGTGAAGCCCGGCCGCATCATGTTCGAGGTGGCCGGTGTGTCCGAAGATGTCGCGCGGGAGGCGCTTCGTCTTGCGTCGCACAAGCTGCCGATCAAGACGAAGATCGTCGAGCGCGAACGTGCCGCGGGTGGTGAAGCGAATTGAAGGCGGACGAAATCCGTGAGCTGACCGATGAGGAGCTCGACCGCAAGCTGGCCGAGCTGAAGGAAGAGTTGTTCAATCTCCGCTTTCAGTTGGCCACGGGGCAGCTGGACAACCCCATGCGGATCAAGGCGGTACGGAAAGATATCGCGCGCATTCATACCATCAAGCGCGAGCGGGAGCTGAACATTCGCCGTTAAGCGGCGCGGGTGAGGAGGGAGCGTCGGTGGCGCAGGCACAGCGTGGCATGCGCAAGACGATGGTGGGCACCGTCGTCTCCGACAAGATGAACAAGACGGTCGTCGTGGCCGTTCAGCGCAGAGTGCGTCACCCGCTGTACCAGCGGGAAATCTTGCGCACGAAGAAGTTTATGGCGCACGACGAGAACAACGAGTGCCGCGAGGGCGACGTGGTCCGCATCATGGAGACCCGTCCGCTCAGCCGGCGCAAGCGTTGGCGCGTCGTGGAAATTCTCCGTCGTGCCCAGTGAGGGAGGCCGACTGCTGTGATTCAGGTGCAGACGAGGCTTAAGGTCGCCGACAACTCGGGCGCGCGGGAGATTATGTGCATCCGCGTGCTCGGCGGCAGCCACCGCCGCTACGCGGGCGTCGGCGACGTGATTGTCGCCTCCGTGAAAGACGCCATCCCGGGCGGGGCGGTGAAGAAAGGCGAGGTGGTCAGGGCCGTCGTGGTCCGGACCAAGAAGGAGACGCGGCGCCCCGACGGGTCGACGATTCGCTTTGACGACAACGCCGCGGTGATTATCAACGAGCAGGGCAACCCCCGCGGCACCCGCATTTTCGGCCCGGTCGCGCGGGAGCTGCGTGACCGCAACTTCCTGCGCATCGTGTCGCTGGCGCCGGAAGTGCTGTGAGGAGGAAACGGGATGCCGTTCAAGGTGCACGTTAAGAAGGGCGACTTGGTGGCCGTCATCGCCGGCGACGACAAAGGCAAGCAGGGCAAGGTTCTGGAAGTGCGGCCGAAGGAGAACCGGGTCGTGGTGGAGGGCGTCAACATCCAGAAGCGCCACGTCCGCCCGACGCGGGAAAACCCCCAGGGCGGCGTCATCGAGCGCCCGGGCCCGATTTCGGCTTCCAACGTGATGCTCGTTTGCCCCAAGTGCAAGCGGCCGGCCCGGATGCGGCGCCGCCGGGACGAGAACGGCGTCAAGCGGGTATGCGTCCGCTGCGGCGAGATCGTGGACTGAGGCCGGAAAGGGGGGGCGCATGTGTCGCGACTGAAGGAGAAGTATTACAAGGAAGTCGTGCCGGCCTTGCGTGAGCGGTTCGGCTACAAGAGCATCATGCAGGTGCCGCGCCTGGAGAAGATCGTCCTGAACATGGGCGTCGGCGAAGCCGCGCAGAATCCCAAGGAACTGGAGTCGGCCATGGCGGACCTGACCGCCATCAGCGGCCAGAAGCCGGCCATCACGCGGGCGAAGAAGTCCATCGCGAACTTCAAGATCCGCGAGGGCATGGCCATCGGCCTCAAGGTGACGCTGCGCGGGGACCGGATGTACGATTTCCTCGATAAGCTCATCAACGTTGGCCTGCCGAGAATCCGGGACTTCCGCGGCGTTTCGCCCAAGTCCTTCGACGGCCGGGGCAACTACAGCCTCGGACTGCGGGAGCAGCTGATTTTTCCTGAGATTCGCTACGACCGGGTGGACAAAATCCGCGGGCTGGACGTCACCATCGTGACGACGGCCAAGACGGACGAAGAAGCTCTGGCGCTTTTGTCCGAGCTGGGCATGCCCTTCCGGGCGGCGTGAAAGAGGTGACGACATGGCCAAGAAGTCGATGATCGCCAAAGCCAAGCGGCCGCCGAAGTACAGCACTCGCCGGGTCAACCGCTGCCGGATTTGCGGCCGCCCCCGCGGCTACATGCGGCGGTTCCAGTTGTGCCGCGTCTGCTTCCGGAATTTGGCCCACCGCGGCGAAATTCCGGGCGTGGTCAAGGCGAGCTGGTGAGGGGGTGGAACCGACATGGTGATGACGGATCCGATCGCGGATATGCTGACACGGATTCGCAACGCCAACATGGTGTATCATGAGACGGTGGACGTGCCGGCTTCCAATCTGAAGAAGGAGCTGGCGCGAATTCTCAAGGAAGAGGGCTTCATCCGCGATTACCGCGTCATCGACGACGGCAAGCAGGGCGTGATTCGGCTGTACCTGAAGTACGGCGCCAATCGGGAACGGGTGATTCAGGGCCTCAAGCGGATCAGCAAGCCCGGGCGCCGGGTGTACGCCGGGCGCGACCAGATCCCGCGGGTGCTGGGCGGCCTTGGGATCGCCGTCCTGTCCACGTCCAAAGGTGTTATGACCGACAAGCAGGCCCGCAAGCTGGGCGTGGGCGGCGAAGTCCTCTGCTACGTCTGGTAGCGGCTGAGGAGGTAGCGGTTGTGTCACGCATCGGGAAGCAGCCCATCCCGCTTCCGGCGGGAGTGGAGGTACAAGTCGAGGGCAACGTGGTGCGCGTCAAGGGCGCCAAGGGCGAGCTGACGCGCGTGCTGCCGGAAGCCATTCAGGTGGCGGTGGAGGACGGCCGTATCGTTGTCCGGCGGGCGTCCGACGACCCCGAGCACAAGGCGCTGCACGGGCTGAGCCGCACGCTGGTGGCCAACATGGTGGAAGGCGTCACGAAGGGTTACGAGAAGAGCCTGGAGATTCGCGGCGTCGGCTACCGTGCGCAGATGGTGGGCAACAAGCTGCAGCTTGTCGTCGGCTTCTCGCATCCGGTGGAGATCACGCCCCCGCCGGGCATCCAGGTGGAGGTGCCCAAGCCGACGCAAATCATCGTGCGGGGCATCGACAAGGAGCTTGTCGGCGAGTTCGCCGCCCAAATCCGCCGCGTCCGGCCGGCGGAGCCGTATTTGGGCAAGGGCATCCGTTACGAGGGCGAGCGCGTGCGTCGTAAGGCCGGCAAGGCCGGCAAAGTGTCCGACTGATGTCGGCGACGGGTGACGCTGGAGGTATAGGGATATGGCGAAACTGACACGTGCGGAGGGCCGCAAGCGGCGCCATCTCCGTTTGCGCAAGAAGATCAAGGGCACGCCCGAACGGCCGCGGCTGTCGGTGTACCGCAGCCTCAAGCACATTTACGCCCAGATCATTGACGACACCAAGGGTCACACGCTGGTGGCCGCGTCGACGCTGGATCCGGAGCTGCGGGGCCAGATCGAGCGGGGCAGCAACTGCGAGGCGGCGCGCGCCGTGGGCCTGCTCATCGCGAAGCGGGCGCTGGCTAAGAACATCACCAAGGTCGTGTTTGACCGCGGCGGCAACTTGTACCACGGACGGGTCGCGGCGCTGGCCGAAGGCGCCCGCGAAGGCGGTCTTGAATTCTAACCGACGGAGAGGGGGTGCGGTCCCGTGGCGGAACAGCGTTCCAAGCGGGACGCCCAAGTGGAACTGGAAGAGCGAGTCGTCTGGATCAATCCCGTTTCGAAAACCGTTAAAGGCGGCCGGATTCGCCGCTTTTCCGCGCTGGTGGTAGTCGGCGACCGTGCGGGCCGGGTGGGCGCGGGCCTGGGCAAGTCGCGTGAGGTGTCGGCCGCCATCCGGAAAGCCATTGAAAAGGCCCGCAAAAACATGATTACGGTACCGATCGTCGGCACGACGGTCCCCCACGAAATGACCGCCAAGTTCAGCGGCGCCAAGGTGTTCATCAAGCCTGCTTCGCCTGGTACCGGCGTCATCGCCGGCGGTCCCGTCCGGGCCGTGATGGAGTGCGCGGGCGTGCGCGACGTGCTCACCAAGTCGCTGGGGCGCAACAACCCCATCAACGTGGTGTGGGCCACGTTGACCGCGCTGAAGCAGATGCGCACGACGGAACAGGTGGCGGCGCTGCGCGGCAAGTCCGTGGAGGAGATCGTCGGTTAGGGGGACTCGTGATGGCCGGGCAGTTGAAGATTACGTGGAAGAAGAGCGCGATCGGTCACCCGGAGGACCAGCGGGAGACGATCCGCGCGCTGGGACTGCGTCGTCTCAACCAGACGGTGGTGCACGAGGACACGCCGACCATCCGCGGCATGATTTTCAAGGTGCGCCACCTGGTCGAAGTGGAGGAGGCGTAACATGAAGCTGCACGAATTGCGGCCGCCGGCCGGCGCTCGGAAGCACGCCAAGCGGGTCGGGCGCGGCATCGGTTCGGGCCGGGGCAAGACGTCCGGCCGCGGGCACAAGGGGCAGGGCGCCCGTTCCGGCGGCTTGAAAGGCCCGGGGTTTGAAGGCGGCCAGACGCCGCTGCAGCGTCAGCTGCCGAAGCGCGGCTTCAAGAACACGAAGTTTGCGCGGCGCTATGCCGTGATCAACGTAGAGCAGCTGAACCGGTTTGAGCCGAACACGGTGGTGACTCCGGAGCTGCTGGTCCAGTCGCGTCTTGTGCGCGACATCAAAGACGGCATCAAGCTGTTGGGGGATGGCGAGATTACGCGGCCGCTGACGGTGCGTGTTCACGCTTTCAGCCAGACCGCGGCAGAGAAGATTCGGGCCGCCGGCGGCAGCATCGAGGTGATCTAAGTGCTCGACGCGCTGAGAAACGCGCTGCGCATCCAGGACTTGCGCCGGAAGCTCCTGTACACGATGGCCCTGCTGGTTGTCTTCCGCATCGGCTCGTTCGTGCCGGTGCCGGGGGTCGACGCCGCGGCGCTGGCGGCCGCGCTGGGCGTGGCAGGCGGCAACATCTTCGGGTTTCTCAACCTGTTCTCGGGCGGCGCCCTGGGGCGCTTCACGATTTTCGCGCTAGGCGTCCAGCCGTACATTACGTCATCCATTATTATTCAGCTGCTGACCATCGTCATTCCTCGGCTTGAAGAACTGGCCAAGGAAGGCCCCGAGGGGCGCAAGAAGCTCCAGGATTACACCCGTTGGGGCACGGTGGTCCTCGCCGTCATCCAGGGCATCGGCGTGACGACCCTGGCCAACAGCTGGGGCGTGCTGACCAACCCCAACCTGTTCACGTATCTCAGCATCATCGTGTCGCTGACGGCCGGTTCCACGTTCCTGATGTGGCTCGGCGAGAAGATCAGCGAGAAGGGCATCGGCAACGGCATTTCGCTGATCATTTTCGCCGGTATCGTTGCCGGCGTGCCGGTCGGCACGTACAACATCTTCCAGGCGCTGGGCGCGGGCGGCATCAATCCGTTCAGCCTGCTCTTCTTCCTGGTGGCGGGCTTGCTGGTCATCATGGCCGTCATCATGGTGCAGCAGGGCGAGCGCCGCATCCCCGTCCAGTACGCCAAGCGGGTCGTCGGCCGGCGGATGTACGGCGGCCAGTCCACCCATATTCCGATGAAGGTGAACCAGGCCGGCGTCATCCCCGTCATCTTCGCGTCGTCGGTGTTGGTGTTTCCGCTGACGCTCGCGCAGTTCGTGCCGAGCATCGCGCAAGCCGTCGACCGCGTGATTGGATATGGTACCTTTGGGTACAATTTACTGTACTTCGTGCTCGTCATCTTCTTCACGTACTTCTACACCGCGGTCACGTGGAATCCCAACGACGTGGCCGACAACATGCGCAAGTACGGCGGCTTCATTCCCGGCCTGCGCCCGGGCAAGCCGACGGCGCAGTATCTGGATCGGGTCCTGAGCCGCCTGACGATGGCGGGCGCGCTGTTCCTCGGGTTCATCGCGGTGCTGCCGTACCTGATGGCTACCATCACCAAGCTGCCGACGACGTTCTTGTACTTCGGCGGTACCGGCTTGTTGATTGTGGTGGGCGTCGCGCTGGACACGATGAAGCAAATCGAGGCGCAGCTGCTGATGCGCCATTACGAAGGATTCCTGAAGTAGGCCCAAACGGGATGGGGGCACTGTTGTGCGGCTAGTAATGCTGGGTTTGCCCGGCGCCGGCAAGGGCACCCAGGCCGACTTGTTGGCGAAAAAACTGAACATCCCCCGCATTTCGACGGGCGACATGTTCCGCGAGGCGCTGCAGTCCGAATCGGAACTGGGCCGGCAGGTGAAGCGCTACGTGGAACGCGGGGAGCTCGTGCCTGACGACTTGACCGTGGCGCTGGTGGAAGAGCGGATCAAGCAGCCGGACGCCGCGGCGGGCTTCATCCTGGACGGCTTCCCGCGGACGGTTCCACAGGCGCAGGCGCTGAAGGCCAAGCTCGCAGAGATGGGCAAGCAGCTGGACGCGGCGGTATTTATCGACGTGCCGCAGGAGGAAGCCGTTCGGCGCATCTCCCAGCGGCGGGTTTGCGCCCAGTGCGGCGCGACGTTCCGGGCCGACGCGGCCGAGGTAGCGACAGGCAAGTGCTCGAGCTGCGGCGGTCCATTGGTGCAGCGGAGCGACGACAACGAGGAAACGGCCCGGCGTCGCCTGCAGGTATATGTGGACCAGACGCTGCCTGTGGTAGACTTTTATCGGGCCGAGGAGCGCCTCGTGCACGTCGACGGGTGCCGGGAGGTTTCCGACGTGCTGGCGGACATTCTGGCCGGCCTCGAGCGCTTCGGACTCCAGTGGCGGGAGGGCGGCGATTCTTGATCATTCTCAAGTCGGAATCCGAAATCGCCGCCATGCGCAAGGCCGGCCGCGTCGTTGCCCAAGCCCACGCCCTGGTGCGGGAGCGCCTGCGGCCGGGTGTTACGACCGCCGACATCGACAGCTGGGTGGAGGAGTTCCTCCGGCGGCAGGGCGCCGTTTCCGCGTTCAAGGGCTACCAGGGCTACCCGGCGTGCACGTGCACCAGCGTCAACGACGAAGTGGTGCACGGCATCCCGGGGCCAAGGGTGCTGGAGGAGGGCGACATCGTCTCGGTCGATATCGGCGCCTTCGTCGACGGGTTTTGCGGGGACATGGCCTGGACGTACCCGGTCGGGCAAGTGTCCGAGCTGGCGCAAAAGCTCCTGCGGGTTACCGAGGAAGCGCTGATGAAGGGCATCGCGCAGGCGGTGGCGGGCAACAGGCTGTCGGATATCGGCCACGCCGTGCAGACGCACGTCGAGGCCGCGGGCTTTTCGGTCGTGAAGAGTTTCGTCGGCCACGGCATCGGCCGGAGCATGCACGAAGCGCCGCAGGTCCCGAACTTCGGGCGACCGGGGCGGGGACCGCGCCTTAAGGTCGGGATGACGCTGGCCATCGAACCGATGGTCAACGTCGGCACCGACGAGGTGCGCATCCTGGACGACAACTGGACGGCGGTTACGGCCGACGGCAGCTTGTCGGCCCACTTCGAGCACACGGTTGCGGTTCGGGAAGGCTACGCCGAGATCTTGACGGCACTTTGACACCGCGGGCGGGAGACGGCATGCGACTGGAACCGGGAAGGCTGGTTATATCCAAGGCCGGACGGGATCGGGGCAAGCCGATGCTGGTTTATAAAGTGTTGGACGACGGCTTCGTGCTCGTCGTCGACGGGCAGAGTCGCTCCGTGGCGAGGCCGAAACGGAAGAACCCGCGGCATCTGGAGCCCCAGCCTTTGGTGGCTCACGAACTGGGCGCCAAATTACAGAAAGGCGAGCCGGTGGACGATGCTGAGGTGCGGGCTGCGCTTTCGGCCCTTGCAGCCAAGCTGAAGGAGGCGGGCTGACCCGATGGCTAAGGACGATGTAATTGAAATGGAAGGCACAGTGATCGAGCCGCTGCCAAACGCGATGTTCCGCGTCGAGCTGGACAACGGCCACAAGGTGCTCTGCCACATCTCGGGCAAGATGCGGATGAATTTCATCCGGATTTTGCCCGGCGACCGGGTGACCGTCGAGCTGTCACCGTACGATTTGTCGAGAGGCCGCATCACGTACCGGAAGCGGTAGACGAGAGGGCCTGGAGAGGAGCACGGCGATGAAAGTACGTCCTTCGGTCAAGCGTATGTGCGAGAAGTGCAAGATCATCCGCCGCCACGGCCGGGTGATGGTTATTTGCGAAAACCCGAAGCACAAGCAGAAGCAAGGGTAGGGGGTGACGGGCGATGGCGAGAATTGCCGGCGTCGACTTGCCCCGCGACAAGCGGGTCGTGGTGGCGCTCACGTACATTTACGGGATCGGCCGCTCTCGCGCCGAACAGATCGTGAAAGCGACGGGCGTGAATCCCGACACGCGCGTGCGGGATTTGCTCGAGGATGAGGTGAACCGCCTGCGCGAGTACATCGCGCAGAACTTCGTGGTGGAAGGCGACCTGCGCCGCCAGGTGCAGAGCGACATCAAGCGCCTCATCGACATCGGCTGCTATCGTGGCCTGCGCCACCGCCGCGGCCTGCCCGTGCGCGGCCAAAGGACGCGCACCAATGCGCGCACGCGGAAAGGGCCGCGCCGCACGGTAGCCGGGAAGAAGAAGAAGACGAAGGCGTAACAGGGGGGCGATTTGTTTGGCGAAAGCCAAGACTAGCGCCAGGCCGCGGCGCCGAGAGCGCAAGAATGTGCTGAGCGGCATTGCGCATATCAAGTCGACGTTCAACAACACGATTGTGACCATTACCGACAAGCAGGGCAACGTCATCTCCTGGGCGTCGGCCGGGACCGTCGGTTTCAAGGGTTCTCGCAAGGGTACTCCCTTCGCGGCCAGCCAGGCGGCGGAAGCTGCGGCTCGCGCCGCACAGGACCACGGCATGCGCGAGGTCGAGGTGTGGGTCAAGGGGCCGGGCGCCGGGCGCGAGGCGGCCATCCGTTCGCTGCAGGCCGCGGGCCTCGAGATCACGTTGATTAAAGACGTCACGCCCATTCCGCACAACGGCTGCCGGCCGCCGAAGCGCCGGCGGGTGTGAGCACGGACGTCCCACCCGGTTGCGGGCAAGGCGCCTGCCAGGAGGAGGGTACCTATGAAAATGCTCGACATTCAAAAGCCGCGCATCGAGGTGGAAGAGACCGGCGACGAAAACTACGGCCGGTTCGTCATTGAGCCCCTCGAGCGCGGGTACGGTATTACCCTGGGCAATTCGCTGCGGCGCATTTTGCTGTCCTCCTTGCCGGGAGCGGCCGTGACGTCCATTCGTATCGACGGCGTGTTGCACGAGTTCTCCACGGTGCCCGGCGTCGTCGAGGACGTGACCGACATCGTCCTCAACATCAAGGAGCTGGTGTTGAAGCTGCACGGGGACGGCCCGGCCACGCTGCGGCTGGAGGCCGAAGGCGAAGGGCCCGTGACCGCGGCCGACATTGAGCACGGTCCGGACGTGGAGATTCTGAACCCGGACTTGCACATCGCCACCCTGGACAAGGGCGGCCGCCTGTCGATGGAGATGACGGTCGAGAAGGGCCGCGGCTGGGTGCCGGCGGAGCGCAACAAGAAAGATAATCAGCCCATCGGCGTCATCGCGGTCGACTCCATCTTCTCGCCGGTGCGGAAGGTCAACTACGAGGTGCACAACACGCGGGTCGGCCAGGTGACCGACTACGACCAGCTCATTCTCGAGGTTTGGACCAACGGCAGCATTCGGCCCGACGAAGCCGTCAGCGTGGCGGCGAAAATTTTGATCGAGCATTTGCAGCTGTTCGTCAACCTGACCGAAGCCGCGGACAATCTGGAAGTGCTGGTGAAGAAGGACGAGACGCCGAAAGACCGCATTTTGAGCATGACCATCGAAGAGCTGGATCTTTCGGTGCGCTCGTACAACTGCCTGAAGCGTGCCGGCATCAACACGGTCGAAGAGCTGATCAAGAAGACCGAGGCCGACATGCTCAAAGTGCGCAATCTGGGCAAGAAGTCGCTGCAGGAAGTCAAGGAGAAACTGGCGCAGTACGGCTTGAGCTTGCGCCAGCCTGACGAGTAAGGGAGGGACTACGAGATGCGCCAAGCGAAGCTGGGCCGGACGAGCAGCCACCGTCGCGCCCTCCTGCGCCATCTGGCGACGCAGGTCATCGCCCATGGCCAGGTCACGACCACCGAGGCCAAGGCGAAAGCCGTGCAGCCGCTGGTCGACAAGATGATTTCGCTGGGCAAGCGCGGCGATTTGCACGCCCGCCGTCAGGCGGCCGCGTTTTTGACCAAGAAGGAAGTCGTCAAGAAGCTGTTTGACGAGGTGGCGCCCAAGTACGCGACGCGGAACGGCGGGTACACCCGGGTCGTGAAGATCGGGACCCGCCGCGGCGACGGCGCGCCCATGGCCGTCATCGCGCTGGTGTAGTGGGCGGCGTGCACGCGCAAGGTCAGCGATGCGGAACATTCGCTGCCTCGTGGAGTACGACGGCACCGACTTTTACGGCTTCCAGCGGCAGAAGGGCCGCGAGACCATTCAGGGCTGCCTGGAGCGGGCCGTCGCCACGTTGACCGGCGAGCGGGTCACGGTCCACGGAGCGGGACGGACCGACGCCGGCGTGCATGCGGAAGGACAAGTGATCAACTTCTTCACCACGAGCCGCATCCCGACGGAGCGATGGCCGTACGCGCTGAACAGCCGCCTGCCGGCGGCCATCGTCGTCAAGGCGGCGGAGGAGGCGCCCGCCGACTTTCACGCCCGCAAGTCGGCGGTGGCCAAGACGTACCGGTATACCATCTGGAACGCTCCGTTCCCGTCGGCTTTCTGGCGCCGGTTCGCCTACCACGTACCGACGCCGCTGGACGTGGACGCCATGCGGCAGGCGGCGAGCCTGCTGGTGGGGCGCCACGATTTCGCCGCCTTCCAGGCGGCGGGCAGCACGCCGGTCCGCTCGACGGTGCGCCACCTGCAGCGCCTGGACATCGTCCAAGACGGGCCGCGCATCGATATCTACGGGAAAGCCGACGGCTTTCTTTACCACATGATGCGCAACATCGTCGGCACGCTGCTCCTGGTGGGGGACGGGCGCCGGCCGCCGGCCTGGGTGGGCGAGGTGCTGGCGTCGCGCCGCCGGGAGCTGGCGGGGCCGACGGCGCCGGCGCACGGGCTTTGCCTGGTCCGGGTGGAATACGGTTGACACGGGAAAAGCCCTGTAATAACATTTACTTTGGCCCTTCGGGCGCCGCCGGGCGCGCGGGCCAGCGGAGGGCCTCCTTGTCGGAAGGAGCTCGAACGCGCGATGAACACGTACATGGCGAAACCGGGCGAAGTCGAGCGCAAATGGTACGTCATCGACGCTACCGGCAAGACGCTGGGGCGTTTGGCGTCTCAGATCGCGACCGTGCTGCGCGGCAAGCACAAGCCCGAGTATACGCCGCACGTTGACACCGGCGACTTCGTCATCGTCGTCAACGCGGAGAAGGTGCGGCTGTCCGGCACCAAGTGGGACGACAAGATGTACTACTTCCAGCGCTCGACCAAACCGGGTGGCCTGAAGCGGATGACCGCGCGCCAGCTGCGGGAGACCCATCCGGAACGGCTCATCTGGCTGGCCGTGCGCGGCATGTTGCCTCGCACGCGCCTGGGCCGGCGGCAGCTGATGAAGCTGAAGGTGTACGCCGGGCCGGATCATCCGCATGCGGCCCAGAAGCCGGAAGAGTTTCCCCTGCCCGTCCGGTGAGCGGCGGGAACGGTAGAAGAACGACGGGCGTCGGTTTGGCGGCGCAGAAAGGAGGTGTCCCGGGTTGGCGGCACCTGTAGGTTTTGAGGAGTATATGGCGACGGGACGGCGGAAGACGGCGGTGGCTCGTGTGCGCCTCGTGCCCGGCACCGGCCGCATTATCGTCAACGGTCGCGACGCGGTGGAGTATTTTGGCCGGCCCCTCGTCCTGAAGACCTTGCAGCAGCCCCTCGAGGTTACGGATACGCTGGGCAAGTTCGACGTGTCGGTGAACGTGTGCGGCGGCGGCATCACCGGCCAGGCGGAGGCGACCCGGCACGGGATTGCACGGGCGCTCCTGCTGGTGAGCGAGGAATATCGCAAGCCGCTGAAGCAGGCTGGCCTGCTCACGCGCGATCCGCGCATGAAGGAGCGCAAGAAGTACGGCCTCAAGAAGGCCCGCAGGGCTCCGCAGTTCTCCAAGCGGTAACGACCATTGGAGAGCGCCGCTGGCGGTGTGGTGTGCACCGCCATTTTTTTATGTCTCCGGTCCGGCGGCGGTCGAAATCAGGGTGCGTGCACAATAAGGGTGGCTGGACACCGAAAAAGCGCTCCGCCCGGAGCGCTGGCTGCGGGCGGAGGCTTTTGTTGCTTGATGCTTCAGCGGCGAGGGCCTTTCTTGTGCCCCGGCGAAAATGGTTTTCGCTGGAGACGGCTTTGCTTACACCTCGGCAGGGACGAACACCGGCAGCGGCTCGGCATAGGCGCCGCGCACCGGGCGCAGGCCCGTTTCCACGTACTCCCGGATTTCCGCCGGGCTCATGCCCGCCAAGCCCAGCGACTCCACGGTGCGGCCCTGGCGCCAGAAGTCGATGCCCGTCACGCCGCACGCCATCTGGATGAGCGACTCCGTGAACGGCGTCGGCACACCCGCCAGCCGGCCAAAGGAAGCGATGGGGATCAAGCCCGTGGGCACGTCCTCGAGAATGTACCGGTGCATCAGCGTGCGCGGCGCCTTGATGCCGCCGTAGCTCGCGTTGCGCTGAATCGCTTCGTAGAGCGTCTCGCCGCGCACACCGTACGCTATGGCCAACCAGTCCTTCGCCGAAACCGCCGAGACGCCCAGCGCGCGAGCGACGGCCAGCCGTTCCGCGTCGACCCGCTCCATCAGCGCCGCAACGCTGGGCGTGATGCCTTCGTGGTAGTAGTCGAACGGTTCGCCTTGGTCCACCTTGGATGCGTTGAGGATCAGCGGGGCCGGATGGAAGACGGCGCCGATGTTGGCGAAGCTGGTGTCCAGCACGCTGCCGGCGGCGACGAATTCGGGGTACAACCGCCGCAGCGTCCGCAGCGCCGCGTGCGTGTGCCGAGCCGGCAGCGCCGCCGCGGGCACGACGCGCTTGATGTCGTAGATGCGGGCCCGGCCCGGGGCTTCGACTCGGCTCGCGTAGATGAACGTCTGGGCTTCCACCACCGTGTTGCGGCGGCCAAAGGCGCGCAGGATGTTGGTCACCTCCAGCGCCCCGCCGGTGCGGCCCGGGTTGAGCACGATCAGCTGCCGGTGCAGGTGGGGCGCCAGCGCCTGAGCCGTCGCCGCGTGCGCCGACGCCGGCGTCGTCACCATGATGACGTCGACGCCGTCTACCGCCTCGGCCAGCTCAGTGGTCGCGCATTCCACGGGCCCGAAGCCCTCCACAGCTCCGGTCAAAAAGATTCCGCCAGCCCGGCGCACCGCCGCGATTTTCTCTTCGCTGCGGCTGTACAGGCGGACGCGGTGGCCTTTCAGGCCGAGATGGCCCGCCATGGCGACGCCGCCGTTGCCCGCGCCGACGACGCACACGGACAACCTGGAGCGCAAAACGGACACAAGACCGCCTCCCTCTTCGACACCTCCCGGGTGGCACGAAAAAAGCCACAGGGGAAGCTGTGGCGGTGTCCGGCGCTCGACGGAACGACCATCACGCTTCCCGACGACGCTTGCGAGGTTAGCTGACGGGTTCGGGCCGCCAGGATGGCCCTACCCGGCAACGCCTGCCGGGATTCACCCCAAGAAGTTGGGTCCCCCGCTCCGGACGTTGATCCGGATTCAGCGATCCAGCATGCCGGTCAAGGTGTCTGAAGTTGTTATTGCTCCCTTATTTTACGGGAAACGCCTCCGCATGGCAAGTCGCGTTCCGGTGGAAAACGCGCCGCGCAGGGCCCTCGCCGGCCGGGCGTCCGCGCCCAACGCGGCGGACGGAAGGAGAAGGCGGCGCGGGATGGAACAGATCGCCCGACAGGACATGGCGCTGGCGCGGCCGGAGCGGAAACGCCCACGGACGCGCCCTGCCGAAGGAGGGCGCCTATGGAACACGACAAGTCCGTGCCGTTGGGTTTGGCGCTGCGCTACGGGGCCGGCTACATCGGCATCGCGCTGGTGACCCAGACGATGCTGCTCTGGCTGGCATACTTCTACGCACCACCGCCGGAGTCGGGTTTGCCGGCGCTGCTGCCCGTAACGTGGGTAGGCTGGGCGACGCTCATCGGCCGCGTCGTAGACGCCATCGCAGACCCCTTGGTGGGGGCGTGGAGCGACGCGACGCGGACGCGGCTGGGACGGCGCCGTCCGTTCCTGCTGCTGGGGGCGCTGCCGCTGGCGCTGACGTTTGCCGCTTTGTGGTGGGCGCCGGCGCCGCTGTCCGACGCCGGCCGGTTCGCGTACTTGGCCGTGATGGTGTCCGCTTTCCTGTTCTTCTTTACCGTCTACACGGCGCCGTACCTGGCGCTGCTGCCCGAGCTGTCCACGACGCTGCACGGGCGAGTGCGGCTGGCCACGTGGCAGGCGGTCGCGCAAATCGTGGGCCTCGCCATCGCCATGATCGGGTCGGGGCTGCTCATCGAGCGGGTAGGCTTTACGGCCATGGGCCTCATCTTGGGGGCCGTCGCGCTGGCGACGTATCTCGTCACGGCGCTGACGGTCAAAGAAGAAGTGCGGGAGCACGCACCCACGCCGCCGCTTCTCGCCTCGATGGCGCTGACGGTGCGCAACCGGCCGTTCCTGTACTACGTGGGCAGCCACGTGCTTTTCTGGTTCGGATTCAACGCCGTCGTGACCGCTGCTCCGTATTTGGTCACCGTCCGCATGGGCGGCACGGAGGCCGATACGTCCATGGCCCTGGCGGCCACGTTCGCGGTGGGGCTGGCCTCGTTTCCCCTGGTCGGGCGGTTGAGCACGGGGCGCGGCTTGAAGTTCGCGATGCTAGCCTCCATGGGAGCGCTGGCCGCGGCATTGTTCCTGTGGGGGCTGGTGGGCGTCTGGCCCGCCGTGGACCCGTTCTGGCAGGGTATGGCGGTTTTCCTCTTGGCGGGACTGGGGATTGGCGGCTTGTTCGCGCTGCCTAATGCGCTGGTAGCCGAGATCGTGGACTACGACGAGCACCTGACGGGGATGCGCCGGGAGGCTATGTTCTTCGGCGTGCAGGGGCTGCTGGTCAAGATGGCCATGGGACTTTCGACCTTCGCCGCGACCCAGCTCTTGGCGTGGGGCGGCTTTTCCGTCGAACGGTCGGCGGGCGTGCAGTGGCTGGGCCCGCTGGCCGGGATCTTCGTAGTGCTGGGCATGCTGGTGTTCGCCAGCTATCCGGAGCAGCTGGTGCGGTCCGGCAAGGCGTCGAGCGGGGGAGGAGCCCAAGCCGCGGGTGCGTAAAAACGTGCCTGGCGCGCGGCGGCCTCCTTCCGGCACAGATCACGGATCGGTGACGGCCCGCCGGGCCGTGCCGGGCGGCGCGGGCGCAGGCCTGCGCGCCTCAGACGGCTCGGGCGCGGGCAGGGGCGCCTCAGACGGCGCCGCCGGCGTCTTCGAGAATCTGGACGGCCCGGTTGACGCCGTCCTCGCCGGTGACGACGGTGACGACCCAGCTCGGCCCGCCCCAGGGCCAACCGGCGTCTTCACGGGACAAGCCCTCCGCGTCGGAGTCCAGTTCGACGACGGGCTCGCCCGCTCCGCTAGCGTCGTCCGCCGCGGACCAATCGGCCAGGCCGTCGATGCGGTCCGGATAAGAACCCGCGGGTTTTTCGGCGGCGCGGGGAGCGGGGCCAAGCTGCACCGTGTCGTAGCCTTCTTGCCGGAGAAGAGAGCAAGCCAGCTCGGCCTGCTCGCGGCGCGCGAAGTACGCCAGGACGCTCCGTCCTACCACGGCTACACACCTTCTTGCGACGTCGCACTGCCTGCTGCGGCGGCTCGTCTTCGCCGCCCGAGACTATCGTTCCCGCCGGGGCCGTTTCCGATTCGGAGCCGGCCGATATCAACGGCGGCCGCCTTGCGGCCCGGCCGCCAGCGTTGGGAGGCGCTGAGATGCTGTCTTCGTTGGAACTGCCTCGCGCGTACGCGCTCAAGAGCCGAAACATTTTCACGATGGACCCGGCGCGCCCGCGGGCGCAAGCCGTCGCCGTCGTCGACGGGCGCATCGTGGCCGTGGGCAGCGCGGAGGAAGCGGCGGCGGCGTTGCCGGACGGCGCGCCCGTCATAGACCTCGGTGACCGCATGGTGCTGCCCGGCTTCACCGACAGCCACATTCACCTCGGGTACCTGGCCCGCAAGTGGAACGCGGTCGACTTGGACGGCTGCTCCAGCTTGCAGGAGGCACTGGAGCGAGTGGCGGCCTACGTAGCGGCGCGTGCCGGTGCCTCGGACGCCTGGATCGACGGGCACGGGTGGGCGGCGCAGCGCTGGGCGCAGCGGCCTACGGCGGCGGCGCTGGACGCCGTCACCGGAAACCGGCCGGCCGCGCTGACGGCGAAAGACGGCCACGCCCTGTGGGTCAACTCGGCCGCGCTGCAGGCGGCCGGCATCACGCGCGACACCGCAGACCCGCCGGGCGGCATCATCGAGCGCGACCCGGCAACGGGCGAGCCGACGGGAGTGCTGTACGAGGCGGCGACGCGCCTCGTGCTCGACGTCATGCCCGACCTGGACATTGAAACACTGGCCGGGGCTGTGAGGGCGGGCCTGCCGCGATTGCACGCGCAAGGCATCACCGCGGTGCACTGCCCCGAGCTGACCAGCGACTGGCGCGCCTACTGGACGCTGCGCCAGCGGGAGCAATTGACGCTGCGCGTCACGTTCCTCCCGCGCGCCGAGCAGTTGGAGCACCTCTTGGCGCTGGGGCTGGCAAGCGGTTTCGGCGACCGCTGGCTCCGGCTGGGGCAGCTGAAGTTTTTCGCCGACGGCACGCTGGGCTCGCGCACCGCGGCGATGCTGGAGCCGTTCGCCGGCGAGCCGGACAACATGGGCGTCTTAGTCTTGGGCGGCGAGGCGCTCCGGGATCCGGTGACTCGCGCGGCGGCGGGCGGCATTGCGTCGGCCATTCACGCCATCGGCGACCGGGGCGTGCGGGAAGCGCTGGACGCCGTCGAGCACGCCCGCCGCACCGTCGAGCGGGAGCGTCCCGCCGCGGGCGCGTTGCGGCACCGCATCGAGCACGCGCAACTGGTGCACCCGCAGGACATGGACCGCTTCGCCCGGCTCGGGGTGGTGGCGTCCATGCAGCCCGCCCACGGCGCGGTGGATCGGCCCAACGCCCTGCGCGCTTGGGGCGAGCGGGTGGCCTACGCGTCCCCGTACCGCTCGCTGCGGGACCGCGGCGTCGTCTTGGCTTTCGGTTCCGACGCTCCCTTCGGGCTGGATCTGAGCGACGCGAGCTTCTCCGTGTTGAACGGCATCTATGCCGCCATGACGCGCCGCTGGCCGGCCGACGGCGGCGGCGCCGCGCCGCCGGACGATTACGCGCCCCACGAGGTGCTGCGCCTGGAGGAAGCGCTGGAGGCCTACACGGCGGGCCCGGCGTTCGCGGGCGGCGAGGACGCGTGGCGCGGGCGGCTGCGGCCCGGGTATTGCGCGGACATCGTCGTCCTCGAGGAGAACTTGTTCGCCGTCGCCGTGGCCGACATCCCGCACGTGCCGGTGGCGCTGACCATCGTGGACGGACGCATCGTGTACCGGAGGGAGGCGTGAGGCCGGACCGCGCGAACCAGCATTAAACGGAGCGGCGCGTGCGGGGCGGTCGTCGGGCGAGCGGCCGGGCCCGGCGCCCCGCCGCTCACGCTTCGTGGCGGCTAAAGAAGAACGCGATGGCCACCCCGGCGGCGAAGGTGACGAGGCCCGCCAGCATCTGCCCGGCCGTGCCGAAGCCGGGGAAGACGACGAAGAGCGAGCCGACGATGAGGCCGATGATGGCGGCGTAGGTGTGGGCCGGATAGCGATGCAGCGTCAGCCGGATGACCTTGCTGCCGCCGATGAGCCCGGCGACGACGCCCGAACCGATGACGGCGATGAGGGGAAGGTTGATGGTGGCCAGCGCGTGGATGGCGGTCGGGTACGCCCCTAGCACCAGCAGGACGAAGGAGCCGCTGATGCCCGGCATGAGCATAGCCACGGCCGCGCCGGCGCCGGCCAGGAACAAGCCCGCCGCCCGGACCGCCGTCAGCTCCGTGATCGGCGCGACGGCCGGGTCCGGGTTCAACAGCCGCGTCGCAGCCAAGGCCGTCGCCGAAACGAAGAGCAGGGTCCAGTGCGGGGCCTGAAAGGCGCGCCGGGCGTCGGAGCGGCGAAAGAGCATGGGCAGCACGCCCAGGATGAGTCCCAGGAAAAACATTCTCGTCGGGATGAAGTGATGCTCCAGCAAGTACGCGATGAGGCGGCTGAAGGCCAGCAAGGCGGCGACGATGCCCACGCCCAGCGGCAGCAGAAAGCCGACGTGCTTTCGCCACTGGCGAGTCAAGATCCCGCCGATGGCCGCCAACAGCTCGTCATAGATGCCTAGCACGAAAGCTACCGTGCCGCCGCTGACGCCCGGGATCAAGTCCGTGATGCCGATGAGAATGCCGCACAGAACGTTGCTCCAGCGCACGCAAATCCGTCTCCTGCCGTCGTCGATCGTTAGGCGCGCCGCCGGTCGCGCATCCTGTGTCCTCGGCGCCAGGGCGCGACGCCGGCGGCGCACACTCGACTTCAATTATCCGGCGGGTACCGCCGTTCCTGCCTCAGCGCCGCACGACGTCGTCGCCGTCGCACGAAAAGACGGTTGTCTTGCCGTCTAGGACCGTTTCGAGGTGCACCGGCTTCCCCCAGAGTCGGTACACGTACGGCAGCGTCTTTTCGGTATAGCGCACGTCCAGGTCGACCCCTTCGTGGCGATGGCGCAGGAAGAGCTCGCCGCTGCCGCGGTAGTCGCCGTCCGCCACGGTGATGACCGGCACGCCGCCGTTGATGCGCTGCCGCACCAGCTCGTCGCGCACCGCCCGCCAGTCTTTGTCCACCACCACCCACTCGTCGCCCCGCCGGCGGTAGACGTACAAGTCCAGCTGCTCCACCAGCTCTTTCGTCAGGTAGTTGCGCAGCAGCGACACGTCCGTCTCCGTCTCCCGCACCTCGAACAGCTTCTCCATGCCTTGCCCGCCGGGCCGCCCGAAACGCTGCTTTTCTTCCGGCGTCGGCGACTCCCAGCGCCGGAAGATGTCGAGGAGCAGATGGTAGCCCAGGTGGTAAGGGTTGACGCCGGTTCGCGAGGGGGCGAGGATGGCGGCGTGCAGCCGGGCAAACTCCACCGCCTCTTGGTCGGTCAAATCCAGCTCCCGCAGGATGCGCACGTGCCAGAACGTGGCCCAGCCTTCGTTGAGAATCTTCGTCTCCAGCTGGGGCCAAAAGTACAGCATTTCGTCCCGGACCATGCCCAGGACGTCCCGCTGCCAGTCCTCCAGCCGGCGCGAGTGCTCCATCAGGTACAGAAGCAGGTCGCGCGGCTCGTCGTCGGTCCGCTTGTGCGGGTCTACTTGCTCTTGCAGCGCCAGGGCCGCGTCCAGCAGCGCCTCCACTTCGTCGCGCCCGTAGCGCATCTCGTACCGCCGCATGCGGGCCGCGTGCACCGCCATCGTCTCCACCATGGAGCGGGACGTGCCGGCGAAGCGGTAGTTGTGCTTGAAAAAATCCGAGTGGGCCAGCACGTGGGCGGCGACGACCTTGTTTTGCAGCAGCGTGTTGGACTCCAGCAGGAACGCGTAGCAAGGGTCCGAGTTGATCACCAGCTCGTAGATGCGGCTCAGGTTGTAGTCGTATTGCAGCTTCATGCGTTGAAACGCTTTACCGAAGCTCCAGTGGCTAAAGCGAACCGGCATGCCGTAGGCGCCTAAGGTGTAGAGCACGTCGGCCGGGCACAGTTCGTAGCGCATGGGAAAGCCGTCCAGGCCGAAGGACGCGGCCTTGTCGTGAATAACCGCCAGCGCGCCGGCTAGCCGCTTCGCATCCGTGCCCTGCACGGCCTCACCCCGCTTCTTTCCGGAAAAAGCGGCGCAGCACCGGGTAAACATCTTGCTTTTCGCGGATGACCGCGGTAACAAACCGTTCGTCTTGGATCTGCCGCAGCACCGCCCCCAGCGTGTTCTCCGTCACCGGGCGACGCCCGACGATTTCTGCGTACCCGGCCGCGGCGCTGACTTCCACCAGCCGGCGCATCAGCTGCAGGCTGCGCTCGTTGTCCGACGGGAAGTTGTCGCCGTCCGAAAAGTGGAAAGGATACAAGTTGTAGTCCGACGGGGCGTAGCGCTCATCGATGATCTGCAGCGCCAGTTCGTAGACGGACGAGCAGCGGGTGCCGCCGCTTTCGCCTTTGCTGAAAAACTGCTCCTCGGTCACCTCGCGCGCCTCGGTGTCATGGGCGAGAAAGACGATTTGCACGCTATGGTAGCGGGTGCGCAGGAACCGCACCATCCAGAAAAAGAAGCTGCGCGCCACGTACTTGGCGAAGGTGCCCATGGAGCCCGACGTATCCATCATGGCCATGACGACGGCGCTCGCGTCGTCGCGGCGCACCTCGTCCCACGTCTTGAAGCGCAAGTCTTCCTTGGTGATGGCCGGCCGGGCCGCGCCGTCGCCCCCGCGCAGCAGCTGCCGCTTGATGGCCTCCAGCAGCGTCCGCCGCCGGTCGAGATTGGCCATGACGCCGTGCCGCCGCACGTCGTTGAACGTATACCCTTCAGTGGTTGCATGGGGTTTGCGCTTGCGCTCGAGGTTGGGCAGTCCTAGGTCCTCGAAAATTAGCTCCGCCAGCTCGTCTACCGTAATCTCGGCTTCGTAGTAGTCGACGCCCGGAGCGTCGCCCGCGCCGCTGCCCGCACCGCTGCCCGCGCCGCGGCCTGCGGCGCGGCCCACGACGTCGCCGACCTGACTGCGGCCGTCGCCTTGCCCCACGTGGTTTTGCCGGTCGTAGTCGAAGCGGAAACGGTATTCCTCCAGCGAGTAGATGGGCACCTTCACGATGCTCTTGCCGTCGGCCATGATGATGCTTTCCTCGGCCACGATGTCGACCAGGCTTTCCCGGATGGCCTCCAGTACTTTCTCCCGGTGGCGCTGCTGGTCCATGTGCCCCTGGCGGTGCAGCGACCAGTCGTCTTGCGTCACGATCGGGATCCGTCCACCGTACATGGTCAGATGCCTCCCTGGGGATCCCGGCGAGACCGGCCGATGCCCTTCCCGCGTCCGATGCCCCTCATGCCGCGCCGGCCGCCTTCAGCGATTGAGCAGCGAGCCGGCATAGCGCACTAGTTCATTGGCGCAAATCTCGCAATAGCCGTGCTCGTCGATGAGGCGGGCGATGACGTCGTTGAGCCGTTTGAGCTGGTCAGGGTCCGGGTTGCTGGCGGAGGTGGTGACCCGAATGATGTCTTTCATGTCGGCGAACAGCTTCTTCTCGATGGCTTCCTTGAGCCGCTCGTGGGATGTATAGTCGAACTTGCGCCCGCGCCGGGCGTAGCTGGAGATGCGAATAAGAATCTCTTCGCGAAAGGCCTTTTTGGCGTTTTCCGAGATGCCGATCTGCTCCTCGATGGAGCGCATCAGCTTCTCGTCGGGATCCATTTCTTCGCCCGTAACCGGGTCTTTGACCCGTTGCCAGTTGCAGTACGCCTCCACGTTGTCCAGGTACTTGTTGAACAGATTCCGCGCCGACTCCTCGAAGGAGTAAACGAACGCCTTTTGCACTTCGGTCTTGGCCACTTCGTCGTACTCCTGGCGGGCGACGGCGATGAAGTTCAGGATTTTTTCCCGGTCCTCCGGCGTGAACGACGGGTGCTGGTCCAGGCCGGTGCGCAGCGCCCGCAACACGTCCAGCGGACCGATGCAGTTGGCCTGCCGGGTGACGAGGGCGGAGGAGATGCGGTTGATGACGTAGCGGGGATCGATGCCGCTCATGCCTTCGTCGGGGAATTCCCGCCGCAGCTCCTCCACGTCCTTCGGCTTGAAGTCGTCGACGTCTTCGCCGTCGTAGAGCTTCATCTTCTTAACCAGGTCCATACCTTGCTTGTTCGATTCCTTGAGGCGGGACAGCACGCTGACCATGGCGGCCACCCGCAGGGCGTGGGGCGCGATGTGCACGTCCCGCAGCTCGCTTTGGCGGATGAGCTTCTCGTAAATGCGCACCTCGTCGCTGACGCGCAGGTTGTACGGCACGGGGATGACGATGATGCGGGAATGCAGCGCTTCGTTTTTCTTGTTGGCGATGAAGTGCCGGTACTCTTCTTCGTTCGTATGGGCGACGATGACCTCGTCGGCCGAAATGAGCGCGAAGCGGCCGGCCTTGAAGTTGCCTTCCTGCGTCAGGCTGAGCAAGTGCCAGAGGAATTTTTCGTCCATCTTCAGCATTTCTTGCATCTCGAGAATGCCGCGGTTGGCGATGTTGAGCTCGCCGTCGAAACGGTAGGCGCGCGGGTCGGACTCGGAGCCGTACAAGGTGATGGTAGAAAAGTCGACGCTGCCCGTCAGCTCCGAAATGTCCTGGCTCTTCGGGTCCGAAGGCTGGAAGGTGCCGATGCCGATGCGGTTTTCCTCCGACAGCGCTATGCGCCGGACGCGCACGCTTTCGATGATGCCGCCGTACTCTTCCCGCACCATGACCTGGCAGGCCGGGCAGAGGCTGCCTTCGATGGTCACGCCTAGCTCCCGCTCCACCTCGGGGCGCAGCTCCGGCGGAATCAGGTGCAGCGGCTCCTCGTGCATCGGGCAGCCTTTGATGGCGTACAGCGCGCCCGCTTCCGTGCGGGAGTACGCTTCGAGGCCCCGCTTGAGCAGCGTCACGATGGTGGACTTGCCGCCGCTGACCGGTCCCATAAGCAGCAAGATGCGCTTGCGCACGTCCAGCCGGCGCGCGGCGGAGTGGAAATACTCTTCGACGATGCGTTCCAGCGTCTCGTCCAGGCCGAACAGGTGCTGCGCGAAGAAGCGATACCGCTTGCGGCCGTTCACTTCCTCGACGCCGTGGGAGACGATCATGTCGTAGACGCGGGCGTGTGCGTGGCACGCGATGCGGGGATTCTTGCGGACGAGCTCGTAGTACTCGGCGAACGTCCCTTCCCAGGCCAGGCTCTCTTCCTGCCGCCGGTACTCCTGCAGCCGTTCCAGCAGACTCACGGCGCTCCCTCCCGAGGAAAGCCCGTGCGCGGTTTCTATATTCTATTAGCTCGGCGGGCGCGGATTCTACTGGAACGGCGCGGTCGAGGACAGGTCAGAACGACGCAAACAGGCCGAACGTGGCCGATTTTTCGGCGCCGGACGGGCCGAGGCTGACCCGCCACAAAAAGCCCTGCGCGTGGGGGACGCGCTCGAGGTAGAGCGAGGGCTGGATGCCGGCTCCTTGCAGGGCCAGCTCCATCCGCGCACTGAAGGTGGCCCGTTCGCCCACGTACTCGAAGTCGGTGGCCAGCGTCGGATACGCGGAGACGGCGGTGGGCGAGGAGGCCGTAATGGCGAAGTACGAGTAGGAGCCCGGGCGCGTGCGAAAACCGCCGGCAAACAGCGGCTTGATGGTTCCCTCGCGATACACCAGCCCCACTTTGCCCATGAGCCAGCCGGCGCTGGTGCGAATCTCGCCGCCCGAGGCCAGCAGCAAGTTGTCGTCGCCGTCCAGGCGCGACCACTGGAACTCGCGCAAGAGGTTCAGCTCGCGGTGGGGCTGCTCCCGCAGCTCCACGCTGAGGCGGCGAAAGGCCGGTTCGCTGGGCGCCAGCACGGGCCGCAGGGGCGGATCCCACGGCAGGGTGGGGAAGCCGGCGTCAATGGAATCGTAGAGAATTTGCCCCGACAAGTTGCCCAGCACCGCGTCGGCTTGGAGGCGCAGGGCGGTCAGGAAGGGGCCTGCGCCCGCCCGCCGGGCCGTGAGGCGGCCTTGCAGCTCGTAGTAGCCCGCGAACGAGATGGGTTGGAACCAGCTGCCTTGCAGGCCGGTGTCGACGACGGGGGCCGCCTGGCCGGCGCTCGAGACGCTCGCGAAGTGGAGGCGCCAGTCGGTGTCGGCCCAGCGCACGCGCCAGCCGGCGCCGACCATGTACACGGGCCGCTGCTCGCCGGCCGGGTAGCCCGCGCCGGCCAGCACGTTCAAGTCCGTCACGTCCGCTTGCGCGTGGGCCCGCGGGCCGAATCCGGCCAAGCCGAGGATGCACGCGAGCGCCACGGCCAAGGCGGCGGGTGCGCGGCGCGTCGCGGGTTCATCGTCTTCCTCCCGGCGGGTGGAGCCTGAGAAGAGCATGTACAAGACGGGCACGACGAACAGCGTCAGCAACGTCGACACCGTCAGGCCGCCGATGACCGCGACAGCGATGGGACCCTGCAGCTCGACGCCTTGCTCCTTGACGAGGGCCGAGGGCAGCAGCCCGCCGACGGTCGTAATCGCGGTCATGAGCACCGGGCGCAGGCGGGTGCGCGCCGCACGGGTCACCGCCTCCCGCAGCGGCAAGCCGCGCTGGATGAGCTGGTTCGTGTAGTCCACCAGCACGATGCCGTTGTTGACCACGATGCCGCACAGAATGATAACGCCCATGAGGGAGGCGACGCCCAGATTCGTGCCCGTCAGAAACAAAGCCCACAGCGTGCCGACGGCCGCCAGCGGCACCGTGACCATGACGATGAGCGGGTACCGCCACGACTCGAACTGCGCCGCCATCACCATGTACACCATCGCCAGCGACAGCAGCAGCGCCGTACGCAGCTCGCCCAAGCCTTCCTCCAGCAGCTCGCTCAGGCCGCCCTGGCGAATGGACACGCCTTCGGGTAGCGGGAAGGAGGCCAGCGTCTCGGCAACGACCCGCCTCAGCTCCCGCACGTCGGCCTGCGCCGGCCGGATTTCCACCTCGGCGACGCGGGCGCCGTCGACGCGGCGGATCGTTTGGGGAGCCGTGCCTTCCACGACCGACGCGATGTTGGCGAGGCGCACGGCCGTCGTGTCGGTGAGCGAGACGACCACCGGCGAGGTGACGCGGTAGTTCAGCAAGTCGTCCAGGTCCTGCAGTGCAGCGGGGTGCGGCCGGACGACCACGGGAATAGAACGGCCGTCTTGCCGCAGCTGGGTGGCTTCTATGCCGGTCAGGGCGTAACGGACGCCCAGGCTGATCTGCGCCGTGCTTAGGCCCCCGATGAGTGCCCGCGACGGATCCACGGCGAACAGCAGCTCGGGCTGCGCGTCACCCAGCTTCAGCCGCACCTCGCCGAGGCCGCCGACCGCTGCTTGCAGGCGCTCCGCCAGCGCCCGGGCCGTCTCCTCGACCTGTCCGGCGTCGATGCCGCGCACTTGCAGCACGATGTCCCGGCCGAAGAAGCTGGCGCTGGCCGACCACTCGCCGCGCACCGACAAATCTTGCACGGGCAGGTCGGCCAGGCGCGCCTTGACCGCCGCGCGCACCGCGTCGGCGCGGGCGGCGGGGACGGACTCGTCGATGTGCGCCACGATTTGAATCGCATTGGTCTGCTGGCTCTGCAGCAGCGACATCAGATCGCTGCTGTACTGCTGGCCCACCTGGGCGGCGACGTACCCTAGCTCGGGCATCGCCATCAGCCGCCGTTCCGCTTCCCGCGCGACCTCGTCGGTGACGGCCAGCGGCGTGCCCGCCGGCATCTTGATCTCCACGTAGACGGTCCGCGACGTCACTTGCGGCAGGAACTCGACGCCCAGCCGCGGCCAGATGAAGGTGGTCACCAGCAGCATGACGCCTACGGCGCCCAGCACGACGCCTTTACGATCCAGCGCCTTCTCCAGCAGCCGCTCGTAGGCGGTCGCCAGCCAGGGCCGAGAGCGCTCGTCAAGGGCCGCCGCCGCTTCGGCCACCGTCGCCTGCGCCGCGACGCGGCCTGCAGCCGCCGGCAACGGCGCCGCAGGCGCCTCGCGCCCGGGCCGCCGCAACAGCCGCGCCGCCATCGCCGGCACCACCGTCAGCGCCACCAGCAGCGACGCGGCCAGCGCCAGCGACACGGTCAGCCCCATCTCCTTGAAGAGCTGCCCGACGAACGACTCCATAAAGGCCACCGGCACGAACACGGCAATCGTCGTCAGCGTCGCGGCCAGCACGGCCCCGGCCACTTCCCGGGCGCCTTCCACCGCGGCCGCTTTCGGCTTCCGGCCTTCCGTGCGCAGCCGATAAATGTTCTCCAACACGATAATGGCGTTGTCCACCAGCATGCCGGTGCCCAGCGCCAGGCCGCCCAGCGTCATGAGGTTGATGTTCAAGCCGGCGAAGTAGAGAAAGACGAACGTGACGACGACCGAGAGCGGGATGGCCGACGCGATGACCGCCACGCTGCGGGCGCTGCGCAAGAACAGGAACAGCACCAAGACGGCCAGCACCGCGCCGAGCGCGCCGTACACCATCAGGTTGCGCAGGGAGTTGGCGATCTGCACCGACTGGTCGAGAATGACGGTCAGGCCCAACTCCGGATGGCTTGCCTGCAGCCGTTCGATGACCGACCGGGCGCCCTGCACGACGGACACGGTATTGGCACCCGGCCGCTTGTACACTTGCAGCAACACCGCGGGGCGGCCGTCGACCCGGGCGTAGCCCGTCGGTTCCTTGACGCCGTCTACGACTTCCGCCACGTCTTTTACGTGCAGCAGCGGCGGCCACAAGGCCGCCAGCCCCTGCACCGGCAGCCGGCTTTCGCCGATGACCAGGTCGCGAATTTGCTGCACGTCGGTGAACACGCTGCCGATGCGGGTCGTGTAGCGGATGCCGTTGTTTTCCAGCGGGCCGCCGGGCACCATCGCGTTCTGCAGCTGCAAGAACTGCGCCAGCATCGCCGGCGTCAAGCCGTTTTCCTCGAGTTTGGCCGGATCGTACAGCACCTTGATCTCCCGCTCCGCGCCGCCGACGACCACCACTTGCGCGACGCCCGGCACCTGCTCCAGCAGCGGCCGCACCTCGTTGACGGCCCGCTCCGTCGCGGCCAAAAGGTCGCCTTCCACGGTGACGGCCAGCATCAGCACGGGAAGCTGCTCCAAATCCAGCTGCATGACCAGCGGCGCCTGCGCGTCGGCGGGCAAAGCGTACGAAAGCGCCGACAGTTGGGCCCGCAACTCTTCCAACGCGGCGTTCACGTCGACGCCCGTTTGAAATTGGACGGTCACCAGCGAAACGTTCTCCATGCTGACCGACGTGACGCGTCGCACGCCGCCAGCCATCGAAACGACGCTTTCAACGAGGCGCGTGACTTCCTGCTCGACGGTGGACGGGTCCGCGCCCGGGTACACCGTCGCGATGGTGGCTTGCGGCAGTTCCAACTGGGGGAACAAATCCACGCTCAGCCGGCTCAAGGACACGAAACCGAACACCAGGACGCCGATAACGAACATGGCGACGGTTACCGGGCGCCTGACTGCGAACTCGGAAATCTTCACGAAGGTCTCTCCTTAAGGCTGCGCCAAGCTCGTCGGTTGAAACGGAAACCGTTCGCGCCAGCGAAACGCAATCGCAGTCGTTGTTGGGGCCGGATTACAGCTGCCGCACGCGGGCGCGCGGCAAATCGCGGATGCGGCTCTCGACGGGGCCGCCGTTGATGCGCACGTCCGAGAGCACGCCCCGCAGCGTCAGCCGGCCCTGTGCGTCGTAGTAGCGGAATTCCGTCACCATCCACGTGGCCGGGTGAATGAGGAATTCGTAGCGCTGCGCCGGATCCGCCTTGGGGCGGGCCAGGATCAGGTAGTGCGGCACGTCGTCGACGTAGGCGACGCCGCCCAGTTCGACGTCGTAGTCGGCCGGGTCGGGCAGCGCCAGCCAGCGGTCGATGTCCGGCACGAGATTTTGCTGCGCCGCCAGCCGATCCCAGCGCTGCACGATGATTTCTTCCCGGATCGGGTTGTATTGCTGCGCTTCGTTGCGGGCCCGGTCAACCACGAGGATGCTGCCGGCCAGCATGTCGGGCGCCAGCCAGTCGAAACGAAACAAGTTCGGAAATTGGGCCAGCACCCGCCCCCGGCCCGGCGTGACGCTGCCGTCGGCCGGGTTGTATTGCTCCAGCTCCACCGTCATCTCGAGCTGCTCGATGGAACGCAGTTTCTCCTCAACCCGCGCGACGATCTCCTCGAGCGCCGGAAGAGCTTCGTCTTGGGCCTCTTGCGCCGCCGCCCAAGGCGCGCCGGCGAGGCATACGAGGAGCAGCAAGGCGCCGAAGCAACGGTTCCAACGAGCAGCGCAACGGGGCATGGACAACACCGGGCCTCCTAAAGAGACGATCGCCGCTTGCCGCAAAGAATCTCCGAACTTGGGGCACACTTAGGATTAGGTTCTTTTCCGTGGCATGGGTTCCTTCCCTAAACGACGGATTTTTGGCGAGGCGGCGGCGTGCACGGCCCCTCAGACCTCGATTTCCAGTCCATCGTAGGCCAGGCGTACGTGGGGCGGCAGCTGCCGGTCGACCTCGTCGTGATCGATTTCGTGGGAAATATGCGTAAAATAGGCTCGCCGCGGGCGGAGCCGTTCGACGACGGCTAAGGCCTCGGCGATAGTCATGTGCGTCGGATGCGGCCGGTGGCGCAAGGCGCCGAGAATGAGCACTTCCAGCCCTTGCAGCAGCGCCATGGATTCGGGCGGAATCCGGCTCACGTCGGTGACGTACGCCAGGCCGCCAGTGCGAAAGCCCGTGACCGGCATGTCGCCGTGCCAGACGGGCACGGGCGTAAAGTCGACGCCGGCTGCGGAGAAGGGGCCGCGGATTTCGTGCAGCTCCACTTCCGGCCGGGAGCTGCCGCCCTGCACGGGGCGGAAGGCGTAGGAAAACATGCGGCGCAGTTCAGCCAGCGTTTCCGGGGTGCCGTAGACGGGCACCGGCCGGCCGTGGACCATGTTGAACGCGCGCAAGTCGTCGAAGCCCATGACGTGATCGGCGTGGGCATGGGTGTAGAGCACCGCGTCCAGCCGGTCGATGCCGAAGCGCAGCGCTTGGACGCGGAACTCGGGGCCGCTGTCGATGAGCACGGCCGCGTCGCCTTGCCGGAGCAAGACGGACGTCCGGTGGCGCTTGTTGCGCGGGTCGCCGGACAAGCACACGCGGCAGCGGCACGCGATCATCGGCACGCCCACGGACGTGCCCGTGCCGAGAAACAGCACTTTCACGGCGCAAGACTCCTTGCCGTTAAATTCTTCCGGCTCCCGGGAGGGGAGGAATAGTCAGTCCCTTCTAGAATACACCAACTACCTTTCGCCTCGTCGGGTCGGGACGCAGTTCCTCATGCCGGCCCAGCGCCGGTGCATATGATGAAAATGCGTCTGCACACCGCTGCGTGCGGCGCGACCCGGGAATCCTTCGCTCGCCGGGGTGAAGGCTATGACGCCGAAAATGGAAGCCATTGCTCGCTTTTCCCGCCGGGCGTTGAAGCACCCCATGAGCAAAGTGGTCCTGCAGACCTTCCTAGAGCAGCCCGGCTGGGAGGAACGCCTGACTTTCGTCGACCGCCGCGACTTCTTGGCCGACACGCTGGTCATCGCTGAACAGGGGAGCGACGGACCCGGGTTCGAGCTGGAGCTGGGCGCGAGCCAGCGGGAAGAAGTCACCATCGTCAACGGCCACCTCGTGCGCGAGGTCCGGCGCATCAGCTCCGTCACCGTGCACGATCCGGTGGAGGCGCTGGCCGCCCTGCGGCATTTCAAGGGACGCCTCTACGTCATGTTTACCTTCGCCGGCCCCGTCCCCGCCTGGTACGAGGCGGTCGTGGAACCCAACCCGGCCGTCACGTCGCACGCGCTGGAGCGGGAACACGTCAGCCGCTTGTTCGACGAGTTTGTGGCGCAGCAGATTGATTTGCTGCTGCTCGCCGTATCGCTCCGCCAGGAAATCGACGACGCGCTGCAGCGCCGCGACCGGGCGACTTTCGCCCGGCTGGCGCCGATTTACCGGGAAGTCGTCAGCCGCTGCCATTTGTGCGACCTGTAGCCTCCGTTCCAAGCGCGGTCGCCGTTTGGACCTCTCCGGGCTCCTGCAGGCGGCGCCGGTGGCTCGAAAAACCAGCGCCCTCCGGCAGGAGTTTGTCCGCCGTCCCCTAAATGTCTATTTGTCTGCAACAATCATATCGTGACGTCATCGCGAAACATACCCTCCCGGCTCCGGGACGGTTTGTTTTTGTCTTTCCGGACGGAGGTGTCCGCAGGTTGCAGCCCGCACCGCAGCAACAACCCGCCAAATCCGTTCTCCGCGAGTACTTGGAAACGCTGGTCGGGGCGGTCATCCTGGCGTTCTTGTTTATGACGTTCATCGCGCGCACCTTCACCGTGGAAGGGCCGTCGATGCGCCCGACGCTGGAGGATGGGCAAAGGCTGCTCGTCGACCGCCTGACGTATCGCTTCCGGGAGCCGCAGCGGGGCGAAATCATCGTCTTCCGTTATCCGGCGGATCCGAGCCAGATTTTCATCAAGCGCATCATCGGCGTGCCCGGGGATGAAATTTACATCGCCCGCGGCACCGTGTACGTCAACGGCGTGCCGCTGGAGGAGCCGTACATCAACGGCCGCATGATTACGCTGCGCACGTTCGGGCCCATCGTCGTCGAGCCCGACACCTACTTCGTGCTGGGCGACAACCGCAACAACAGCGAAGACAGCCGCGACCCGCGCGTGGGGCTCGTGCCGCGGAAAAACATCATCGGCCGGGCCGTCTGGCGCTACTGGCCCGTGAGCGCGATGGCGGTCTTCACGGTACCCGAGTCGCTGCGAGCCGTTCCCGCCGCCGCATCGCCCTGATGCGGCGATTTTTTATGGCGTTTCTTCATCGTCGAGGGTTGGCAGCCGCAGTCGCCAGCCGGGCAAGATGTAGTCCGGGTCGGCGATGCCGTTGAGTTCGGCGACGAGCCGGTAGGCGTACGGATCGCCCAGCAGCCGCTGGCTGATGGACCAAAGCGTGTCGCCGGCACGGACCACGTAGGCGCCGGCGGCTGCGTCCGGGGCGTCGGCCGCTGCAGGTGAGAGGGCCGGCGGCGCGGTCAGGGACGGCGTGGGAGCCGCCGGGGGCGACCCGGCCGCGGACGCCGTAGGCGACGCCGTGGACGATTTGGCCGCCGCGGGAGCGAGGGCCGTTTCCCCGCCAGGCGCGGCACCCGGCGCAGCGGCGGCGTCCAGGAGGGCCAGCTGCAGCAGCTGGTGCCGTTGCCTCATGGCCGCCAGCTCCTCGCGCAGCCGCTCCGCCTGCACCGAGGCGGTGCGCACCTCCTGCCGCAGCCAGGCCGGCGAGCCGGGCAGCGGCGCCGCGGACCAGACGACTAGAAGCAACAGCGCGGCCAGCGCGAGCAGTCCGCCGCGGGCGCCGGGTCGGCCTGCGCCAGCCGCGGAGGCCGACCCTTCGCCGCCGGCAAGCTCGGCTTCTTCGTCGCACACCCAAAAGCCCGGCAAAGACCGCAGCTCGCCGTCTTGCCAGTAATAGAGCGCCTGCCGCTGGCCGATGGGGTCGATAACGTACGTGAGCTGCCACCATTCGGGGAAGTAGCGGCGGGCAACAATGCGATCGAGAGGCGACAGCCCGGCGCCGCGACCCGGATGGGCGTGGAACCAGCCGACAATGAGCCGACCGGGGAAACGGCTGCCCACCGTCGCTTCCAGTTCGTCCAGGGCCAAGGGGTCGAAGCGAAAATCCGTACCGCCCGCCGGGTCCGCCGGCGCGGCCAGCGCGCCTTCAATGACGACGAACGGCCCCTCCTCGTCCGCGTACACGCCGCCGATCAGCAGACCTCCCCAAGGACCTCGTTCGGCGTCCTCCGCCGCGATGGCGTCCCACGCCCGGCGCTGCAAGAAGACGCGCAAGGGCACGTCGGCGGTTCCGATCAAGTACAACCCCCCGGGCGGTTCCGCCCGGGGCGCGGTCTGCGGGGTAGGTCCGCGCCGATACCACGGCTTGTCGTCGGCTTCGTGTCGCATGGCCATCCTCCGCGACCGGTCGCGTCGCAACAATGCCCCTCCGTCGAATGCCCCTCCATCTCGTTTCAAGTTTTCCGGTTTCGGCGCCCGACTCCTGCCGCGCGCCGGGGCGGCTGACAGGAGCATCGAAATCTTTGCACGAAGATAAACTGAACAAACGACAAGCACGACGACACGCGGTGTCGGCACGGGCAGACGGGGGAGGCGAGCGCCGGTGGAGAGGAAAATTTGCCCCCATTGCGGCAAGCCTAACTACTCGTCGCTGTCGTATACGGAAGTGTGGACGTGCGCTTACTGCGGAAAAGACTTTCTGGCGGTCGAAGGCGAAGAGCAGGGCCGTCCCTTCCCGCCGCACGCTCGTTTCCGGCCGGCTGGGCCAGCGGGCGATACGCTGCGGCGATCGAGCTCGAACTCAGGGGAAGGCCCCGAGCGCGACGCCTAGGCCCCGGAAGTGCGGCAGTTCGCAGCCGAGGCAAGGAGGAACGGATATGTCCAAGCCCATCGTACCGGAAGCCGACGCGGCTCTCATCGTGGTGGACGTGCAGAACGACTTTTGTCCCGGGGGTGCCCTGGCCGTGGCGGACGGCGACGCGGTCGTTCCCGTGCTGAACCGGTGGATCGACGCTTTTCGCCGGGCCGGCCGGCCGGTGGTCTACACCCAAGACTGGCACCCGGCAGACCACCTGTCGTTCAAGGAGCAAGGGGGCATCTGGCCGGTCCATTGCGTGCAGGGCAGCCCGGGCGCCGAGTTTCATCCGCAGCTGAAGGTGGACGGGTACGTGTTCCGCAAAGCCTTTCGGCCCGACAAGGAGGGTTACAGCGGCTTTGAGGGCCGCCTCGCCCAGCCGGAGGACGGGCAAGGCGCGCCCACGGGGCCGGACTTGGCGTCGTGGCTGAAGGCGCGCGGCGTGCGCAAAGTGTACGTGGGCGGCCTGGCCACCGACTATTGCGTGCGGGCCACGGTGCTGGACGCGCTGGCCAACGGGTTTGAAGCCGCGCTCATTCGCGACGGAGCCCGCGCCGTCAACGTGCAGCCCGGCGACGAAGAAAAGGCCGTCGCCGAAATGCAGGCGGCCGGGGCGGAAATCGTTTGACGCGCCGGGCGGGCCGCGCCGTGCAGGCAGCCATGCCGCGCCGGCGGCTTGCTGCATGCGAAAAGCCGGGTCCGAACCGGACCCGGCTTTTTTGTGTCCGAGCTTCGCGCTTTCAAGCTTCCCGGCGCCTCCGCCCGCGCGCTAGCCTCGTACTTGGCCGCGGTCCAGCTTCCCGCTTCGCCGCCGTGGAACTTTCCGCCTGGCCGCGGTCTAGCTGCCCGCCTCGTCCGCCGCGGGCGCCGCTCCGGCGGTGCCGCCGCCGGGCCCGCCGTCGGTAACGCCTTCGTCTTCATCCGCCCCGCCGTACAAGTTCAGCGGGTCGCCCGACAGCACCAGCACCACTTGATACCCCTTGGCCTTGGCGCGGTTGAGGAGCGTATTGACCGTCGCCACCGACAGGTTGAGACGGCGAGCGATTTCCTGATGACTGTGGCCGGTTTCTTTCAGCGCGACGACTTGCCGCTCGCGAAAGCTGAGCCGTTCGGCGCCGCGGATCTCGATCTGCACGCGCTAGCCGCCCCCGAGTCCTGTGCGTTTCCCCGGCAAGTTATCCACAGTTTGTGGACAACCTGTGGACAAATTGAGTACAAAATGAGGACAAAGTGTGCATGGGTCTCCGTTCGCTACCGGTCCCTGCGACTCCTGCCGCGGCTTGGCGGAGGCGCGCCGCGCTGTTGACAAAACGACGACAAGCGACGCGCCGGAACAAAAAACCCGCTTCCGTCGGGGAAGCGGGCGGGAATTCACTGCGCCGCTGCGCGCCGTTGCGCCGCGTAGCGGCAATAAGGCGCCAGGGGACAGATGTGGCATTTCGGGTTCCGGGCCGAGCAGATGCGCCGGCCGTGGTGGATGAGCTGATGGTGCGCCTTGGCCCAGCGGTCCTTCGGTATGACCTCCATCAGCTGCTCCTCCGTCCGCCTCGCGTCGGGCGCGTCGGCGAGCCCGATGCGGTTGGCGACGCGGAAAACGTGCGTGTCGACGGCGATGGCCGGAACGCCGAAGGCCGTGGCCAGCACCACGTTGGCCGTCTTGCGCCCCACGCCCGGCAGTTTCATCAGCTCTTCCCGGGTGCGGGGCACTTCGCCGTTGTATTCGTGCAGCAAAATCCGCGACGTGTCGATGATGGCCTTGGCTTTGCTGCGGTACAGCCCGCAGTCTTTGATCATTTCCTCGAGCTCCTCGTAGCGCAGCGCCGCGAAGTGCTCGGGCTTGTTGTACTTCGGAAACAGCCGCGCCGTGACGATGTTGACCCGCTCGTCGGTACACTGGGCCGACAGTATGGTGGCCACCAAGAGCTCGAAAGGACTCGAATGTACCAAGGCGCACCAGGCGTCGGGATACGTTTCGTCCAGCCGCTGCAAGATGGCTTCCACGTCCACCGCGGGCCGAGTTCCCGGCGCCGCGTTTCGCGGTTCCATGCCGTTCGCCTCCGTGCCCGATTATAACACGATGGACAGGATTGGTATCGGATGGTATAATCCTGATGTCCACGGAAACAAATGTACTAATTTCGAAAATGTACTGTTTTCCGTACCGAGGCATATGATCCAGGGGGGAGCCCAAGGCGCCGAAGGGGGTGACGGCAGCACTGTCTTTTGACAACTGAATATTCCGACGAGAGGACGAGACAGGAAAGCGCCTGGGCTCGCCGCCCAACAGGTGCAACGGCGCGGCGAGTTGACGAGGGAGTGGTTTATCGAGCCATCGGCGGATGCCACTCGGCCTGGCCACGGTCGTGAGGCGGATCCTCAAAGCCCGCGAGCGATCGCGGGGACAAAGGGGTCACCAGTGGCTGCGGGCTGTCCGCGCCGTCAGGCTGGCGCGGGCGTCCCGGCCTTCGCATGCCTTTCGTCGGAACCATGCACACGCGGGCTGGTGTCGTGCGCAGAGGCGCACGGGGCGCGGCGACGCGCCGGCGGAATGGCCGCAAACGAGGCGGCGGTCGAAAGAAAGCGGCGTTCCGTGACCACTGACTTCCACGGGAGGTTCCCTGCGAATCATGATTACGCTCTCGGTGATTAAGGCCGATACGGGTGGCTACGTCGGGCACTCCTCGGTGCACCCCGACATGATCCAGGCGGCGGAGGCGACGCTGCAGGAGCTGCGGGACTCGGGGTTCATCATTGACTATCGCGTCGGGCGCGTGGGCGACGACATCGCGCTGATCATGACCCACAAGCACGGCGTCGACAGCGAGAAGATCCACGGTGCGGCGTGGGAAGTGTTCACGCGCACGACGGAAGTGGCGAAGCGGCTGAAGCTGTACGGCGCCGGCCAGGACCTGCTGAAGGACGCCTTCTCGGGCAACTTGCGGGGCATGGGTCCCGGCGTGGCCGAGATGGAGTTCGAGGAGCGGGCCAGCGAGCCGGTTATTATCTTTCTGGGGGACAAGACGAGCCCGGGCGCGTGGAACCTGCCGCTGTTCCGCATGTTTGCGGACCCGTTCAACACGCCGGGTCTCGTCATCGACCCGACGATGCACGACGGGTTCGACTTCGAGATCCTGGACCTGCGCGAGAACAAGGTCGCGCGTTTTCACACCCCGGCGGAGATGTACGACTTGCTGGCGTTCATCGGCTCCGCCAGCCGTTACGTCATCCGCAACGTGTACCGTCCGGGCGGCGACGAGCCGGTGGCGGCCACCTCGACGCAGCGGCTGAGCCTCATTGCCGGCAAGTACGTGGGCAAGGACGACCCGGTCTGCATCGTGCGCTGCCAGAGCGGGCTGCCGGCGGTGGGCGAAGTGCTGGAAGCCTTTGCGCAGCCCCACTTCGTGGAGGGCTGGATGCGGGGCTCGCACAGCGGCCCGCTGATGCCGGTCAGCTTTGAGCAGTGCGATACCAGCCGCTTCGACGGGCCGCCGCGGGTGGTGGCCTACGGCTTCCAGATCAACCGGGGCCGTCTGGTGGGCCCGCGGGACATGTTCGCGGATCCGGCCTTCGACAAGGCGCGGCAGACGGCGCTGGAGATGGCGGAAATGATGCGCCGCATGGGGCCGTTCGAGCCGCACCGTTTGCCGGCCGAGGAGATGGAGTACACCGCGATGCCCAAGATTATGGAGCGGGTCAAGGGGCGGTTCGTCGACGCGGACGCGCCCGTGCGCAAGGTGGCCGCGGCCGAGTAAGCCGCGGCGGCCGGCCGGCGCGAAGCGCCTGCGCCGGAAAAGCAGCGTCTGCGCCGGAAAAAAGGGCGCGGAGCCGGTGCGTGGCGTCACCGGCTCCGCATTTTTTGCTGGAGGTGTTGCTCGTCGAAATCAAGTTGTCGTGGCTCGGCCGGAACGGAGAACGGCGCTTCGCGAAAGCGGCCGCTCGCCTGTGCCGGAACCGCCGGGTCAGCTGCCGAAGCCGTGCGCCAACCTGCGCGGCCAGCCGGCGCGAGCGGGCGGGAAGCCGTTCCCGGATGCGCTGTCCGCCGACTGCCGCAGCCCGCGCAGGTCGTAATACTCCAGCGGCTCTTCGGGTCCCGGCTTCATCCCCAGCAGCTTCTCCAGTACGCGAGCGCTGCCGAAGATCGCGAGCAAGGCCGCGTGGTACGCGGTCAGCACGGCCGCTCCGCCTCCCCTCGGGCGTCGCCCTGACCCTCTGCCAAGACCTCGCCTCTCCATCCTCACGATAGCACATTTTGCCGGCGATGTCAATAATTAACAAGCGAGATCTCAAGAAATTCAAGAAACGACTTCCGGAAAATTGAACTTTCCCGGCGAGAAGCCGGCCCGCGGAGACGGATAAACGGAGAGCCGCCGGGCGACTACGCCGGCGGCTCCAGCACCACTTTGCCGAATTGTTCTCCGGCTTCCAGAATTTCGTGGGCCCGCGTCGCCTCCTCCAGCGGCAGCACGGCGTGCACCACGGGCCGCAGGCGCCCGCTTTCGACCCACGGCAAAAGCTCCAGCAGCTCGGCTTTCCGGCCCATGTATGAGCCGAGAATCGTGAGCTGGCGGGCGAAGATGTAGCGCAAGTCCGTCCGCGCCTCCCAGCCCGTCGTGTTGCCGCACGTCACCAGGCGCCCGCCGGGGCGCAGCGCCTTGATGCTTGTCTCCCACGTGACCTGGCCCACGTGCTCGAAGACGACGTCGACGCCCCGTCCGCTGGTCAGCGCTCGCACCTGCCGAAGGACGTCTTCGCTCTTGTAGTCGATGACCGCGTCGGCGCCCAACGCCTTGGCTCGTTGCACCTTCCACGAGCCCCCGGTGGCGGCGATGACCGTCGCGCCCAGCAGCTTGGCGATCTGGATGGCCGCGCTGCCTACACCGCTGCCCGCGCCCCACACCAGCACCGTCTCGCCGGGCTCCAGGCGCGCTCGCGCCTTCAGCATGTGCCACGCCGTCAGGAACACTAGAGGCAGCGCCGCGGCTTCCGCGAAGTTCAGGCCGCGCGGCTTGGGGATGACGTTCACGGCGGGAACGGTGACGAGCTGGGCGTAGCCGCCATCTCGGCCCATACCGATGATGTGGTAGTGCGGGCACATGTTGTCGTCGCCTTGCAGGCACCAGCGGCAGCGGCCGCAGCTGACGCCCGGGCTGACGATGACTTCGTCGCCCACCCGCACGTGTTCCACCAGCTCCCCGACGGCCTGGACGACGCCCGCGATATCCGAGCCGAGAATCCTCGGCAGCTGCAAGGACGGTCGCGGGCGGCCGCTGCGGTTCCACAGATCCAGGTGGTTGAGCGCGCACGCCCGCACTTGGACCAGCACCTCGTCGGGGCGCGGCGCCGGATCCGGCACCTCTTCTAGGCGCAGCACTTCGGGCCCACCGTATTCGTGCACGCGGACGGCCAGCATAAGCGTCCCTCCTTCACCCGCGGTGGCCGATACAACCCGCGGTTGTTGCTGGGACATTTCTCGGCGCGGCCCGGCGCTCCTGTCCTTCTGTTTACATCCCCGCGGCCAGGAGGTACAATTCGTAAAGTACACGCTAGGGAAAGGGTGGGCGCCGATGGCCGCTCGGACGAAAGACGACACTCTGCCCCAGATCATGCGCCAAATGGAAACGCTTGCGAAAAGCGGCCAACGGGAGCAGTTCGCCGCCTACTGCCGGGAGCTGCTGCGCCAGTACGGCCGGGACACCGAGGCGCTGATGCGCCTAGCGCGCTTTTGCCAAAAACACAAGTGGCACGGTGGCTTCGAGCTGTTCATGCTGCGCTTGGCCGAGCGGCTGCCGGCCAGCCGCACCGGCATTCTCGTGACGCTTGGGGAACATTTGCTCAACCACGGCTTGCACCGGGGACTGGCGCACGTGCGGGCCGCCTGCGCAGCGCTGGTCGAAACGGCGCCGGACAAGCGCGAGCCGCTGCTCGAGCGCGCACTGGCGGCCGCCGTGGGGCATCTGGCCCAGCGCGACGACTGGGAGGAGCAGGTCAAGACGTTTCCCGAGGCCGTGCGCGGTGATCTGTACCTGCAGCTGGCGGCCCGCTGGGGCACGGCCAGGCCCGCCGACGCCTTCCGGGCGTATCGCCGGGCTTTGCGCGAAAACCCCGACGCGTGGCCGGGCGAAGCGCTGGCCGACGTGGTCATCGCCTACGCGAAGACGCTGGCGCCTAGCGATCCGGCGGCCGCGCGCCAGGCGCTGCTGTGGGCCGCGGAATACGTGGACGATCCCCGGCTGGAGGCGGAAGCTGCCGCCATCGCCCTGGAGGCCGGAGAGCGGGAAGAGGCGCTGCGCCTCAGCCGGCGCGTCTTTCAGCGCCGCCCGGAAGACCTGGACAACTTGAGCCGCCTGGTGGGGTTGCAGGCCGGCGCGGGCGCGTGGGGCGAAGTGGCGGCGGTGGCGCCGGCGGTGATGGCCGCCGTCGCGCGCCTCAATCCGTGGCAACGGAGCGACTACATCCCGGTGCTCGACTTGGCCTTCGAAGCGTGGCTGCGCACGGGACAAGCCGCGCAAGCCGAGGCCGCGCTCCGGTACTTGCACGTGGACGACGGCTGGCAGGCGGCCTGGCGCCGCCGCATCGCCGACGCGAAGGGCGGCTGAGCCCGCCGCCTGCCGCCGGGCCGTCAGTGCTTGAACAACATGTTGAAGGCTACGTACAGCAGCAGGAGGGCGAACGCGCGCCGCAGCCACAGTTCCGGCATGACGGAGGCGAGGCGGGCGCCCAGGTAGCCGCCCGCGACGGCGCCCACCATCACCAGCAGCGCCAGGCCGACGTTCAGGTTCCCCTTCATGTAATGCGTGATAGAGCCGGTGATGGCCGTCGGGATGATGATGAGCAGGGACGTGCCGACGGCTTGGTTCATCGGCACCTTGAACAGCTGGTGGAGGGCCGGCACGATGATGATGCCTCCGCCGATGCCGAGCATGCCGCTCAGCGTTCCGGCGGCCAGACCCAGCAGGATGAGCAGGATCGGCTGCATGTGAGACAAGCTCCCTTCCGTGTCGCTCCGGGCCGGCAGGTTTGCCGCGCGCCGCAGCGTACCATAAATTAAGAATAGCATACGAGCGGAGCGTGAGCCGGGTGTTCCAGGCCATCGCGGACAGCTTTAACGCGACGTTCCCGGGCGTCTGGGGCGAACTGGTGCTGGCCCTCCTCGGCGGCGGGGCGTTCATGACGGGGTTGGTGGGTTTGCTGCTGGGCGGTCGCCGGCTGCCGCCGTTCGAGATTCCGCACCGGCTGCGGCCGTGGGCGCAGCTGGCGTTCACGCTGCTACTGCTGGTCGGGCTGACGCTCATCACCGACACGTCGCCCGACTTCGTGGAGCGGCTGTACAACACGCTGGCGCGCGGCTGACGCCGCGACCGTGTTGCATGGGCGGCCTTCCGGAAGTCGACATTTACACCGACGGAGCGTGCCGCGGCAACCCGGGGCCGGGCGGATGGGCCGCCGTTTTGTTGTGTAAGGGCCACAAGAAAGAGCTCAGCGGCGGCGAGATCAGCACCACCAACCAGCGCATGGAGTTGCGCGCCGCCATTGAAGCGCTGAAGGCACTAAAGCGGCCGGCCAAGGTGCGCTTGCACAGCGACAGCGCGTATCTGGTCAACGCCTTCCGGCAAGGCTGGGTGGAGCGCTGGCGGGCCAACGGCTGGCGGACGGCGGACAACAAGCCCGTCAGCAACAAGGAATTGTGGGAAGAGCTGCTGCACGTGATGGCGCCGCACCAGGTCGAATGGGTGAAAGTGGCGGGGCACGCCGACGTCCAGTGGAACAACCGGGCGGACGAGCTGGCGCGGGCGGCGGTGCCCGGCGGCGCCGCGGAAGGCGACGAGGCCGGCGGGGAGACAACGCGGCAGACGTAGCGGCATACGACGGGCAGGCTTAGCGGCATACGACAGGTGAACTTAGTGGAGAGAAGGAGCGGTGCCCCGTGACGGAACTGCAAAGGGTGCGCGAAGCCGCGGCGTACATCGCAAATAAGACGGCGCTGCGGCCGCAGGTCGGCTTGATTCTCGGCTCCGGGCTGGGCGGGCTGGCCGAAGAAATCGAGGACGCGACCATCCTTCCCTACGGCGACATCCCGCATTTTCCTCAATCCACGGTGCCGGGCCACAAGGGACGCTTGGTCATCGGCCGGCTGGCGGGAGCGCCGGTGGTGGCCATGCAGGGCCGCTTCCACTACTACGAAGGCTACAGCATGGAGCAAGTGGTGCGGCCCGTGCGGGTCATGGCGCAGCTGGGCGTGAAGACCCTCATCGTCACCAACGCCGCCGGCGGCGTCAACGAGTCGTTCTCGCCCGGCGACTTGATGCTCATCGTCGATCACATCAACCTCTTCGGCACCAATCCCCTCATCGGCCCCAACGAAGAAGCGTTCGGCCCGCGCTTTCCCGACATGACGGAGGCGTACGACAAGCGGCTGCGGGCGCTGGCGCTGCAGGCGGCCGAGGAGCTGGGCATCCGGCTCCAGCAAGGCGTGTATATGGGCTTGTCCGGGCCCACGTACGAGACGCCCGCGGAAATCCGGGCGTTCCGGGTGCTGGGAGCCGACGCGGTGGGCATGTCCACGGTGCCGGAAGTCATCGCGGCGCGGCACCTGGGGCTGCGGGTGCTGGGCATCTCGTGCGTGACCAACATGGCGGCCGGCATTTTGCCCGAGCCCCTCAGCCACGAGGACGTCGTGCGGGTGTCGGCGGAAGTGGGACCGAAGTTCAGCGCCTTGATCAAGGCGATTCTGGCCAAACTGCAACAGGAAAACGCGTGACGAAAGGCGGCGCACGGCGCCGCCTTCACTTTGCGCCGGGGCGGCTGGGGGTGCTAGGGGGAAGGGATTTCGCCTCCGCCCAGCGTCTTGCGTTCATCGTGCTCGCGGATTTCGTCCAGCATCAAGAGCAGCTCGTCGACCGTGCGCGCTTCGTGGATCGCTTGGCGCGACAGCGCTTCGTTGTAGATGCGCCGCTGCTCGAGGAACACTTCGTGCAGGATGCGCTGCACTTCCGCCCGCGACTTGCCTTCCAGGAACTTCTCCGCCAGCGCGCACACCAGCGCCTTCAGCTCCAGATTTTGCTTCAGCAGCTCGGCGAGATGATGTTCGTCGCTGCGCAGCGTTCGCAGGCGGCGGTTGAACAGCCAGGCGTGGGGAATGCGGCCCTGCGGGGACTGCGGTGGTCGGATGCTCATGGGGTCACCTCCGCGACTTCGCCCCGTTCATCATACCGCAAACGCGCGGGCAGCGTCAAAGGGGCGGCGAGGCGGCGTCGGTTTTGCGGTCAATATGGTAAAATGAACGTGCGTGGCAAAATTGTCAAGCGATGGCAACTTGTCACGACCGGCACGAAAGGGGATTTGCATGGCGACGCTCAGCAACGTGTTCGGCAGTCGTTCCGTGTTCGAGACCGGGCGCGGCCGGGCCGTCATCTACCGGCTTGACAGCCTGGCCAAGGCGGGCATCGCCGACGTGTCGCGCCTGCCGGTCTCCCTGCGCATTCTGCTCGAAGGACTGCTGCGCAACTGCGACGGACGGGTCGTGACGGAAGAGCAGATTGTGTCCTTGGCGTCGTGGACACCGCAAAAGGCGCCGGATCAGGAAATCGCCTTCTTGCCGGCGCGGGTCGTGCTGCAGGACTTTACAGGCGTCCCGGCGGTGGTGGACCTGGCCGCCATGCGCGCCGAGGTCGCGCGGCGCGGCGGAGATCCCCGGCGCATCAACCCCGTCGTGCCGTCGGACTTGGTGATCGACCACTCGGTCATCGTGGACGCGTACGGCACGAACCTGGCCTACTACATCAACGTCGAAAAAGAGTTTGAGCGCAACCGCGAGCGGTACGCGCTGCTGCGCTGGGCGCAGAAAGCGTTCGACAACTTCCGCGTCGTGCCGCCGGGTACCGGCATCGTGCACCAGGTGAACCTGGAGTATCTGGCCAAGGTGGTCCAGCTGCGTCCGGTCCACGGGGAGTTGGTGGCGTTTCCCGACTCGGTGGTGGGCACCGATTCGCACACGCCCATGGTGAACGGCATGGGAGTGCTGGGGTGGGGCGTGGGCGGCATCGAAGCCGAGGCGGTGATGCTGGGCCAGCCGTATTACATGCTGATCCCCGAGGTCGTGGGCGTGCGGCTCACGGGCGAACTGCCGGAGGGCGCGACGGCCACCGACCTGGTGCTGACGCTTACGCAGATGCTGCGCCAGCACGGGGTGGTCGGCAAGTTCGTCGAGTATTTCGGCGACGGGCTGGATCGGCTGTCGCTGGCGGACCGAGCCACCATCAGCAACATGGCGCCGGAATACGGGGCTACGGTGGGTTTCTTCCCGGTCGACGACGAGGTGCTGTCGTACCTGCGCATGACGGGCCGCGATCCCGAGCTGGTTGACCTGGTGGAGCGGTACTGCAAGGAGCAGGGCATCTTCCGCACGGCCGACTGGCCCGAGCCCGAGTACACCGAGGTGCTGGAGCTGGACATGAGCACCGTGGAGCCCAGCGTGGCCGGGCCCCGGCGGCCGCAGGATCGGCTGGCGCTTTCGGAGGTGCGGTCGTCGTTCTACAAGGCGCTGGCGGACTACGCGGGGCCGGACGCGCGGCCTCAGGTCGCGTCCGCGAGCGAAGGGCCCGTGGCCGTCGCCACGCGCACCCGCACGGAGGTCACCCACGGCTCGGTCGTCATCGCCGCCATCACCAGCTGCACCAACACGTCCAACCCGTCGGTCATGGTCGGCGCGGGGCTGCTGGCGAAGAAGGCCGTGGAGCGGGGACTGACGGTGCCCCCGTACGTGAAGACCAGCCTGGCGCCGGGCTCGCGCGTCGTGACGGACTACCTGCAGGCCGCGGGCCTGCTGCCGTACCTGGAGCGGCTGGGCTTCCACGTGGTGGGCTACGGCTGCACGACGTGCATCGGCAACAGCGGCGCCTTGCCGGACGAGGTCGCGAAGGAGATCGTCGAGAAGGACTTGGTCGTCGCGGCGGTGCTGAGCGGCAACCGCAACTTCGAAGGGCGCATCAACCCGCTGGTCAAGGCCAACTACCTGGCGTCGCCGCTGCTGGTGGTGGCGTACGCGATCGCGGGCACGGTCGACATCGACTTGCGCAGCGAGCCGCTGGGCTACGACGCCGTCGGCAACCCGGTGTACTTGCGGGACATCTGGCCCAGCCAGGACGAAATCCGGCGGGTTGTGGCGGAGTCGGTGAAGCCGGAGATGTTCCGCGAGCGGTACGCCTCGGTGTTTGAAGGCGACGAGCAGTGGCGCTCGCTGCCCGTTCCCGAAGGCGACTTGTTCGCGTGGGACCCGGACTCCACGTACATCCGCGAGCCGTCGTTCTTCGCCGACATGCCCGACGAGGCCGGCCAGCCCGCCGACATCCGCGGCGCGCGGGTGCTGGTCATGCTGGGCGACTCCATCACGACCGACCACATCTCGCCGGCGGGTTCCATCTCGCCGCAGAGCCCGGCGGGCCGGTATTTGCTGGAGCGGGGCGTGCAGGTCAAAGATTTCAACTCGTACGGGGCGCGCCGCGGCAACCACGAGGTGATGATGCGGGGCACGTTCGCCAACGTGCGGCTCCGCAACGAGCTGGTGCCGGGCAAGGAAGGCAACTGGACGAAGTACTTGCCCACCGGCGAGCTCATGTCGGTGTACGAGGCGGCGATGAAATACAAGGAGGACGGCACGCCCGTCATCATCATCGCCGGCAAGGAGTACGGCTCGGGCAGTTCCCGCGACTGGGCGGCCAAAGGGCCGTATCTTCTGGGCGTGAAAGCCGTCATCGCGGAAAGCTACGAGCGCATCCACCGCAGCAACCTGGTGGGCATGGGCATTTTGCCGCTGCAGTTCCTGCCGGGTCAGAATCGCAAGAGCTTGGGCCTGACGGGCGAGGAGGTTTACCACATCGAAGGCCTGGCGGGCGGCATCCAGCCGCGGGGGAAAGCCACCGTGCGGGCCGAGCGTCCCGACGGCACGTCCGTGACGTTCGACGTCATCGTCCGCATCGACAGCCCCGTGGAGGTAGACTACTACGTCCACGGCGGCATTTTGCCGCTGGTGCTGCGCAACGTGCTGGCTGAGCAGAAGGCCGGCTGACGGGCCGCGGCCGCCTCCCGCGCCGGGGCGCATAGGGCGAGCGCGGGCGGAGATACTACGCCGCGCGAGGAGGATCCCTGATGATTGGACGCGGCGAGGGCATTGACCAGATCCTGCGCTTCATTCAAGAGCACCCGGAGTCGTACGCCAGCCTGGCGGTGTGCCGGAGAGCGCTGGACGCCGGGCTGGAGCGGGTCACGGGCGATGTGCTGCTCCGGCTGGAGGAGTACTTGCGGGAGGCTCCGGACGACGAAATCGCGGCGTACTATTCGATCGTCTCCTGAAGGCGCGCGAAAAAGCGCCGGCCGCGGGGTACCGGTGGCACTCCGCGGACCGGCGCTCCGATGGTCCGCTTCGCGCCCAGCGAGCTCAGACGGCCGCGGACGGCGCCGCTTCGCGGGCCGACGCCGCTCCCAGCACCTCGCGGCGGGCGTACAGCCAGCCGGCCACGCTCAGGGCCGCCAACGAGACGGCCGCGTAAATAGCCGGCCACGAAGCGAACTGCGTAGCCCAGCCGATGACGGGCGGCGCCACGAAGATGCCCATCGTCCAGAAAAAGTTGAAGATGCCGTACGCCTTGCCTCGTTCCTCCGGCGGATACAGCTTGGCGATGTGCGCATTCAGCGCCGGATACAGCATCCCGAAGCCGACGCCGAAGCAGGCCATGCCCAGGGCGGCCACGGCGAACGCCGGGCTGGCGGACAAGATCGCGAACGCCGCCGCAAAGAACAGAAAGCCCAGCGCGAACGTGGCCGGACGGTACCCTTTGCGGCCGACCACGGCCATCAGGATGACGGCCAAAATCGCGAAGAGCGTAAACACGCTGCTGGATTGCGCCGCGCTGAACCCTTGCCGTTCCAGCTGCAGCGGGATCATGTAGGTCAGCGTGCCGAGGCCCGCCGACACGCCGAACGAGCCCAGGTTAACCAGCCGGAAGGCGGGCGCCGTCAGCGGCACGCTCGCGGGCGAGCCTTCCCGCCGTGACGTCTTGTCCTGTTTCTTGAGCGTCTCAGGCAGCGTCAGCGCCAGCAGCGACCCGGCCGCCATGACGATGAACACCGTGACGAAAACGCCTTGCGGGCCCCAGACCTGGCGCAGGATGCCGCTCGCCATGGGGCCGATAATGGCGGCGACGCCGATCATGGCGCCGATGCGGGCCATCATGCGGTTCGTCTGCCCCGAGGCGCTGGTGTCGGCGGCGATGGCGAAGATGGCGGGGGTCAGAATGGATCCGCCGAGGCCGTGGAACGCCCGGGCGGCCAGCAGCTGTTCGGGCGTGCGGGCTAGGCCGTAGAGGAAGACGGCGAAGCCGGCCCACGCCAAGCCGATGGCCAGGGGCAGTCGCCGACCCCACTTGTCGAGCACGAAGCCCGCCGCGATGTTTCCGAACGAGTTGGTCAAACTGTAGATGCCCACGATCCAGCCCGTCATGACCGCGCCGGCGCCCAGGGACGCGGCGTAGGGCGAGATCAGCGGGATTTGAGTGAAGGTGTCGAAAAAGGCGATAAACAAGATGACGGTCAGCGTCGCGGCGACAGACAGCCGCCTAGCCTCTTTGGACATACGGCAACCCCGTTCCCCCGAGTGAAGTTGCGCGCGCAGCGCTCCGGCGCGCTCGCCGCGCCCTGTGGCAGGCCCAGCGCGCAGCGAAACTGGCGACATCAATTCTATGTAAACTTAACGGTTTCCTTCTATACTTGTATCCACGGAGCCGGTGTTTTTTTGTCGAATTAAGCGAAGCCGCGCGGCCCTGCGGCGAGCGGGCCGCGCCGGCTTCGTGACGACTTCCGCAGGAAGGGCGCTTCGGTTACACTATCAGGAGGACAAGGAGGTCACGTGGATGAGCGAGGCGATGCAGGCGGGCGCCGTCAAGTCGCTGGCGTGGCGGGACGGCGCTTTGCACCTGATTGACCAGCGGAAACTGCCTTTCCGATTCGAAACGGTGGTTTGCCGCACGGCCGAAGAGACGGCCGCCGCCATCCGCGACATGGTCGTCCGGGGGGCGCCGGCCATCGGCGCGGCCGCCGCGTACGGCCTCGTGCTGGGGGCGCGCGAGCTGGCTGGGCGGTGGAGCGGTGATCCGGAGCGGTTTGTGTCGGAGCTCGAGCGCGTGGCGGAACACCTGAAGCAGGCCCGTCCTACGGCGGTCAACTTGTCCTGGGCCGTGGACCGGATGATGAAGGCGCTGCACGCCGCGCGGGCGGAAGGACTGGCGTCGCCGGCGGCGCTGGCGGAACGGCTGCTGCGGGAAGCGGACGCTATCGCCGACGAAGACCGCCGTGTCAACCGGGCCATCGGGCGGCACGGCGCGCCGCTGCTGGAGCCGGGCGGGGTGCTGCACCACTGCAACACCGGCGCGCTGGCCACCGTCGAGTACGGCACCGCGCTGGGCGTTATCCGCGCGGCCTACGCGGCCGGCACGCGGCTGCACGTGTACGCCACGGAAACGCGGCCGTACTTGCAGGGAGCCCGCCTGACGACGTGGGAGTTAATGCAGGAAGGCATTCCGGTGACGCTCATCACTGACAACATGGCCGGCTACGTCATGGCCAAGGGGCTCGTGAAGAGCGTCATCGTCGGGGCGGACCGCATCGCCGCCAACGGCGACGTCGTCAACAAAATCGGCACCTATGCGCTGGCGGTGCTGGCCAAGGAGCACGGCATTCCGTTTTATTGCGCGGCGCCCGTCTCGACGCTGGACTTGCGTCTGAAGTCGGGCAACGACGTTATCATCGAGCAGCGCAGCCCGCAGGAAGTGACCCACGTGCTGGGCCAGCGCATCGCGCCGGAGGGCGTCGATGTTCTGAATCCCGCGTTCGACGTGACGCCGGCCCGCTACGTGACCGCGATTATTACCGAATACGGCGTCGTCCGGCCGCCGTTTGAGGAAGGGCTGGCCGCGGTGGCGGCGCTGGCGAAACAGGAGGAGGCGAAACGCGCGTGACCGTCAGAACCCGGTATGCGCCGAGCCCGACCGGCTTTCTCCACGTCGGCGGGGCGCGGACGGCATTGTTCAACTGGCTGTTTGCCCGCCATCACGGCGGACAGTTCATCTTGCGCATCGAGGACACCGACGTCGAGCGCTCCTCGGAGGAGTCGACCCGGGCCATCTTGGAGGACCTGCGGTGGCTCGGCATCGACTGGGACGAAGGGCCCGAGGTAGGCGGGCCGTACGGGCCCTACTTCCAGAGCCAGCGGCTGGACATCTACAACAAGTACGTCGAGCAGCTCCTGGCCGAGGGCAAGGCGTATTACTGCTACTGCACGCCCGAGGAGCTCGCGGAGCGCCGCGAGAAGATGCTGGCCGAGGGCAAAGCGCCCATGTACGACCGCAAGTGCCTGCACCTGTCGGAGGCGGAGCGGGCCAAGCTGGCCGCGGAGCGCCCGGCGGTGGTGCGCTTCTTGTCGCCCGATGAGGGCGAGATCCGCTTCTACGATCACATCCGCGGCGAAGTGGTCATCGAGAACCGGCTGCTGGACGACCTCGTGATCCGCAAGTCCGACGGCTGGCCCACTTACAACTTCGCCGTCGTCATCGACGACCATTTGATGCGCATCACCCACGTCATCCGCGGCGAGGACCATCTGACCAACACGGCGCGGCAGATTCAGCTCTACCAGGCGCTGGGCTGGGAGGTGCCCGAGTTCGCCCACGTGCCGCTCATCCTGGGCCAGGACCGGCAGCGGCTGAGCAAGCGCCACGGCGCTGTGGCGGTCGGCGCGTATCGGGAGCAGGGCATTTTGCCGGACGCTATGATCAACCACCTGGCGCTGGTTGGCTGGGCGTACGACGACAAGACCGAAATCTTCAGCCGCGAAGAATTGATCAAGTACTTCACCCTGGAGAAGGTGTCCAAGCACGCGGCGATCTTCGACTTCAAGAAGCTGGAGTGGATGAACGGCGTCTACATCCGCCAGACGCCCGTCAAGAAGCTGGCCGAGTACGCTCACGAGTGGCTGCACAAGGCGGGCATTTTGCCGGCGGAGCTCACCGAGGAGCAGCGCTGGAAGCTCGAGCAGATCATGGAGCCGTTGCAGACGCGGCTGAAGACGCTGGCGGAGATCGTGCCGCAGACGTATTACCTGTTCAGCGACGACCTCAAGTTCGACGAGAAGGCGGTGCAGACGTACCTGAGCCGCGACTACGTGCCCGAGCTGTACGAGCGGCTCATCCAGCGCTTTTCGGCCCTGGAGCCGTGGGACCGCGACGGCATCGACGCGGTGTTCCGCGAGATCGCCGAGGCCGACGGGCGCAAGCTGGGCGACGTCATCCAGCCGGCCCGGGTGGCGCTGACGGGCACGTCGGTCAGCCCGCCCATCCACGACGTCATCTTCGTGCTCGGCCGGGAGAAGACGGTGGAGCGGCTTCGGGCCGCGGTGACGCTGGCCGAGCAGGCGCGCGCAGCGGCGCAGGCCGGCGCGGCCCAGGGCGAGACCGCACACGGCTAGCGAGACGGCAGCGTGAGTAGCGGGAGGCGGCCAGCGAGGCCGCCTCTTCGTTTGCCCGGCCAAGACCGAGGCGGCGGAAACAAAAAATGCAGGTCCTCCCTGAGGACCTGCATCGCTTGGCTGGGAGACTAGGATTCGAACCTAGACTACCAGGGCCAGAACCTGGCGGGCTGCCGTTACCCCATCTCCCAGCGGGCCGCAGCCTAGATCCTAGCACAGGCGGCCCGAGACGTCAATAGGGAGTCACCGCGCCTGGTCCAACAGCCGGCGCACGAAACGCGGCAGTGCGAACGCCGCAGCGTGCACTTCCGGCGTGTAATACTTGGTCTCGAACGGCGGCAGCTCGTCCGGCCCCAGCCGCGGCCGGCGCGGGTCGGTGCCTTTCGTTCCCACCGTAAAGCTCCAGGCGCCCAGCGAATAGATGGGCACCGTCGTCAGGAAAAGGTACGCGGGAGCGTTGAAGCCCCGGCTTACCGCGTGGACCACGTCGCGCACGACCTGCGGCGTCAGCCACGGCGACTCGGTCTGCGCCACCATGAGGCCGCCGTCTCTCAGCGCCGCGGCTACGTCCCGGTAAAACTCCTCTCGGAACAAGCCGACCGCGGGCCCGAGCGGATCCGACGAGTCGACGATGACCACGTCGTACTGGTCGCGCACGGTCTTGACGTACTCGATACCGTCCGCGACGTGAATCGTCACGCGCGGATCGTCCAGGGCGTGGCTGAGTTCAGGCAAATATTGCCGGCACAACTCGATGACGCGCTCGTCGATTTCCACCAGATCGACGTGTTCGACCGTGTCGTGCTTGAGCACTTCGCGCACGGTCCCACCGTCGCCGCCGCCGATGACCAGGACGCGGCGCGGGTTCGGATGGGCGAAAAGCGGGACGTGGGCAATCATCTCGTGGTAGAAGAACTCGTCCGCGACGGTCGTCTGCACGACGCCGTCCAGGACGAGCATGCGGCCGAAGACGGGAGTGTCCAGGATGGCGATGTCCTGGTACTTGGATCGCTCGCGGTGCAGGACGCGGCTGACGCGAAAGCCGATGTGCAAGTCTTTATTTTCGACTTCCTTAAACCAAAGTTCCACTGCACATCCCTCCAGCTGTTCTTGCGGCCTCCAACCCGCGCGCGAACACCCGCGGCGCCTGTCGCCCGCTCCGGGCGGCAGGCCGCAGCCTGCTAAAACAAAGAGGGACCCCGCGGCGCAGGGTCCCTCGTCTTGCGTGGTACCCCCAAGGGGATTTGAACCCCTGTCTCATGGCTGAGAACCATGCATCCTAGGCCGCTAGACGATGGGGGCACGTCATTAAGGCCTTAAAGCAAGTCTCATTCTAGCACGCCCGCGGAGTTTTGTAAAGCGGCAACCGCGTGTACAGAATAGTCGGGCGCTTCGCCCCTTGCGGCGGTTGAGGCGCCCCGCCCGCGCCGGACCCGCCGCCTGGCCCGGCGCGGGCGGGCGTGTAGCGGCGTAGCACCGCCCGAGGCCGTCCGCTGGAGCGGCGCCGCCCGAGCCTTTCCGCCGGCGCGGCGCCGCGTGAGCTTGTCCACCGGCCTAGCGCCGCCCGGGCCCGTCCGCCGGTTACTGGCCCTGGTCCAGCGAGTACGCGCGCTGGCCGTCGAAGAGATACAAGTTGTCCAGCTTGATCCACTCGAAGCCGGCCTCATCCAGCCGACCGAGCAGGGCCACGATGTCGGCGCGCGTGGCCTTGCCCGGCTGCACCGCTTCGAACCGGCAGCGCCAGTGGTCGGACAAGAACGTTTCCGGGAAGCCGTCGGGATACACTTTCACGCCGCGGTTGGAGATCACGGTCAGCGAAAATTCCGGCCCCGCCAACTCCTCGAGGCGCCGCCCCAGCTCGGACGGCGAGAGCTCCGTGTTGTACAGGTACACGTCGACGCCGTTCAGCTCGCGCTTCGGCCGGTAGCTGCGGCTCAGCGTCAGCGGCATGGGCTGGCGCGCCAGGGGCTTGCCGTCGGTGCGGGACGGCCCGTAGTCGACCGCCTTGAGCTGCCGGGGCTTTTCGCCCAGCCGCTCCACCACCGCCTGTGCGAATTCCTTCGTGCCCACCGACGGTCCGCCGCGGGCGATGTCGTACGTGTGCACGCCGTCCTCGATGGTTTTCAGCCACGCGTTGTGAATGAGCGTGGCCGTCTCGTTCAAGCCGATGTGCACCAGCATCATGATGGCGCCGTGCAGCAGGCCCGAGGGGTTGGCCACATTTTGCCCCGCGCGCCGGGGCGCGCTGCCGTGAATGGCCTCGAACATGGCGCACTCGTCGCCGATGTTGGCCGAGCCGGCCAGCCCTACGCTGCCGGCGATTTGCGCGACGATGTCGGAGGCGATGTCGCCGTAGAGATTGGGCAGGACGATGACGTCAAACTGCTCGGGCGTGTCGGCCATCTTGGCCATGCCGATGTCGACGATCCAGTGCTCGGCTTCGATGTCGGGGTATTCCTTGGCCACTTCCCGGAAAATTTCGTGGAAGAGGCCGTCGGACATCTTCATGATGTTGTCTTTCGTAAAGCAGGTGACTTTCTTGCGCCCGTACTGCCGCGCGTACTCAAACGCGAAACGGATGATGCGTTCGGAGCCGGGCCGGCTGATGATCTTGAGGCTCTGCACCACGTCCGGCGTCTGCTGGTGCTCGATGCCCGCGTAGAGGTCCTCTTCGTTTTCGCGGATGATGACCACGTCCATGCCCGGATACTTGGTGGGCACGAACGGGTGGTACGACACCGCCGGGCGCACGTTGGCGTACAGGCCCAGCATCTTGCGGGTCGTCACGTTCAGGCTCTTGTAGCCGCCGCCTTGGGGCGTCGTGATGGGCGCCTTCAAGAACACTTTCGTGCGCCGCAGCGACTCCCAGGCTTCGTCGGTGATGCCGGAAGTGTGCCCTGCCAGGTACACTTTTTCCCCGATCTCGATGAACTCCGGCTCGATGGCCGCGCCCGCGGACATGAGGATGTGGAGCACCGCGTCCATGATCTCGGGGCCGATGCCGTCGCCGCGCGCAACGGTGATCGGAATCTTGTCCGCCATGCCACGACTCCTTTCCGAAAAAGGTTCTAAAATTGTGTGATGGTTTCACATCATCCTCAATATACCATTGCGGCGGTTGAGCCGCCAGGGGCGGCCGCGGGTGGGAAGAGGCGGGCGCAGCGAGGCGTCACGGACCGGAGGCGGGCGACGCCTTGACGTAGAGGAAAAACGTCTCCCACGTGATGGAGCTCATGACGACCTGGACGCGCCATTCCCGGTTTTCCACCGTCACGTGGCGGTCGTGCACCAGCTTTTGCATGAGCAGGTGGTCGATTTCGTTCACGGGCACGCCGATGACGTGATCAAGTACCAAGTCCCGCACGAAGCGGCGCAGCTGCAGCGCGGTCCGCTCGTCGCCCTCGAAGTCGACCAGTTCCACCACCACGTCTTTGGCCAGCAGGCGGCTGGCGGGCTGCTGCTGCAGCCGCTCGTACCGCTCCTCCAGATCCGCCAGCCGGTCCCGGAGCCGCTCGTTGTCCACGGACAACGCCTCAAGGCGCGAGCCGTGGCGCAGCGTCGCGCCCAAAGCGCCCAGCAGCACGCCCAGGCAAAACAGTGCCAGGCTCGCGGCCAACTGCCGGCGCGTCCAGCTGACGAAGCGAATCAATCGCCGCTGCCTCCGGTGATGGTCATGACGAGCCAGTAGCCCGCGTGCGCGCCGAGAAAGCCGGCGAAGATGACGCCGAGCTGCCGTACGAGGTGCACCACTTCGCCGCCGAACAGGCCCGAATCCAAGGCGCGCAGCGTGGGCAGCGTGCCGCCGATGACGACCACGATGGCCCACAGCTTGATGTCGCCGGCCAGCGCCTGCATACGGTAAAAGGGCGACTCTGGGTAAAAGAGCGCAGCCAGGCCGCCGATGAGCGAGCCGCCGAGGACCACGCCCAAGGCTGTAAAGAAGGGCACCAGCAGCCCCCGCGCGATCTCCGGGTACACGGCGCCACCCCCGCGGGTCTCACCGCCAGCATATGGGGCGCTGCAGGCGATCATGACGGCGGGGACGAAAGTAAGGCAACGCAAGCTGTCGCGGCCTGGCGGCCGCCGGTTCCGGGAAGGTGCCGGCGCTTAGAGCGCCCCGCGGGGGGAGGCCCATGTCGGTTCCGTTCGTGCATCTGCACGTGCATTCGCACTTTAGTCTGCTGGACGGCGCGGCGGCGCCCGAGGCGCTGGCGGCCCGGGCGGCGGCGCTGGGCATGCCCGCGCTGGCGCTGACGGACCACGACGCGCTGTTCGGCGCGGTGCGCTTTTACCGGGCCGCCAAAGAGGCCGGCGTGCACCCCATCGTCGGTCTGGAGCTGGCGGTAGGGCCCGAAGGGCGGCACGTGACGCTGCTGGCCGCGGACGAGACGGGCTACCGCAACTTGTGCCGGCTTTCGACGGCAGCCATGAGCGGCGGTCCCAGCGAGACGCCGGGCAGCGGCGCGCGGGGGACAGGGTCGCGCAGCGTGCCGCTGGAGCTGTTGTGGGAGGCGGGCGACGGGCTCATCGTCCTGAGCGGGTGCCGGCGCGGGCTTTTGGCTGCGCCGCTTTTGGCCGGCCGCCCGGAGGAGGCCAGGCGGGTGGCGGCCCGCTTCCGGGACCGGTTCGGCCCGGACCGGTTTTTTGTGGAGCTGCAGCAGCACGGGCGGCCCGACGACGAGGAACTGACCCGCCGCCTGGCGGCGCTGGCCGACGAGCTGCAGCTACCGGTCGTTGCCACCAACAACGTGCACTACCTGTCGTCCGAGGATGCCGAGGCCCACGACGTGCTCTTGGCGCTGGGCGCCGGTGCGCGGCTGGCCGACCCGCAGCGGCCTCGGTTTCCCACGCGCGAGTTTTATCTGAAATCCCCCGAGGAGATGCAGCGCCTGTTCGCCCACCGGCCCGAAGCGCTCGAAAACACGCTGCGCATCGCCGAGCGCTGCCAGGTCGATCTGGGATTGGGCGGGCGGCGGCTCCCCCGGTTTTTCCCGGACGAGGCCGCCGCGGCCGCGGCGCTGCGGCAGCGGGCCTGCGAAGGCGCCCGGCGGCGCTTCGGCGATCCCTTGCCGGAACCGGTCGCGGCGCGGCTGGAGCACGAGCTCGGCGTCATCGCCGGCGCCGGTTTGTCCGACTACTTCCTCCTTGTGGCTGAAATTGTGGAGTTGGCGCGGCGGCGCGGCATTCCCGTCGGCCCCGGCCGGGGGTCGGCGGCCGGCAGCCTGACCGCGTACTGCCTCTTCATCACGGACGTCGATCCCTTGGAGCACGGATTGCTCTTCGAACGGTTCCTTAACCCGCAGCGCCTGCAGATGCCGGACATCGACGTGGACGTGTGCGACGTGCGGCGGGAGGAGCTGTTGGCCGAAGTGCGCCGCCGCTTCGGGGCGGACCGGGTGGCGCAGATCGCCACCTTCGGTACGCTCGCGGCTCGCGCAGCGCTGCGGCACGTCGGCCGGGTGCTGGACTTGCCGGCCGGCGAGGTAGACGCGCTGGCGCGGCTGGTGCCGGACGAGCCCGGCGTGACGCTGGCGGAGGCAAAGCGGCGGGTGCCCGCGCTGGCGCAGGCGGCCGCGGGCGGGCCTGGGGCGCGGCTGCTGGCGCTGGCGGAGGCCGTCGAGGGGACGCCGCGGCACATGTCGATCCACGCGGCCGGCATCGTCATCGGCGACAAGCCGCTGGCGGGGGAGCTGCCGCTGGTGCAGGCCGCGGGCGGCGCGGCGGTGACGCAGTACCCTATGGAAGACATTCAGGCGCTCGGCTACGTGAAAATGGACTTGTTGGGGCTGCGGACGCTGACGGTCCTCGACAACGTGCGCCGGGCCGTCCGGGCCCGAGGCGTGCCGGTGCCTGAGCGGCTGCCGCTGGACGACCAGCGGGTCTACGAGGCGCTGCGCCGTTACGGGACCGAAGGCGTCTTTCAGCTCGAAACTCCCATGTTCCAGCGGCTGTCGGAGCGGCTGGGGCCGCGGCGGTTCGCCGACTTGGCCGCGCTGTTGGCCTTGGGCCGCCCGGGGCCGGCCGAGCGGGTGGACGAGTTCATTCGCCGGCGCAACGGGCAGGCGCCGGTGCGCTACCATCACCCGAAATTGGCTCCCATTCTCGAAGAAACGTATGGTATTATCGTTTACCAAGAACAGGTCATGCGCATCGCGGTGGAGGTGGCCGGCTACTCTCCCGCGGAGGCGGACTTGTTCCGCCGCGCCATGTCGGCCAAAGACCCGGCCATCATGGCGGCGCAGGAAGACCGCTTCGTCGCCGGTGCGGTGGCCGGGGGCGTGCCCGAGCCTGTGGCTCGCCGCATCTTCGGCGAGCTGGCCGCCTTTGCCGGTTACGGCTTCAACAAGAGCCACTCGGTAGCCTACGCGCTGTTGTCCTACGAGACCGCGTACTGGCGCACGCACTTTCCGGCCGAATTTTTCGCCGCCCTGCTCTCGTCGTGGCGAGGCCATCCCCAGCGCATCGCCCGCTACGTCGCGGCGGCAAGAAAAATGGGCGTCCAGGTGCTGCCGCCGGACGTCAACACGAGCCCGGCCGATTTCGCGGCCGCCGGCGGCGCCGTGGCGTTCGGCTTGAGCGGCTTGCGCCACATAAGCGAAGCGGCCGCGCAGGCCATCGTCGCAGCGCGGCGGGACGGGCCGTTCACGTCGCTGGCTGATCTTGCGCGCCGGCTGCCGTCGCGCTTCGCGCACCGGCGGCTGTTCGAAAGCTTAATTGAGGCGGGCGCGTGCGACGGCTTCGGCGTCAGCCGCAGCGAGCTGCTGCGGCAGTTGGAGCGGCTCGACGCCGGCGGCGGGGCCGTGGCGCAGACGTCGCTGTTCGGCGGCGAGGGCGCGGCGGCGCGGCCGGCCGAAAAGCAAGAGTGTGCCGGTTCCGACTTTTCTGCTACAATAAACGAGGGCGAGCCGCTGGTGCTTTCAGTTCCGGCGGGCGCGGCGCGGCATTTCCCGGCCCTGCGGCGGCTGCTGGAAGCCCATCCGGGGCCGGCGCCGGTGCTGCTGCGCATCGACGCCGGCGACCGCACCGTGGTCGTCGAGACCGGGCTGAAAGTGGCACCGACGGCGGCGCTGCTGGATAAGCTTAAGCGAGAGGCGGCGCGAGGCCGCATCACGGGCGCAGGTTTCGGCGGGCCGGAGGGCGCGGGCACACCCCGCGGCACGGCCGGCGCCGAGCCGACAACCGAGGAGTGATCCGCATGAAAGAGGAAGTTCTGCGGCTTTTCAAGGAACGCGGCGTGTCGGTGGAGGACATCGCCGTCATCGTGTTTCACCTGCAACAGCCGCATATGGATGATTTGACGCTGGAAGAGTGCTCCGAGTCGGTGCACCGGGTGTTGGATAAGCGCGAGGTGCAGCATGCCATTTTGACGGGCATCGCGCTGGACATGCTGGCTGAGCGGGATATGCTGCCGGAGCCGCTGTCTTCTATTATTAAGCGCGACGAGCCGCTGTACGGCGTGGATGAGATTTTGGCCCTGGCCGTCACGAACGTCTACGGCTCCGTTGGCTTGACCAGCTTCGGGTATCTCGACAAGCGGAAGGTGGGCGTCATCGCGCGGCTCAACAACCGCGATCAGGGCCGCGTGCACACGTTCTTAGACGATATGGTGGCGGCGGTGGCGGCGGCCGCGGCGGCGCGCATCGCGCACCAGCGGCAGGCGCGGGTGCAGCAGCGGACTTGGAACGACAACGGGGACTTGTCTTCCGCCGAAGGCGAGGGAGGCCAGGCGCCGTCCAAGAAGCCGCAAGCCGCTTCGGGCGCTTAGTTGACCGCGTTTTGGACGAGGCGCTATAATTTGCACGATCATCGGCGGCGTGCAACCGTCTGGAGGGCGTCGCGATGCGGGACGACGCGGTTTGCGGTGATTTCGTCGTCATCAAGGCGCTGGAGGACGGAGTGACCATCATCGGGCTGACGCGGGGCGAGCAGACGCGGTTTCATCACGCGGAAAAACTCGACCGCGGCGAGGTGATGCTCGCTCAGTTCACGGCGCACACGTCGGCCATGAAAATCCGCGGCCGCGCCGAAATCATTACGAGGCACGGCCGCATCGAGTCGGGGGACTAGGGGCGGGTACCTGCGGTGGCGAGACTGAAGGACTTGTTCCGGTCCAAGCAGCGCTACGCGACGGTCCGGCCGTCCCAGGGCGGCCAAGGAGCGGCGGATCCGTCGGCCGGCGCCGGTCCGGGGGCCGGTACGGGCACGCTGCGGCCGGAGCGGATGAAAGAAGTGCCCGACGGACTGTGGACCAAATGCCCGAATTGCCAGAACATCTTTTTTGACGCCGAGCTGGCGAAGCACCTGTACGTGTGCCCGCAGTGCGGCCATCACATGACCATCGGCGCGAAAGAACGGCTCCGGCAGCTGCTGGACGACGTCGACACCTTCGAGCCGTGGGACGAGCACCTGGAGACGGTGAACGCGCTGGGCTTCCCGGGTTACGAGGAGAAGCTGGCCAAAGCCCAGGAGAAAACGGGCTTGCGCGAGGCGTTTCTCGGGGGACTCGGGCGCATGGACGGCAAACCGGTCGCCATCGGTGTGCTCGACTTCAACTTTTTCAGCGGCAGCATGGGGTCGGTGGTCGGCGAAAAGGTGACGCGGCTGTTCGAGCGGGCCGCGCAGCGGGACGTGCCCGTCGTCATCGTGTCCGGCGGCGGGGGCGGCGCCCGCATGCAAGAAGGCATTTTGTCGCTCATGCAAATGGCCAAGACGAGCCAGGCCGTGGAGCGGTTCGGGCGCACCGGCCGGCCGTACATCTCGGTGCTCACGCACCCGACCATGGGTGGCGTCTACGCTTCGTTCGCGTCGCTGGGCGACTATATCTTCGCGGAGCCCGGCGCCCTCATCGGCTTCGCGGGGCCGCGCATCGTGGAGCGCACGATTCGCCAGCCGCTGCCCGCAGGCTTCCAGACGGCGGAGTACGCGCTGAAAAACGGCATGGTCGACCGCATCGTGCCGCGCAAGGAGCTGCGGCCGACCATCATTCACGTGCTGCGCCTGCACGAACGATAGGAGAGGCTCGCGGTGGTCAACAGCGTTTTCGACTGGGAACGGCCCCTCGTCGAGCTGGAAAACCGCATTAAGGAACTGGAAGCGTTCGTTGCCGAAAGCGGCATCGACTTGTCGGCGGAGATCGGCACCTTGCGGGAGAAGGCCGAGAACTTGCGCAAGGAGATTTTCGCCAACCTGACGCCGTGGCAGCGGGTGCAGCTCGCGCGCCATCCCCGGCGCCCGACGACGCTGGACTATATCCACTTCATCTTTACCGGGTTTCTCGAGCTGCACGGCGACCGCTGCGTGCGCGACGACGAGGCCATCGTGGGCGGCCTCGCCTTCCTGGACGACATTCCGGTCACCGTCATCGGTTCGCAGAAGGGCCGCGACACCAAGGAGAACTTGCGCCGCAACTTCGGCCTGCCTCACCCGGAGGGGTACCGCAAGGCGCTGCGGCTCATGCGGCAGGCCGAAAAGTTCGGACGGCCCATCATCACCCTCATCGACGTAGTGGGGGCGTATCCGGGCATCGAGGCGGAGCAGCGGGGCCAAGGCGTCGCCATCGCGGAGAACATTCGTCAGATGTCGTTCCTGAAAGTTCCCATCGTCTGCGTCGTCACCGGCGAAGGGGGCAGCGGCGGGGCGCTGGCCATCGGTGTGGGCGACCGGGTGCTGATGCTGGAGAACGCCTGGTACTCGGTGATTTCCCCGGAAATGTGCGCCGAGATCTTGTGGAAAGACACGTCGCGCGCGCCGGAGGCGGCCGCCGTGCTGCGGCTGGGCGCCCGCGATCTGCTGGAGCTGGGCGTCATCGACGAGGTAATTCCGGAGCCGCTGGGCGGGGCGCACCGCGATCCGGAGGAAGCTGCCCGGCGGGTGAAAGAGGCCATCGGGCGCCACTTGCGCGAGCTGCTGCAGTACGACGGCGAGACGCTGGTGGAGCGGCGGCTGGAAAAGTACCGGCGCATGGGCCGGCTGGCCGAGCTGACCGAGCAGCGGCTGCAGGCGGCCGGGGATGTCGTCGAAGGGTAGTCGTTTCACAACCCAAGGAGGGTGTACCGTGCGTCGCACCAAGATCGTGTGTACTATCGGGCCTGCGTCCGACGGCCTGCTGGAAGAGCTCATCGCGGCCGGCATGGACGTGGCCCGGCTCAATTTTTCCCACGGAACGATGGAAGAGCAAGGCCAGCGCATACGCCGGCTGCGCCAGGCGGCCGAGGCCGTGCAGCGTCCGCTGGCCATTTTGCTGGACATCCAAGGCCCCAAGATCCGCATCGGCAAGATGGAGCCCGACTCGGTGCTGGAGCCGGGCCAGCGGTTCAGCCTGATCTGCGGCGATCCTTCCCTCGTGGGCGACAGCACCAAGGCGGCGGTAAGCTATCCTCATTTGTATCGCTTCGTGCGGCCCGGCCACACGATTTATCTCGATGACGGGCTCATTGAAATCCAGGTGGAGGAGGTCCAAGGCGAGACGATTCACTGCCGCGTCGTCATCGGCGGCCTGCTGACGTCCCGCAAGGGGCTGGTGCTGCCCGACGTGGACGTGGACTTGCCTGCGCTGACGGAGCAGGACAAGGAGCATATCCGCTTCGGCGTCGAGATGGGCGTCGACATGATCGCGGCGTCGTTCGTCCGCCGCGCCGAGCACGTGCGAGCCGTGCGGGAGGTCATCCGCGAGGCGGGGGGCGATCAGCCCGTCATCGCCAAGATTGAGAGCCGGCAAGGCGTGGAGCATCTGGAGGAGATCATCCAGGAAAGCGACGGCATCATGGTGGCCCGCGGGGATTTGGGCGTGCACATCCCGCCCGAAGAAGTGCCGCTGGTGCAAAAGCAGATTATCCAGCTGTGCAACCGCTACGGCAAGCCGGTCATCACCGCCACGCAGATGCTGGAGTCCATGGTCAGCAACCCGCGCCCGACGCGCGCCGAGGTGACCGACGTCGCGACGGCCATCCTCGACGGCACCGACGCCATTATGCTGTCGGGCGAGACGGCTGTGGGCAAGTACCCGGTGCAGGCGGTGCGCGTCATGGACCGCATCGCGCAGCGCACCGAGCGGGCCATCGACTACGTGGAGCTGTTGAACCGCCGCAGCACTAGCCCGGAACCGACGATTTCCGAGGCCATCAGCCACGCCACGGTCCGGGCGGCCGCGGATCTGAAGGCCGCCGCCATCCTGACGGCTACCCAGTCGGGCTTTACGGCCCGCATGGTGTCCAAGTTCCGCCCGCCCACGCCCATCATCGCGCTGACGCCGGTGCCGGAAGTGGCGCGGCGGCTGATGGTGGTGTGGGGCGTGGAGCCTATCGTCGTGCCGATGACGCGGCAAGTCGACGAGATGCTGGACGTGGCTTTCGACGTGGTGCGGCGGCGGCCCGACATCAAGCCCGGCGACCGCATCGTCATCACGGCCGGCGTGCGCACGGGCGAGCCGGGCTCCACCAACTTGCTGCAAGTGTATGAAGTGGGCAAAGTATAACGGCGGCGACGGGCGGGGAGCGAGCGTCATGATCATCGGGGTGCCGAAGGAAATCAAGCCGGGGGAAAACCGCGTGGCCATGACGCCGGCGGGCGTCGAGGAGCTGACGCGGGCGGGGCATACGGTCGTCGTGCAGCGCGGCGCGGGCGTCGGCAGCGGCATTTCGGACGAGCAGTACGCCGCCGCGGGCGCCCGGCTGGTCGATGAAGCGCGCGACGTCTTCCAGCAGGCCGACATGATCGTCAAGGTCAAGGAGCCCATCGGCGACGAGGTTGGCTGGCTGCGCCCGGGCCAGATTCTGTTTACGTATTTGCACCTGGCCGCGCTGCCGGAGCTGACGCGAGCTCTGGTGCAGCAGAAAGTGACGGCCATCGCCTACGAGACGATCCAGACGGATGACGGCGAGCTGCCGCTGCTGTCGCCCATGAGCGAAATCGCGGGGCGCATGGCGGTGCACGTGGGCGCGCACTTCCTCGAGAAAAACCAGGGCGGCCGCGGGGTGCTGCTGGGCGGCGTGCCGGGCGTGCCGCCCGCGGACGTGGTCATCATCGGCGCGGGCACGGTCGGCGCCGGCGCGGCGCGCGTGGCACTGGGCATGGGCGCCAACGTGACCCTCATCGACATCAACACCCGCCGGCTGCGTTACCTGCAGGAGACGCTGCACGGCAACCTCATCACCGTCATGTCGAACCGGTTCAACATCGAGCGGTCGGTCCGGTACGCGGATCTGGTCATCGGGGCCGTACTGGTGCCGGGGGCCCGGGCGCCGGTGCTGGTCACCGAGGAGATGGTGCGGCGCATGAAGCCCGGCGCGGTCATCGTCGACGTGGCCATCGACCAGGGCGGCTGCATCGAGACCATCGACCGGATTACGACCCACGACAACCCGACGTACGTCAAGCACGGCGTCGTGCACTACGCGGTGCCCAACATCCCGGGCGGGGTGCCGCGCACGGCGACGATGGCGCTCACCAACGCGACGTTGCCCTATATTTTGAAGCTGGCCAGCCGAGGGTTCGTGGACGCTGTGCGCGAGGACGCGGCGCTGGCCAAAGGCGTCAACTGCTACGCGGGGCACGTGACCTTGGCGCCGGTGGCCGAGGCGCATGGGCTCGAATACGTCAGCCTGGCTGAGCTGTTGTAGGGCAGGCAAGCTTCTCGGCGCCTGGGCAGGCGGACGGCAACACGAAAGGGGCCGACACGGAAGGTGGCGGCCCCTGTTCTGTTTCTTCCCGGCAAGCGATGGCGGCTCCGCGAATTCCGCCCAGCGCGGGACTTCACCTCAGCCTCAGCTGAGCGCCTCCAGTTCATTCAGCAGCTCCTCGAAGACGTTCATGACCTGCAAAATCGGCTCGGGCGTCGTCATGTCGACGCCGGCGTCCTTCAGCAGGTTGAGCGGGTAGTCGGAACCGCCCCGGCGGAGCATCTCCAAGTAGCGCTGGACCGCGGGCTCGCCTTCCTTCAGGATCGCGTTGGCCAGCGCCGTGGCCGCGGCGAAGCCGGTGGCGTACTTGTACACGTAGAACGCCCGGTAGAAGTGAGGAATGCGGGCCCACTCGATGGCGATTTCTTCGTCCGCCACGATGTCGGGTCCGTAATACTGCTTCACCAGGTTGTAATACTGCTCCGACATCCAGTCGGCCGTCAGCGCCTCGCCGCTCTCCACCCGCTCGTGCGTGAGCTTCTCGAACTCGGCGAACTTCACCTGGCGGAAGACCGTGCCGCGGATGGTGTCCAGGAAGTTGTTGATAAGGTACCGGCGCTGCTCCGGCGACTCGGTGGTCTTGATCAGGTAGTGGAAGAGCAGGTTTTCGTTCAGCGTCGACGCGACTTCGGCTACGAAGATGGTCGGCTGGGAGTACACGTACGGCTGCGTGCCGTCGGCCAAGTAGCTGTGCATCGCATGGCCGAACTCGTGGGCCAGCGTGAACAGGTTGTCCAGGTTGTTCTCGTAGTTCATCAGGATGTACGGGTGCACGCCGTAGGCGCTGGTCGAGTAGGCGCCGCTGCGCTTGCCTTCGTTTTCGTACACGTCGACCCAGCGGTTTTCCAGGCCGTGGCGCACCACGCGCACGTACTCCTCGCCCAGCGGTGCGAGGCCCGCCAGCATCTTTTCCGCCGCTTCCTCGTAAGGGATATTGAATTCCACTTCCGGCACGAGCGGCACGTACAGGTCGTACATATGCAGCTCGTCCACGCCCAGCAGCTTCTTGCGCAGGCGCACGTAACGGTGCAGCAGGTCAAGCCGCGAGTGCACCGCGTCGATGAGGTTGGTGTACACCTCGACGGGGACGTTGTCCTCGTGCAGCGCGGCGTGCAGGGACGACTCGAACTTGCGGATCTTGGCGTAGAAGACGTCTTTGCGCACGCTGGCCGCATAGGTGGCCGCGATGGTGTTGCGCCACTTGTAGTACGTGCCGTGCAGCGCCTTGAAGGCGTCGTGCCGCACCCGCCGGTCCCTGCTCTCCATGAGGCGCAAGTAGCGGCCGTGGGTCACTTCCACTTCCCGGCCCTGCTCGTCCTTGATGAAGGGGAACTTGAGGTCGGCGTCGTTGAACATGCCGAACACGTTGGACGGCGCCAAGGCCAGCTCCCCGGCGGCGGCCAGGATGGCCTCCTCCTGAGGCGACAGCGTGTGCGGCTTGTGGCGGAGGAGGTCGTCCAGGTAATGCCGGTACAGCTTCAGCTCTTCGGCCGCCATGTACTGTTCGAGCCGCTCCTGGGGCAGCTGCAGCAGTTCGGGCTCGATGAAGGAAACGGCCGTGCTAAGTTGGATGCCCAGCCGCTGGGCCCGATCGTGGATGGCCTGGTACTTGGGGTTGGTGCTGTCTTCGTCGCGGCGCGTGTAAGCGTATACCAGCAGCCGCATGAACCGCTCTTCGGTCTCAAAGCGCAAGTTCAGGCATTCCGCCAGCGTGGCGGGGGATTCGCCCAGCCGGCCCTTGTACGACTCGAAGCGGGGCAGGACGCTTTGCACTGCGCGGAAGTCGGCTTCCCACGCCTCGTCCGTGGCGTAGATGTCTTCCAGCCGCCAGCGATACTTTTCCGGAATCTCGCTGCGTTTGCGCACGGTCTGCGGCGCAGCTGCCTGGGTCATAGGTGGGTTCACTCCTTCGCCGAAATGGTTAACATGTCCATCAATGTTCTGTGGCAAGGCGGAAATTCCTTGCCGGGCGCCGCTCCGGCGGAGGGGAGCCGGGTACGGGGCCGCCCGCGGGGCGCCGGCCGGCGCGCCGTGTTCCGCTGGGCAGGCAAGAGATGGAAACGATGGGGCCGGTGTGCTATCGTAGACGTCAGCCGGCACGCGAGGGAGCGAGAACATGACGATTTGGCAAGCCGTCATCTTGGGCGTGATTCAGGGCGTCACCGAGTTTCTGCCCGTCAGCAGCTCGGGGCACCTGGTCATCGCGCAGCACTTCATGGGCATTACGGGCAACACGCTCACGTTTGACGTGGTGGTGCACGCAGGGAGCCTCCTCGCCATCGCGGCGGCGCTTAAGGACGAACTGGCGTCCTTGCTGGCCGGGGCCGCCAGCGTCATTACGGGCCGGCGCGGCGCCGGAGCCGACGCGGGGCGGCTTCGGCTGGCGCAAGTCGTGGTCGCCACGCTGCCGCTGGTTTTGGCGGGGTTGCTCTTGCGCGACGCCGTTGAGCAGGCGTTTTCGTCGGCCCTCGTGCCCGTCGTGCTGCTGTTTGCCACCGGCGCGCTGCTGCTGTACGCGGATCGGACCCGAGCCGTGGGCCGCTCGGCGCAAGTGGGCTGGTCCCACGCCGTCTGGATGGGGCTGGCGCAGGCGCTGGCCGTCCTCCCCGGTTTGTCCCGGTCCGGCGTCACCATGAGCGTCGGCATGATGAGCGGCCTCACCCGCGAAGCGGCGGCCAAGTTTTCCTTCTTAATGGCGATTCCCGCCATCGCCGGAGCCGCCGTCCTTGAACTTGCGGACTTGCTGCAGGGCACCGGTTCCTCGGCGGCGGGCGCGGGCGCTCTCCTGGCCGGCGCCGTGTGCTCCGCCGTCACCAGCTACCTGTCCATTCGGCTGTTCTTGCGCTTCGTCCGCCGGGGGCGGCTGGCCCCGTTCGCCTACTACACGTGGGTCTTGGGCGCGGCGTTGCTCGCGCTGGGGCTGGCGGGCTGAAACCCCCAGCGGCCGGGGCGGGGACATTTGTCGGCCCGTCCGGGGGCATCCGTCCGTGGGTTCTCATCGCAACATTCGATAGAGTGGTATTTAGAGACCGGTGAAGGAGGGATGGCCATGCCCGGAACGACCTCGGCGGCCGCAAGCGTGTTGCCGGTCCGTAACGAACGTGGCTTCTTCGAGATCCGTCTTGAATCCATCGGCGGGCTGGGCGCCAACGTGGCGGCTCAGATTTTCGCCGAAGCGGGCGTGCTGTATGCAGGTCTCAACGGTTCCAATTTTGCTTCTTATGGTTCCGAAAAGAAAGGGACGCCGGTGAAGGCATTTATTCGCTTCACCGACGGGGACCGGGAGATCCGGGACACGTCGCCGGTAGAGCGGCCCCACGTGCTGGGCGTGTTCCACGAAGCGCTCCTGCGCTCGGGCGGCAGCGTCCTGGGCGGCTTGTATCCTGATTCCATCGTCATCGTCAACACCCGCAAGTCGGCCGAAGAGATGGCCCGCATCCTGGGGCGCTCGACGGGCACGGTGGGCGTGCTGAAGGCGCTGGACATCGCCGTCGCGGAAGGCAGCCGCGTCAACATGGCGATGCTCGGCGCGCTGGCGCGGGCATGCTCGTTTATCCCGCCGGAGGCGGTGGAGGAAGCCATTCGCAACTCGCTGGGCGTGCGGTATCCGAAGCTGCTGCCCGGCAACCTGAAGGCGTTCTGGCGGGGCTACAACGAAGTGGAGTTCTTGGAGCTGGGCCACGGCCTAAACGGCCAGGCCGCGGCGACGGAGTTCGTGCGCCCGGGGCCGGTTCTCGGCTACGAGACGGCCGTCATCGGCGGCACCATTCCGACGCCGGGCAACACGATCAATAAGGACCTCTCGGCGTCGCGCCAGGGCTTCTTGCCGCAGTTTTTGCGGGAGAAGTGCACGGACTGCGCCCAATGCGACCTGGTTTGCCCCGACCTTTGCTTCGTCTGGGAGCAAGGGGTCGACTCCAAAGGGCGGCCGGCCATGGTGCTGAAGGGCATCGATTACAAGTACTGCAAAGGCTGCCTCAAGTGCGTGGAGGCGTGCCCGTTCGGTGCGCTCGTCACCATCCCCGAAGAGGACGGATGGGCCGAGGCGCACCGGGTGCCGCACGTGTGGACGAAAGCCGCGGCCGTGGCGACGGCGCCGCAGAAGGGGGAATAAGCGGTGGCCATTGCGTTGAAGAAAGAGGAGGAACGGGTCGCTGGCGCGCCCGCACAGCAGGTGACGGGCTTTCTCAGCGGCAACGAAATGGCCGCGCTGGCGGCGCGGCAGATTAACTACCACGTGATGGGGTACTATCCCATCACGCCGTCGACGGAGATCGCGGAGCTGCTGAGCGCCGATGCGGCGCAGGGCAAGCACGACATCGTGATGATTCCGGCCGACGGCGAGCACGGCGCCGCGGGCATCTGCTACGGCGCTTCCACCGGCGGCGGCCGTGTGTTCAACGCGACCAGCGCCAACGGCTTGCTCTACGCGCTGGAGCAACTGCCGGTGCAGTCGGGCACCCGCTTTCCGATGGTGCTCAACTTGGTGACGCGGTCGGTCAGCGGCCCGCTGGACATCCGCGGCGACCACTCCGACTTGTACTTCGCGATTCACACCGGCTGGATCGTGCTGCTGGCGCGGGATCCGCAAGCGGTGTACGACATGAACGTCATGGCGCTGCGCATCGGCGAGCATCCCGACGTGCAGCTGCCGGTCATCGTGGCATACGACGGCTTCTTCACGAGCCACCAGAAGCGGCGTGTTCAATACTTCGCCGAGGACAAGGTTGTCCAGGAGTTCCTCGGCCCCGTGCCGCCGCGCGTCACGGCGCTGGATCCGCGCAATCCGGTCACCATCGGCCCGTACATGAACGACCCGGACCTGATCAACAACAAGTACCAGCTGCACAAGGCCATGGAGGCCGCGCGCCGGGTCATTGAGGAAGTGTTCGAGGAGTATGGGCGGCTGTCGGGTCGCCGCTATCCGGTCGTCGACCTGTACCGGATGGAAGACGCCGAAGTGGCGCTGTTCATCCTCAACTCGGCGGCCGAAACGGCCAAAGACGTGGCGGACCGGCTGCGGGAGCAAGGGCTGAAGGTGGGCGTCATCAGCCCCAACGTGCTGCGGCCCTTCCCGGCGGCGGAAATCCGTGAAGCGTGCCGGAACCTGAAGGCGCTGCTGGTGGCCGAACGGGGCGACTCGTACGGCTCCAACGGCGGCCCGATGACGCATGAAGTCAAGGCGGCGCTCAAGGACGACCCGAACAACAAGACCATCGTCTTGTCGAGGATCTACGGCTTGGGCGGCCGCGACTTCTACCACGACGACGCGGAAGCCATGTTCCGCCTGGCGCTGGAGGCGGCGGAAAAGGGCAAGGCCGACGTGCCGTTCGACTACTACGGCGTCACGCCGGGCACGCCGGAAAAGACGTTCGATCCCGGCACACCGCCGATTTCCAGGGAAGAAACCACGGGCTTCATCAGCGTCACCGTCGACGAGAAGACGGGCCAGCTGAAGGTGACGGTGCCGCCGCCGCGCAAGCTGATGCAGAAGCCCAAGCGGCTGGCGCCCGGCCACGGCGCGTGCCCCGGTTGCGGCATCTTCCCGGCCATCAATCTCTTTCTGTCGGGCCTCGAAGGCGACGTGGTGGTGCTGTACCAGACCGGCTGCGCGATGGTCGTTACGACGGGCTATCCGTATACGGCGCACCGGGTCACGTACGTGCACAACCTGTTCCAGAACGGCGCCGCCACGTTGTCGGGCTTGGTGGAGATGTTCTACGAGCGCAAGCGCCGGGGCGAAATCGACGTGGGCGAGGACATCACCTTCGTCATGGTCACCGGCGACGGCGGCATGGACATCGGCATGGGCCCGGCCATCGGCACGGCGCTGCGCAACCACAAGATGATCATCCTCGAATACGACAACGAAGGCTACATGAACACCGGCAGCCAGCTGTCGTATTCGACGCCGCTGGGCCATGCCACGTCCACGTCGGTGGTCGGTCCGGCCAAGCGGGGCAAGACGTTCCACCACAAGGACACACCGCAGATTATGGCCGCGACCAACATCCCGTACGTGTTCACGGGCACCGAGGCGTTCCCGCAGGACTTGCTGCGGAAAGCGGCCAAGGCGCAGTGGTACGCCAAGAACGAAGGCCTCGTCTACGGCAAGCTGCTCATCGCCTGCCCGCTGAACTGGCGGAGCGAGGAGAAGCTGGGCACGGCCATCGTGGAGGCGGCGGTGAACTGCTGCTTCTTCCCGCTGTACGAGGTGGAGCGGGGCAAGACCCGGATCACCTACGACCCGGAGCAGAAGGGCAAGCGCATCCCGGTGGCCGAGTGGCTGAAGATGATGGGCAAGACGCGGCACCTCCTGCAGCCCGAAAACGCCGACTTGCTGGCGGAGTTCGAGGCGGAAGTGGAGCGCCGCTGGCAACGGCTCAAGGCCAAGCACGAGCACCCGCTGCTGTAGGCGGCGTGACTGCGATTCCCTCCCGACGATGCAGGGGCGAAGGCGGCGCGATGCGCCGCCTTCGCCCTTTTGGCGCGCTCAAGCTCTTTGTCGCGGCCAAGCCCTTTGCTTACTCGCCGGCAGGATCAAGGACGGCGCCCAGGAACAGCAGCGCACCTGTGGCGTCGTCGCGGATGACGAACAGGAACGGCCGATCCGCCTGGAAGCGGAACTGGTAAGCCGGCGCGCTGGTCACGCGGACCTCGACGGAGGTGACAGCCGCGGCTTCGGTGCCTTCCTCGTCTACCTTCAGCACGGACTGGTGAACGACGTCGCCGAGGTACAGATTGCGCTGGCCGCGAGCCGACTCGGCGGCCATGCGGCTGAAATCGGCCTGGCCGCCCCGGAACGCGATCCCCATGCCCAGCGCTTCCAGGGCGTCGTTGAGCTTTGCCTTGTAGGACACGTTAAGGCGCGGCAGGATCACCAAGCCTTCGGCGGGAGCGAAGCCGGCGAATGCCTCGTTCAGTGTGTCGAGCGTGAGGTCTTGGGCCAAGGTGCCGAGGTCGGTGCCTTTCGGCGGCAAGAAGAAGTACATGGCCCAGCGCTCGCCGCCGTACGGCAGCCGCACGGCTTGGAAGCCGTTTTCGTAGTAGTCGATGCGACCGTCGCGCTGCATCATCGGCGCGAGCTTGGTCTCGCCCGACGGGAGGTGGAACGGCCGCTCGCGCGTCTGCCGGGGATCGAACGGCGTCGACCAGGCGCCCTTGAAATAGACGGCGTTGATCAGCAGCATGACTTGATCGGGGTCCAGCGCGTCGACGACGGCCGGAACCAGTCCTCCGGTCGCGTCGCTAACCCAGCCGTTGATGCGCCGCACGCTTTCGGGTGCCTCGAAGTCGAGGCCTTCCGCCACGGCCCGATACAAGCGCTTGCTTTGTTGCAGAAACTCTTGGCTCAAGGCTACTTCGCGGCGGTGCCAGACGGCGTTGGCGATGGTCAGCCGCACGGCTTCGCCGCCTGCGCCGGCGAGCAGCTCGTCGAGCAAGGTCGCGTTGGCCCCGTGGACGTCGTCCCGCTTCAGGCCCCTCTGCAACAGCGGCTGAAGCTGCAGCGCCTCGGCCATGGCCGCTTCCGTTTCCCCGGCCGCGCCGTTCCACGCCATGCCGAGCGCCAGCGCGACGCTGACCGGGGAGAGGACGACGTTGCCGTCTCCGCCGACCGGCTCTGCCAGGAGTTGCTGGAAGAGGAGCAGGCCTAAGCGATTATGGGCTGCGATTACGGCCGCAGGCATGGCGGTCATCTCCTCGCTGGCCTCGCGCTCACGGCTCGGGGCGGGTTCGGCCTCTGGCGCCGGCGGGGCGCCCTTTCCCGGTCCCGCGGTTTCGGCCGGGGCCGATTCTGGACTGCCTTTCGACGGGCCGGTGGACGAAGGCTTTGAACCCGCGCAGGCCGCGAGCAGCAGCGCCGGCAGCAGAAGGAGTAGGGCGAAAGTTGTCGAACGCTTTGTAAAAATTCCCAACCGACGGGCGGACCAGGCGTGCTCGCGCATCGTGTGCACCTCAAACAGCAGAATGAAAGTCTTAATCGCTACAATCATCATAACACACGCCGCCGGCCGCGCGGGGGCGCTGCGGCATGCTCCGGCCCGCGGCGGGATAGGAGATATTGGAACCCGTTCCACCAGGCGAGGAGGCGAGCAGCCGTGCAGCATCGTTGGTAGCCGAGTTTGGCGGCGGTGTTCGCGGTGCTATTCGCGGCCGCGGGGCTGGCGGGAGCGGGGCTTGAGCCGGCTTGGGCGCAACGTGCCGCGCCGGCGGGCGGCGGGGCGTCGGTGCCGCAGTACGGGGGCACGTTCGTCAAGTCGCTGAATTACGGCGACCCCGGCAGCCTGGATCCCATCGTCAAGAACGAAGTGGCGGCCTTGATGGTCGTCATGAACTTGTTTGACCGGCTGGTCAAGGTCGATCCGGTCACGGGCCAGATCGAGCCGATGCTGGCCGAGCGCTGGACCATCTCCGACGACGGGCTGACCTACACGTTCTACTTGCGCGACGACGCCAAGTTCCACAACGGCCGGCCCATCACGGCCGAAGACGTCAAGTACACCCTGGAGCGGCTGAGTCACCCGGCTAACGCGTCGCCGCGCATCAACTTGCTGGTGGGCGTCGCCGGGCTCGAAGAGTTCCAGGCCGGGCTGGCCGGCGAAATCGTGGGATTGCAGGTTGTCTCGCCGTACGAGTTCGTCATCCGCCTGAAGGAGCCGAAACCGACCTTGCTGCACGACGTGGGCGACCCGATGGCGGGGATCGTGCCGCGGGAGGAAGTGGAGCGGCTGGGCTTTGACTTCGGCCGCCGGCCGGTGGGCAGCGGGCCCTTCAAGTTCGTCAGCTGGCGGTCGGACGACGAGATCGTGCTGGAAGCGAACCTGGACTACTGGGCGGGCCGGCCGTATCTGGACCGGGTCGTCTTCCGCATCATGCGGGAGGAGGCGACGCGGGACGCGGAGTTCATGGCCGGCAACCTGGACGCGATGACCATCGGCGAGGCGCAGTACGCCCGCTACTCGCGGGATCCTTTCTGGTCGCAGCACCTCATCGAGGTGCCGGAGCTGTTCACGCGGGCGCTGTTCCTCAACAACCGCGTGCCGCCGCTGGACAACGTGCTGGTGCGGCAGGCGCTCAACTACGCCATCGAAAAGCGCCTCATCGTGGAGCGGGTGCTGAGCAACAAGGCGTATCCCGCGACGGGACCGCTGCAGTCGTCGAGCCCGGCCTTCAATCCCGACTTGGTGGGGTACCCGTATGACCCAGAACGGGCGCGGGCGCTCCTGCGGCAGGCGGGCTACCCGAACGGCTTCGAGCTGGAAGTGCTGGCCACCGCCTCGGGCTCCGTGGTGGTGGAGGCGCTGATGGGCTTCTTGGCCGACATCGGGGTGAACGTGCGCATCGTGCGGCTGGAGAGCACGACGCTGTTCGAGCGGGTGCGGGCCGGCGACTACATGGCGGCTTATTATTCCACCGGCGGCGAGCTGGACCCGATTTCGTTCCTGGCGGCGCGGCTGCACACGCGCAACCACGGGGCGGCGGGCAACTCCACGTGGTACGCGAACCCGGAGGTGGACCGGCTCCTGGACGAGGCGCTGCGCACCACGGATCCGGCGCGGCGCATCGAGCTGGCGCGGCGGGTGGAAGAGATCGTGGTGGCCGACGCGCCGTGGGTGTTCCTCAACTACAATAAGGCCGTCATGATGCACCAGCCGTGGGTGCACGGCCTGCAGCCCGTGCCGACGGACATCGACTTCCAGGATCTGTCGAAGGTCTGGATTGACACGAACATGCGAAGGAGCCGCTGACCGCCGGCATGGGTTCGGTCGCACGGTTCGTCGCACGCCGCGTGCTGCTGATGGTACCGGTCCTGGTCGGCATCACGCTGGTCATTTTCGTGCTGATGAACGTGGTGCCCGGCGACCCGCTGTACGCGCTCATCGACGAGCGGGCCGCCGGGCTCGACCCGGCCGTGGCGGAGCAGTTGCGGCGTCAGTGGGGGCTGGACCAGCCGCTGCCGATCCAATATGTGCGGTTCTTGCTCAACGCCGTGCAAGGGGACCTGGGGCGATCGTTCATCAGCCGGCGGCCGGTGACGGAGGCGGTGGCGGAGCGGTTGGGGGCCACGTTCAAGCTGGGGCTGGGAGCGCTGGCGGTGGCGCTGGCGCTCGGGCTGCCGGCGGGCATCGTGGCGGCGGTGCGGCGGGGAACGTGGGTGGATACGGCCAGCATGATGGCGGCTACGGCGGGCGTGTCGCTGCCGGTGTTCTGGCTCGGGATGCTGCTCATGTACTGGCTGGCCGTGCGCTGGCAGTGGCTGCCGCCGTCGGGGTACGGCGGCGGGGAGCTGCGGTACTTGGTGCTGCCTTCCCTGACGCTGGGCTTGCCGGTAGCCGCGGTCATCGCCCGGGTGACGCGATCCGCGATGCTGGAGGTCTTGCGGCAAGACTACGTCACCACGGCCCGCGCCAAGGGGCTGGGCGAGGGCCGGGTCGTGCTGCGGCACGCGCTGGCCAACGCGCTCATTCCCATCGTCACCATCGTGGGCGTGCAGGCCGGCAACCTGTTGACGGGCGCGGTGGTGACGGAAACGGTGTTCAACTGGCCGGGGCTGGGGCGGCTGCTCATCGACTCCATCGGCCGGCGGGACATGCCCCTCGTACAAGGAGCCGTGCTCGTCATCGCCGTCCTTTTCGCCCTAGTCAACTTGATCGTGGACATCCTCTATGCGTTTATCGACCCGCGGATTCGCTACCAGTAACGCCGGGACGCGGGTGCTGCCGGCGGCCGGCGCGGCGGGCCGGGGCACGGGCGGGGCGCCGGCGCTGGCCGGAGCGTAGGCGCGAGGAGGTACCTTCAGGAGTGATGGCCTCGCGAAACAGGGTGGCGCCGGCAAGGGCTGGCGGGCTTGCGGGCGGAGCGCCGCCGCGGGCATCGCGCACAGGACTGTATCCAATTCGGGCCATGCTGCGCCGCCCGGGACCCCTTCTTGGCTTCCTCTTGCTGCTTCTGGTCGTCGCGCTCGCCGTCCTGGCGCCTTTCGTGTCTCGTTACGATCCGACGCGCAACAACTTGCTGGAGTCGCTGGAGGCGCCGTCTGCAAAACACTGGATGGGTACGGATTTGCTGGGAAGGGACGTGTTCGCCCGGGTGGCGTACGGGGCGCGGGTATCGCTGTCCGTGGCCGTCGCGGTGCAGCTGGTGTCCGTCGCCATCGGCACGGCGCTGGGCCTCGCGGCCGGCTACTTCGGCGGCCGGGTGGACGACGTGGTCAGCGCGCTGACCACCGTCGTGCAGGCGTTTCCAGGCTTGCTGTTCGCCATCGCGGTCATGGCGGTGCTGGGGCCCAACCTGGAGAACGTGCTCATCGCCCTGGCGCTCGTCGGCTGGCCCACGGTGGCCCGCCTCGTGCGGGGCGAGACGCTGGCGGTGAAGGAGCAGCTGTTTGTAGAAGGGGCCCGCGCCGTGGGCGCCGCGGACGTGTACATCGTGCTGCGCCACGTGCTGCCCAACTGCCTGGGGCCCATCGTCGTGGTTGCGACGCTGGGCTTGGGAGGCGTGGTGTTGTCCGAAGCGACGCTGAGCTTCTTGGGCCTGGGAATTCAGCCGCCCATGCCCAGTTGGGGTTCCATGCTGGCCGAGTCCCGCAGCCGCGTCGTGGACGCTCCGTGGCTGATGGTTTTCCCGGGCCTGGCCATTTTCGTCACCGTGCTCGCCTTCAATCTCTTAGGCGACGGGCTGCGGGACGCCCTCGATCCAAGGTTGCGGGAATAGGTCGCGGCGGGACAAGGGGAAGCGGGGCGCGGCCGCCGCCCCCCCTTCGCGCGCCGCAACCGCCCGTCACCCTGCTGTGCGCCGCTCCGCCGCCTGCTGGGCGTGTTCGCGGCACAAGGCTTGCAGCGTACGGAACAGCGGCCGGTGCGTGAGCGGCGGAATCATCGGCAACAGCCCGCGCAGCTTGGCGACGATGGTTTCGTACGATAACTCCACGTCTGCAATTTCGACCAGCGTGTATTGCTGGCGGAGACAGGCCAGCGCCTTGCGGGCGTCCAGGCTCTGCTGGCGCTTGAGATCGCTCTTTCCGTCCGGAAACGTTGCTTCTTCATAATGCTGGCGTCCCTGAAAGTCGATGGCCACCCGCCAGTGCGGGTAAATGCGGTCAAACTCGGGCGGCGCGTCGCCCGGCCCGGCGGCTGCCCACGACGGACGCGCGTTGTCCAGAAAGTGGTCGTCGTCGACCAGCAGGTCGAGAAACGCCTTCAGCAGCTGCTCGCCGCGGCTCGGCACGGCGTCGAACCAGCGCTCCAACTCGGCGGCCACCAGCCGTTCGACCTCCAGCGGCATAAACGGCACGTACACGAGGCTGCGCTGTTTCGGGATGCGGAAGGGGTAGACCCAGTCGCGCTCCCGCAGCTCCACCATGGCCCGGCGAACCGTAGCGTACGGAATGCCGAGCCGTTCCGCATACTCCTTCGTCGTCCCTTTCCGTCCCGACCGCATGGCGAGGTACAGCAGCTTGCTGGTGCGCGGCAGGCGGTGGTCGCTGAGGACGTATTTCGGCAGCAGCCCGTTGAGCAAGACCCGCACGTTGCCACCTCCGGCGTGTTGTTGTGCTGCAAAACGTTGTGCTGCAAACCATTGTCGGCTCCGGGCTGCGCCTGTTCGTCGTTCATTTTGCAGTATTTTTCGCCGGTATCCCGAAAAAATGGGGCCGGGTCCGCGGCTGAACGTCCCCGGCGACCACGAGGCGGCCTGTGTGGGGGGTGACGCGGCACGGGGGAGTAGTCGGTGGAGTTTCGATTTCGTGTTCCCTTGATTCACCGTTTATGAAGGACCGCGCCCTGTCGGCCTCGTATACAGCACATTGTTCGTTTAAGGGAACTTGAAACACTTTGAATAATGGTGAGTGCATCGGCAGAGGGGTCGCAGCGTGTACAACGGCGTTCGCGAAGCGATGGGGGGTAGCGCTCGCGTTGGCCGTGGGCCGGCCAACGTGCCGGTGCCGTCGGCAGTGGCGGCGCCGTCAGTCTTGGAGCGGAACGCGACGGGCACTGTGGTGGACGGGGGTGAAGGGCTCGGCGCGGCGGCCGAGCTGGAGCGGCTGGCGAGGTCGCTGCATCGCCAGCTGAGCCTGGCGCAAGATGCGGCTGCGTCGTGCAAGGCGCTGCTGGCGGAAGTGGACGCGGCGCTGGAGACGGCGCGGCGCGGCGGCTTTGCGGCGGTGACGGATACGTTGCTGCGGGTGGCCGAAGAATTGGCCTGCCGGGTGGACGAGATTGTGGCCGGCGTGCGCGGCAGCGCGGCGACCGTGGCCAATTTCGCGGAATCCATCAGCGCCTTCGAGAATGACGTCCGGCAGCTCGAGGCCAGCGGCAAGGCTGTCGAGAAAAACATCGAGGAGATCGCGAGCATTTCGGACCAAGTGAAGCTGCTGGCGCTGAACGCCCGCATCGAGGCGGCGCGGGCGGGAGCCGCGGGCAAGGGCTTCGCCGTGGTGGCGCAGGAAGTCAGCAAGCTGGCCGACCGCAGCGAGCGGGTGACCAAGGAGATTTCCGGCCACATGGCGGCGACGACCGCGGCGCTGAAGCGAGCCGTGGAGCGGTTTGAGCAAAACCGCCGGGCGCTGCAGCAGGCGCAGGAGGCGCTGCGCTCGCTGGATGAAGCCGCCGGCGGCGTGGCGTCGGGCTCGGCTCGTCTCGAGCAAGTGGTGGCCGACGTCGAAGAGCTGGCCGCGACACAGGGCTTCTTGCAAGAGTCCCTGGAACAAATTCATTACCACTCCCTGGCCGTCCACCAGTCCGCCGAGGCGCTGGCCCGGCAGCTGCCGTCGACGGTGGACGCGGTCGACCGCCTGTGGGCCGCCTCGCTGCCGCAAGACGGCCGGGCGATGGTGCACAATCTGGATCAGTTCGAGGAGCGCATTGCACGGGCGCTGGAGCGGGACGAGCCGCACCTGGCGCAGCAGGCGGTGGACAGCGCGCTGGGGGCGGGTCTCGAGCCGGCAGCGCTGCTGGAGCGGCTGGCCGCTGCGGCGGCGCGGGCGTTTCGCGCCGACGACTACGGTCAGCGCCCGGCCATCAGCCACTTCCGCAACGCGCGCATCTTGGAGAGCGTGCTCAACCGGCTGGAGCCGCTCATCGGCGAGCGGAAGCACCACCGCGGCACCGTCGTCATGGGCAACGCGTGGCAGGACTACCATGACCTGGGGCGGCGCATCGTCTGCATCACACTGCGGGCCGCGGGCTTTCGCGTCATCGACCTGGGCCTGAGCGTGCCCAACGAGGTGCTGGCGGAGACGGCCATCAAAGAAGGGGCGCGCGTCATCGGCGTCTCGTCGCTGCTGCTCAGCACAGCCAAGCATATTCCGAAGCTGAAAGAAGAGCTAATCCGCCGCGGCCGGCCCGACATTCGCGTCATCGTCGGCGGCGCGCCTTTCCTGGTGGATCCGCGGCTACGGGATCAGTTCGGCGCCGACGGAGTGGGGCGGACGCCGCAAGATGCGGTGCGGCTCGTGGAGTACGTGTACGCGACGGCCGGCAACGGCAGGGTCGGAACAGGCGGAGGGTGGCGCGGGTGAACAGTCTGCAGCGGGTGCTGGCCGCGGTCAACGGCGAGGCGATGGACCGGCCGCCGGTGCTGCCGGTCATGCTCATGCAGGGAGCGAAGGAGCTGGGCTTGTCGCTTCCGGCCTATTTCGAGACGCCCAACCGGCTGGCGGAGGGACAACTGCGCTTGCTGGACCGCTTCGGCCACGACGGCGTGTTCGCGTTTCCCCATATCGTCCAGGACGTGCTGCCGTGGGGATCGACGCTGACCTTCCACGAAGACGGCCCGCCCACGGTGGGCAAGATGGTCATCCGGCGCTTCGAGGACATCGACGAGCTGGTCGTGCCGGATCCCACGGCGCACCCGTACTTGCGCTACACGCTGGACGCGGCGTCGACGCTGGCCCGGCGCGTCGGCGGCGAAAAACTTGTCGTCGGCGCTATCATCGGCCCTTTTTCGCTGCCGTCGATGCTGATGGGCACGAAAAAGTTCCTGGAGCTGCTGGACGACGCCCCGCTGCGCGAACGGTATTTCCGGCGTCTGATGGATGCCATGGTGGAGTTCACGGCCCGCTGGGCCCAGGCGCAGCTGGAGGCCGGGTGCCACTTGGTCGTGTTCGCGGAGGGCATCGCGTCCGCGACCATCATCGACGAGGACACTTTCCTGCGCTACGCCAAGCCCGTCATCGAGCAATTCGTGGAACGCGTCACCCGCTCCGGCGCTGCCGGCTTGCTGGGGCTGGAATTCGTGGGACACGGCTTGCCGTTTTTGCCGTACGTGCGGGACTTGAACGTCGCGGCGTTTCTCGTGGGCGAGTCGGATCCCGTCGCCGAGGTGCGGCGCGCCATCGGTCCGAGGCGGGCCATCGTCGGCAACATCAACAATCTGAAACTGCTGCGCTGGGGACCCGAGCGGGTGCAGTTCGAGGCGCGGCGGCTCATCGCCCAAGCGGGCAAAGGATTCGTCTTGTCCAACCAAGGGCCCGAGGTTCCGTGGGAGGTGCCGTACCCGGTCATCGAGGCGCTGGTGCGGGCCGCGACGGGCTAGGCCGGGCGTCTAGACCCGGCCGTGTCCTTGCAGCCGCGCGGCCAGGTGGGCGACGATTTTGGGCCCGTGGAAGCGGCCGTTTTCGATCATGAGGTGGTTGGGCTCATGCCCCCCGGCGGCCACTCCCGCCAGGTATACGCCGGGCACGTTGGTCTCCATCGTCTCTTCGTCGTACACCGGCGCGCCCGTCTCGGGGTCAATCCGCACTCCCAGCTTGACCAAGAGCGAATGGTCCGGCTCGTACCCGGTCATGGCCAGCACGAAATCCGCCGGCAGCGTGAAGCGCCGCGTGCCTTCCTGCACGAGGTGCACTTTGTCCCGCTCGATGCGCTCCACGACGGTGTTGAAATACGCCTTGATTTCCCCGTCGCGCAGTCGCGCGTCGAGGTCCGGCCGAATCCACGGCTTGATGGTATCCGACAGCGTCGCCTCGCGGTGCACCAGCGTCACGTCGGCCCCGTGGCGGAACAGCTCCAGCGCCACCTGCGCGGCGGAGTTGCCCGCGCCGATGACGATCACTTTCTGGCGGAAATACAGGTACGGATTGTCGTAGTGGTGCTTTACGTGCTCGAGCTCTTCGCCCGGCACGCCCAAGAGGCGCGGCGAGTCGTAATAGCCCGTGGCGATGACGACGGCGCGGCTGAAGTACCGGCGCGGCCGGCCGGTGCGGTCGTGCGTGGTGACGACGAAGTCGCCGAACCGCCCCGCCACGTCGACGACCGGCTCGTAAAGGCGCATTTGCACGTCTTCGCGCTCGGCCACTGTACGAAAGTATGCGATGGCTTCCGCCCGGGTCGGCCGCAAGTGGGGCAGGGAGAAGGGAATGCCGCCGATCTCCAGGCGCTCGGCCGAGCTGAAAAAGGTCATCGTTTCGGGAAAGTGCACGAGGGTGTTCAGGAAAGCGCCCTTTTCGATAATGAGGTGCGACAGCCCTCGGCGTTTGGCCGCGACGGCGCAGGCCAGGCCGCACGGCCCGCCGCCGACGATGATGAGGTCGAGTTTTCCGGTCACGGCGATACCCCCGTGGCTGAATTATATCACGCGGCGGGGGAATGGTCCCCGCGGCGAGGTTTCGGCCACGCGTTCTCGTTTCGCGGCGGCGCTGGGGCCTCTACGGATTGTGCGCAACGGGCTGGAGGTAGCTTGCGCTCGGCGCGAGGGGACGCCAGCGGACAGCCGGGGAGCAGGTGGAGAGGGTCACGGATGCGTATCAGGCGAGTACGAAAAACGTCCGTACGATGGTCTGAAGCGAGCGTTGTGCGACGGCAGGTGTCGCGATGGGAGGGCAGACGCCGGTGGGGTACATGGTACGAAGAGCGCAGCCGGGCGACGTAGACGCCGTCATCGAGGTGGCGCGGGCCGCATGGGAGGCGACGTACGAACACATTTTGCCGCGATGGTTTCGCGAGCGGGCCATCGCCGAGTGGTACGCGCGAGATGGGCTGCTGCGGGCCGTGCAGCAGCCGGGCGGTGCGTTTTTCGTCGCTGAGGACGATGGGGGTCGTCTTGTCGGTTTCGCCCAGGCGTCGCACCGAGGACAGTCGGAGGACGTCGAGCTGTGGCGCATTTACGTCCTGCCGGAGCATCAGCGGCAGGGCTTGGGCCGGCGGCTCCTGCAGGCGTGTGTCGAAGCGCTGGGTTCCGTGCGGCCGGTGCGCCGGGTGTACGTACAAGTGGAGACGGAGAACGAGCCGGCGGTCAGGGCGTATACGGCGTGGGGGTTTCGCCTCGTACGGCAGTACGAGGAGCGCATTTTCGACTACCCGTGCCGGATGACGGAGCTTTGTCTCGAAATCGATGCGGACAGCGTCGACCTTGCGAGAGCTTGAAGCCAGGAGCGGCCGGCGCCGCGCAGGCCGCACGGACAGCGCAAGTCACGCGTGCTCGGGTTACTCGTCGCGCGAGCGGGGCACGGCGTACAAATTCTCGTTTCGCAAGCGTTCCTCGTACTCGCTCCGCAGAATCGAGTACATGAGCAGGTCGTGATACTCGCCGAAGCGGAACGTGGCCTGCCGGAGCGTGCCTTCGTACGTCATGCCGATCTTTTGCAGCACGCGGCCCGACGCCGGGTTGTGCTCCATGTGGCATGCTTGGATGCGGTTGAGCCCCAGCGCCTCAAACCCGTACTTGACCAGAGCCGCGGCGGCTTCCGTGGCGTAGCCGCGGTTCCAGTACGGATACCCGATCCAGTAGCCCACTTCCGCCGAATTGGCCAGATGATTGATCTCAAGCCCGATGGAACCGATGAACAAGCCGTCGTCGCCGACCTCCGCGAGGTCTTCCGGAGTGGCCGTTTCGTGAACGAACTCGGGCTTCACGACGACGGCCAGGTGCAAACGCCGGCCTTTGACCAGGCCGTCCAGCGCGACGTCGATCCAGGCCTCGGCCATGCCGTCCTCGTACGGGTGCGGCAGCGCCGACACCGTCTTGGCCACTTCCCGGTGGCCCGCCAGCTTCTGGATCCGCGTCGCGTCCGAAGAGCGGTAAGGCCGCAGAAGCAAGCGCCGCGTCTCGATGCAATCAAACTCCGACAGCGCCAGCACGATGCGATATTGGTCGAAGTTTCCTTCCGGTCCGGGTTGAAAGGGGTAAACTTGCACCACCGCCTCCAGGTTGATGGGGCCATAGACGTGCGGGTACGGTTCCGCGCCGCCGGAGGTGTTTTCGTAGACCACCGGAGACGTGAGCTTGGCCGGGTCGATGCGCAGCAGGGTCAAGTTGGACACGCCCCGGAAGAGCGCGTTGGCGACGCGCACCACTTGGTCGCGGCCCGAGCAGTGGATAAAGCCCTGCGTCTCCAGCGAGTCGGCGCGATACTCGCCCGCCTCCTTGGCCCGCTCCCAGTCAGCCGTCGCGGCAATATGGTATATCACGAGGGGTCACTCCTTTGGCCAACCTTTGCCCAATTATACCAACGGCGCGCGGCGCCGCAAAGCCCGGAGAAGGCCGGCGCCCGGCGGGAGCGGGGTCTCTACAAGCGCAGCGCCAGCCACAGGCCCGCCACGGCGGCCGCCAGCAGCAGCGGCACGGTGACGACGCCGATGCGGACATACAGCAGCCCGGGCACGCGCAAGCCCTTCTTGCCGATGATGGACAGCGACAGCATGGTGGCCAGCGAGCCGATGACGGTGAGATTGGGCCCCAGGTTGGTGCCCAGCAGGGCGGCGTAAACGGCGCCCAGCCCCACCTGGCCGGAGAGGACGGGTTCAGCCAGGCTGTCGGAGGCCACCAGCAGCATGGGCAAGTTGTTGATGAGGTTGGAACCGAGCGCCGTCGTGGCCGCGATGGTGAAAAGCTGCGCCAGCGAGTCGGCGTCGCCTCCTTGCAAGAGGAACGTGCGCGCCAGCTCGCTCAAGCCCGATTTGCCCACGCCGCGCAAGATGAGAAACAGCGAGAAGACGAAAGGCAATAGGTCCCACGCAATCTCCGTCGCCAGCTGGCGCCAGCGCAGCTGCGCCAAGGCCAGCTCGACGCCGGCCATGACAACCCCGCCGGCCAGCGCCACCGCCCACAGTTCCCAGCCGAAGAAAGGCGCGGCCGCCAGGCCCAGCAGGACCGCGGCAAGCATGACCAGGTTGCGCTGCAAGCGCCTTGGGTCAGACTTCCAACCGGCCTCGCCGCTCGCGGCCGCCTGCTCCAGCGGCGCCGGCGAAAACCGCTTGGGAATGTCGCGCCGGAACAACCAGAGGAAAAACGCCACGTTGACGACGATGGCCGCCGCGGCCGGCAGCGCCATGACCGTCGCGAACTGCCAGAACGGAATGTCGAAACGGTTCCAGACGATGAGGTTGGTCAAGTTGCTGACGGGCAGCAGCAGCGACGCCGTGTTGGCCACGTACGTCGTGGCGAAGACGAACGGCAGCGGCGGCAAGCCCAGCGCGGTGACGAGGTTGTACACGATGGGCGCCAGCACGACGGCCGTCGTGTCCAGGGAAAACCAAATGGTCACGAACACGCCGGTCAAGTAAAGGCCTACGTACAGCAGCACGCCGTTGCCGCGGCTGAGCCGGGCCGTGTGGTAGGCGAGCCACGAGAAGACGCCGGCCTGGTCAGCGACGTAGCCCACCAGGAGCATGCCGGCGAGAAAGACGAGCACCGTGCCCGTCTCCGCCCACAGATCCGCCACGTCGCCCGGCCCCACCAACCTCAGCGCATACATGACCACGGCGCCGGCCAGGGCGAACCACATTTCTTTGATGCCGCGCGGCCGCCACAAGATGAAAAACAGCGTGATGAGGAAAATCGTCAAGGGGGCGATCAGGTGGGTCAGCCTCCGTTTCCGACGGTTACTGTAGCACCCGGTCAGCGCTTCCGCAAGAGGGAACGGCCAGGACGTTCGCGTGCGGGCGCGGAAGATCATCCATACGCGGGCCACCGGCGGAGGAGCGCCGGTGAGCGACGACCGGGAGGGGGCTGCGCGAGGTGGCGGAAAGGCGGAAGCACGCGCTGGTGGTCGGCGGCACCGGGATGCTGCGGGGACTCACGCTGGCGCTGGCGGAAGAGGGCTACGCCGTCTCGGTCATCGCCCGGACCGCCGCCCGCCTCGACTCGCTGGCCGCGGCGGCGAAAGATGCGCCAGGCCTCATCAACCCGCTGTCTCTTGACTACCGCGACGGCACGCGGCTGCAAGAGGCCCTGCGGCGAGCCGCCGGCCAGTTCGGGCCCATCGTTCTCGCGGTTTGCTGGATTCACTCGACCGCGCCCGCTGCCCTGCGGCAGATCGCGGAAGTCATCGGCGAAAGCGGGGCACCTTGCCGCCTGTTTCATGTCCGCGGCAGCGCCGTCGCCAATCCCGCCGCCGAGGCGAAACGGCTGCCGGAGTGGCTGGGGCGGTACCCCAGCATCCAGTATCGCCAAGTCATTCTCGGTTTCGTCATCGAGCACGGCCGGTCGCGCTGGTTGACGCACCAGGAAATCAGCGGCGGGGTGCTGGCCGCCGTGCGGGCCGACCGGGAGTTGTCCATCGTCGGCACGGTGGAGCCGTGGTCGCTGCGGCCGTAGGGTCACTAGGGCTGTCGGAGCACACAGGCGCGGATCCGGGAAGCTCGGGGACGCGTCGGCGCGTGCGGCGCAGGCCCCGTAGCCTCTTGGGCCGAAGACGTTTTGGACGCAGCGAGACGGATTCTCGACGACGCAGCCGTGAAACCTTTTTGACAGTGATTTCGCGCGACGCCGCCGGTCGGCGTCGCCAAGAAAGCATGTGCATGGCAGGGAGTGACGGACGGCCTTGGCTTTCGTGGCAACAGACGCGCTGGCCGGCCCGGACCGCTTTGAGCTGGAAGGGCGGCCAGTGCCGGAAACGCTGCTCAACGACGTGGTTCGCCTCTTGTGCCGTCACCGCTCGGTGCGATCGTATCGGCCCGATCCGCTGCCGGAGGGCGTGCTGGAGGTGCTGGTGACGGCGGCTCAGAGCGCGTCGACGTCGCGCCACTTCCAGGCGTACAGCATCGTCGCCGTGCAGGACCCGGAGCGCAAGAAGCGGCTGGCGGAGCTGAGCAACAACGGGTTCGTCGCCGACGCGCCGCTGGTGCTGGTCTTTTGCCCGGACCTGCATCGCCTGGAGGCGGTCAGCCGCCGGCAAGGGTACGAATTCGCCGAGCGGGGCATGGACATGTTCCTCCAGGCCGTGGTCGACACGGCGCTGGCGGCGCAAAACGCGGCCATCGCCGCGGAAAGCCTCGGGCTCGGCATTTGCTACATCGGCGGCATCCGGGATGCCGTCGTAGAGGTGGCGGAGCTGCTGCGGCTGCCGCCGCGCACTTTTGCCCTTTTCGCCATGACTGTGGGCTATCCGGCCGGCCCGACGCACGTCCGGCCTCGGCTGCCCATGGACGTTGTGTTGCACCGGGAGACGTACAGCGACGACAAGCTGGAGGAAGGTTTGCGGCGGTACGATGAAATCACGGCGGCCAGCGGGATCTACGCGCGACGGGCCGCGCCGGAAGACGGAGGGGAGCCTCGCCTTTACGGCTGGTGTGAGCACACAGCCCGGCGCCTGGCGCGTCCCCATCCTAAGCGGGCCGCCCTGCGCCGTCAGCTCGAGGAGCTAGGCTGGGAGTTCTAGACCGGCCCAGGTAGGCAGCGGGAAGAACTTGGTGCGGGGCCGCAGACCGTGTTGGCCGGCTATACCAGCGCCGCCGGCGGCAGCGCCTCCCCCTGGGGCGTCGGGTACGCAGGCCGCGGCGCCAGCGGACCCGGCATGCTTCGGTATGCGGTACCCGGCCCGGGGAGCGGGGACGCACCCGCTCCCCGGGCTGCGGCTTACTTGAGCACCAGCTGGAACCCTTGCCGGAAGTACTTCGAGAAGATCAGGAAGAGGATCAGGATAGGCAGCGTGAGAATCACGCTGGCTGCATACAACCCGCCCGGGTAGTTGCCGTAGGGGCCGCTCATGGTGGCGATGAGGACGTTCAGGGTCATCAAGTTCTCGTCCTGGACGATGATCAGGTCCCAGAGCAGCTCGCTCCACCGTTCCATGAAAAGGAACAGCGTGATGACGGTGGTGATGGGAATCGACATGGGCAAAGCGATCCGGAAAACGATGCCCAGCTCCGACAGGCCGTCGATGCGGGCCGCGTCGATGATGTCCTGCGGGATGGACTTAAAGAACGACGTGAACATGAAGATGGCCCACAGGCTCACCGCTTTGGGCACGATCATGCCCCAGTAGGTGTCGTAGAGCCCCAGCGCCCGCACGATGAGGAAGGTGGGCACCAGGAGGACGATGGCCGGGTAGAACATCTGGAACAGGATGATGTTGTAGACGGTTTGCTGCCCCCGGAAGCGGAGCCGGGAGAGCGCGTAGCCAACCACCAGGCCGCACACGACCATGAGGAACGTGGAGCCGGCCGTTACGATGGCGCTGTTCAGCAACGCCCGTAGCCAGGGCTTGGGCGCCACGGTCCGCGAGCCCTGCAGGAGCCATTCGTACGACCGCAGCGTGAGCTCCGTCGGGATAAACCGCCGGTTCACTTCGTTCCACGGCGCCAGCGAATGGAGCACCATGTACAGATAAGGCGTGACGGCGACCAACACCCCCGCCACGGCCAGCAGGTACTTCAGCCCCTCTTTGGCGTAGCGGCGCCAGACGATTCGCCGCGCCGGCACGGCGACGACGGGTTTCCGGCCGAGCATTGCCTGCAAGCGTGCCACGGCGTTCCCTCCTTAGTCCACCCAGCCCAGGTTCCGGCCCCACCGCTCCATGATGCGGCGGACGATCATGACCGTGATGAACACGGCCAGCGCGTTTAGCGTGGAAATGGCCGTCGCGTAGCCGGAGCGGAGGGCGGAGAAGGCTTGATAGTAGATCTCCAAGTGCCAGGTATGGGTGGCCAGATCGGGCCCACCCTTGGTCAGCACGTACGGCTCGGTGAAGATGCCGAACATGAGCCCGACCATGAGGATGAGCACCGAGTAGAGGGCCGGGTAGAGCATGGGCAGCGTGATGGACCAGAACGTCCGCCACGAGCTGGCGCCGTCGATTTGCGCGGCCTCATACAGTTCCTTCGGGATTGACTGCAGCCCCGCCAGGAAAATGAGGGCGTAATACCCCGAGAACTTCCACACGATCATCAAGCTGATGATCAGGATGGCCAGCCAGGGGTTGCCCAGCCAGTCGGGCACGTAGCCGAAGTTGTTGAGGAAGAAACGGCCGACGGGGCTGTTGAAGGCGAGCGCGCCCCGGACCACCAGGGAGACGGCCACGCCCGAGGCCAGATAGGGCAGGAAAAACCCGACGGCAAACAGGCCCTGGAACCGCTTGAGCGAGTTCACCAGCAGGGCGATGGCCAGCGAGACCGCGAGGCCCAAAGGCACTACGAAGATCATGAAGCGGAAGGACGACAAGAACGCCTGCTGCACCCGCCGGCTCTGCAGGGCCTCCAGAAAGTTCTGCAGGCCCACCCACCGCCAGTCGGGCGCAATCAGGTTCCAGTCGCTGAAGACCAAAACGACGCTCCAGAGGAGCGGGAGAAAAAAGAATATGATGGCAAAAAGGAGGTAAGGGGAAGCCATGAGCCATCCCCTTACCTCCTGCATGCGCCGGCTCATGGACATTCACCTACCGGTCCAAGATCGCCTGGATCGCTGCCTTCGCGTCCCGCCAAGCCTGCTCCGGGCTCTTCCGGCCAGCGATCAACGGCAGGAGGCCTTCATCGGACAACGTGGTCTGGATGTCCGCGAAGCGGGAGTTCGTGAACGGCGGCACCGCGTACGGCAGCGCTTCCGCGTACGGCAACAGGACCGGCTTCTCTTCGAAGAACGTCCGGAAGATCGGGTTCACCGACAGGTCGTCGCGGACCGGCGGTAGCCCAGTCACTTCGAGCCAGAGCAGGTCGTTGGCCGGGTCGGAGAAGACCCACTTGATGAACTCGAACAACGCCTGCTGCTCTGCCGGCGAGCTCTGGGCATAGATGACCAGGCCCTTGGCGTCGGCGAACGTCTTCACCGGCGCGTCCGCCGGGTAGTCGTCGGGCACCGGCGGCGGCGTCAGGACGAAGTGCACGCCGTACTCCAGCTCGGGGAACCGCTCAGCCCAGTCGGAGAACGTCCACGGGCCCAGCTCCTGCCAGATGCTCAGCCCCGTGGGGAACGGGTCGGTGACCGCCTGGGTGAGGAGCAGCTGGTTGTCGCTCAGGTCCTTGTAGAACTGGAAGACCTTGACGGCCGCCTCCTCATCGGCGGTAATCTCCGAGCCGCTGATGAACGGCTGGCCGTCGCTGGCCGCGTTGTAGAGGAGCAAGTAGTCAAACCAGCGTTCCCACCAAGCGTTCTGGACCAGGGCCTGACGGGCCAGGAGATACATGCTCCGGTCTCGCTCCCGGAGCCGCTTGCCCACTTCGATCACTTCGCTGTAGGTGCGCGGCGGCTCCTCGTACCCGAGGTCCTGCAGGATGTCAATCCGCCAGCCGAAGAGCATGGCGTTGGCGTAAATCGGCAGGATATAGAAATGCCCGTCCGGGAACCGCCAGGCCTCGATGCTCTGTTCCATGTTGCGGGCCTTGATGAGCTCCTCCCAGCCGGGCAAGGTGTCGAGAGGTACCAGCGCGCCGCTCTCATACAGCTGGCTGCCGAACCCGATGAAGATGTTTTCAGACCCCGTGGGTGCCGTGCCGCCGGCCAGGGCCGTCATAATGGTCGCCTCCGACGAAGGCGATTCGACCATGGCCCGCACGGTGACCCGAATGTCATCCTGGACTGCGTTGAACCGCTCGGCCATCTGACGCCAGAAGACTTCCTGAGGCGGGTTAGGAGCGCTCCAGAAGGTGACCTCCGTCACTGCCTGCGCCGGCGCCGCCATCACCAGCGCGAGCCCCAAGGCGACGACACACGCGAGGAACCGTTTCATGCGTCGAACCTCCTCCCAGAAGTCTCGAGCTCCCGATGGCTGCGCACGATGAAGCTGCGGGTTCGGTGTGTGAGATCTCTCCTCCCTCGGCCCCAGTGGGGGGTGTGGAGCCGCTCCGGATGGGCGGCCCGAGCCAGTAGAGGAAACTGGCAATTCCTAAATTCGACGTTTTCCGATAGCTCTCCTCTCGGGACAAACGTCCCGTTTCGGCGGTGCTTCAGGCCCGGCTCCGGAACGGCTCCAGGCTGGCCAGGACTTCGTCCACCGTGGTCACGGCCACCGCGATGGACTCGTCGGCCGCGCCGTAGTAGATGCGCAGCGTCCCGTCGGCTTCGACGACCGTGCCGCAAGTGAAGACGGTGTTGGGGAAGAAGCCGTCGGTCTCGTAGGGCAACTCCGGGAGCATGATGGGCTCTTCGGAGCGGGCCCGCACGACGTAAGGCGCTTCACCGTCCAGCAGCAGGGCCCCGAGGCCGTACCGGCGCCCGTCGGTGCCGTGGTAGATGGAAAGCCACCCTTCCCGCGTGAGGAAAGGCACGCCGCCCGCGCCGAGCCGGACGCCGTCCCAGCGACCCGGGCGGACGCTCAGGATGTGATGGTGCTCGCCCCAGTGGACCAAATCCGGCGAGAAGGCGAGCCACATGTCGGGGCGGCCGATGGTCAGGTCGCTGGGCCGGTGCAAGGCCACGTACCGCCCACCCACGCGCTCCGGGAAGAGGACCACGTCTTTGTTGCTGGGCGGGAAAATGACCCCCAGGCGGCGGAAGCGGCGGAAGTCTTCCGTCTCGGCCAGCGACACGGTGACGCCCAGGTGGGAGACGGAGGTGTAGGCGATGACGTACCGCCCTTCCAGCGGCGTGATGCGCGGGTCCTCGAGGCCGTACCACTCGTAGCGCGTCTCCGGCACGAGGGCCGGCTCGGGATCGATCTGGAAGTGAACGCCGTCCGTGCTCCGGGCCACGCGCAGGTGGGAGATGGACGTGAGGTACACCCGGCCCCGGTAGACGACGATGCGGGGATCGGACACGTCGATGTCGGGGTCGTCGCGCCGCACGCGGAGAATCTCGATCCCCTCACCGTCGGGCCGCACCACGGGGAAGGCGACCCAGTCGGGCTCGGGGCAGAGGGGCCGCTCCGCTACCCGAATCAAAAGCACGATCTCCGAACCCGCCCGCACGGCGCCGGGGTTGAAGGCGCCGATCACTTCCACGTCGGGACGGGAGGGCGGGATTTGGTCCGGCGTGATGATCGGTCGCGCAGGCTCGCGTCGCACCATGACACATCCTCCTCCGCATCCTCGCGCACGCGCCGGCGTCCTCGTTTGGCTCTTATCTATTATTTTCCAGGACGATGCCGAAAGCGGGCAAGGGGACGGCACGGAACGAGCCCAGCCAGGAGCTCGGTTCGTCCGCGGGGAAAGAAACAGAGGAGGTGGACGCTTTGGCTCAAGTCGTTCTTGTGGTCGGCGATCTTCTGGCCTTTCTGCTGTTCGGCGCGCTGGGGCGGGAAAGCCACGGGCTGGAGGTGACGCTGGCGACGGCGGTTGGAGCGGCGTACCCCTTCGCCCTGGCCTGGCTGGCGGCGGGGCTGTTTCTCGGCACCCTGCGGCCCGAGCGGGCGGCGCAGCCTTTAGATGCCGTCAAGTGGGCGTGGGTCACGTGGGTGGCGGCGTGGCCGGCGGGGCATTTCCTGCGCAGCATGATCCTGCAGCGTCCCGTTCTCGCGGCCTTCGCGCTGGTCACGCTGGGCATCAACCTGCTCATCCTGGGCCTGTGGCGGGCGGCGTACGCGTGGCTGGCCGGCCGCCTCGGATGGGTGCGGACGGCCGGGACGTCCTCCTCGGCCGGAGATGGGTAAGCGAAACGGAGTTCGACCGGCGTCTTCATCCAGGTGAGCGCCGGCGGGCGCGTTGTCCGGCTGGCCGATTTTACGTTAGACTAAAGATGCTGACCGAGCGGTCATTCACGCCTGAGCGTTCGGTGTTGTGCGGGAAAGGCGGTGGCTCGGGCAGTGACGAAAACCACTCTCCTTCAGGCTCCGGTCCCCGCCGCGCCTCTCTTGCGCCTGGCCTGGCGCAACCTGTGGCGCCACCGGCAGCGGACCATTCTCCTGCTCCTGGTCGTCGCGTACGCCACGTTTCTCACCATTGCCTACTGGAGCTTCGTGGACGGCTACAGCGAATCCGTGGTCGAATCGTACGGCCGTTACATCTCGGCTCCCGTGCGCGTCGCCGCCGACGCCTGGTACGAAGACCCCGATCCCGAAAACCACCTGGCCGACTTGGCGTTCGTGCAGGCGCTGGCCGGCGTCCCGGGCGTCCGGGCCGCTTCGCCGCGGCTTCATTTTCCCGCGCTTTTGCAATCCGCCTACGTAACCCAAGGAGCCGAAGTGGTGGGCGTCGATCCGGCCGGCGAGCTGGCGCTGAGCCGGATCCCGAGCAAGATGGCCGAGGGGCGATGGCTTGAGGGCCCGGGCGAGGTGGTGCTGGGCGCGGACGTCGCGCGCCGCATCGACGCCCGGGTCGGCGAAACCGTGGTGGTCAGCGCGAGTTCGCTGGCTGGGCCGCAGGCCATGGGCCTGCGCGTCGTCGGCATCGCCCGCACGGGCGTCGCGGCGGTGGACCAGACGGCGGTCATCGTGCACCTGGAAGACGCGCGCCGCTTGACCGGCGTGCCGACCGCGACGGTCGTCGACCTGGACGTCGCGCGAGGAGCGGAGGCCGCGGTGGCCGCGCGCGTCCAAGCGCGGCTGCCGGCAGGCGTGGTCGCCCGGGGCGTGTGGGACCTGGTGGGCCCCATTAAGACCGACGTCGAAGCCAACCGGATTTTCGCCCACGTGCTGGCGGTGGTCGTTTACGCCTTCGCCGCCCTGGCCGTCTCCAGCACGGTATTTGTGAGCGTGGTGGAACGGACCCGGGAGCTGGGGATTATGGGCGCGCTGGGTGTGACGCCGCGCCGGCTGGGACGGCTGGTGACGCTGGAGGCGCTGCTGACGTGCGCGCTGGGCTGGCTGGCGGGGCTGGCGCTGGGCTACGGCGTCGCCTGGCTGCTGGCCAACTACAACATCCTGGGCCCGATGTTCGCCGCGATCAGCGCCGGCCTGCCGACGGCGGGCTTGAGCGAGGAAGTGTACGGCGCCGTGCGCGCGGCCTACGTGGGATATTCGGGCATGGTCATCGCCGCGGCGGTCGTCTTCAGCGCTTTGGTGCCGGGGCGGCGGGCGAGCCGCCTCGATCCGGCGACGGCCATGCGGACCGAATGACGCGGCGCGTACGGCAGTGGTTGTGCAGCGGGAAGGGGATGAGGTAGCCGTGGAACGGCGGCGCGGAATGGTGTTGGCCTTGGCGGCCGTAATGGCTCTGGCCGCGGTCTTCGTGGCGGCCGCCGAAGGCGCGGGTGAGCCTGGTCCGGCGGAGCCGAGGCCGGAGAAGCCGGGAATGGAGCCGACCGCCGTCTTGGCGGCGGTGGTGGACAACTTGCGCGGCGGGCCGCTGCTGGGCACTTACACGTTCGTCGTCCAGCGGCCGGGACGGGTGACGGAATACGTGATGGAAATCGTGTCGGACGGCGACGAGCGCGGCCTCATCCGTATCGTGGCGCCGCCCCGGGAAGCGGGCCAGGCGTTCCTCATGGACGGCGACGATCTGTGGCTGTACAATCCCCGCCTGGGCCGGTCGCTGCGGCTTCCGCCCAGCGGCCGCAGCGGCGCGTTCCTCGGTTCCGACGTCAGCTACAACGATCTCGTCGGCCGGGACCTCGAGAAGGACTACGTCGCCGCTTTCGCCTCCCGGGATACCGAGAGCGGGGACGAAGGCCTCCTCGTGCTGGAGCTGACCCCGCGCCCGGGCGCCCCCACGCCGTACGGGCGCGTGCGGCTGGGCGTCGACGAGGCGACCTTGACGCCCCGCTGGGCCGACTACTACGACCAGCGCGGCCAAGTCGTCAAGCGCGTGGTCTTGTCCGATTACCTCACCGCCGGGGGCCGGTTCGTGCCGCGGCACATGCTGGTGGAGGACCGGACCCGGGAAGGCTACCGAACCGTGGTGCGCCTCACGGAGGTTCAGTTGGACGCCGCCGTGCCGGAAGCGTGCTTTACCTTGCAGGCCCTGGAGAGAGGGTGCCGGTGAATGTGGGCACTGGCCTGGCGCAACGTCTGGCGGCATAGGACACGGAGTCTCCTGGCGGCCGGCGCGGTGGCGGCGGTCGTGGTTTTCACCATCCTGTTTTTCGGTTTCGTGACAGCCACGTTGAACGGCATGTTCGAATTGCTCACGACCGACCTGGGCCACCTGCAGGTCATCAGCGCCCGCGGCAAAGACACGCAAGAGTTCGACGCCCGCCTGATCCGGGACGCGGACGCGGTGGAGGCGGCGCTACGGCGGCAGCTCCCGGACGCACGCCTGCGCCGGGTTCTGGAAGTGCCTGCCCTGATCAGCGGCGAAACGCGTTCCCGCGGTGCGCTCATCATCGGGCTGGACCAAGACGACCTGCTGAACCAGCGGTTTGTGGAAAAACACCTCGCGGCCGGGCGCCTGCCGGCGCGGGGCAGCTGGGACGAGATCGCGCTGGGCGAGGCGCTGGCCAACGCCCTGCAGGTGAAACTGGGCGATCCCGTCTACGTTTTCGCGCCGGGCACGGAGGGCTGGGGCGCCGCCGCGTACACTCTCGTCGGACTGCTGGACTTTCCGCAGACGTCCCTTGAGATGCAGGCGGCTTACCTGTCTTTGGAGGGAGCTCGCGAACTGGCCGCTCCGGGCGCTGTGACCCGCTTCGAGGTGCATCTTTCGGGCGAGCAGAGCCCGCCGACCGAAGCCCTCATCAACGAAGCCAAATCCCGGCTGGCGGCGGCGCTGGGGCCGGAAGTGCTGGTTGAAACGTGGCGAGAAGCCGCGCCCGACATGGCCGTCTTGTTGGACCTGATGGAACCCACCATGACCGTTTTCTCCTGCTTGATTTTCGTCCTGGCCGGCTTGCTGGTCGTCAACACCATTTACTTGAGCCTGGTCGAGCGTATCCGCGAGTTCGGCGTCATCATCGCCCTCGGCGCTGACCGCTGGAGGGTGATGCGCATGGTGTTCGCGGAGAGCTTGGTGCTGGTGCTGACGGGGGCCGCGGTGGGGCTTGCGGTGGGCGGGCTGCTCATCGCCGCGTGGTCCGACGGCGTGCGCTTTCCGGGGCTGGACGAAGTGCTGGCCGAGTACGGGATGCCGCTGGTGTTCTACCCCGCGGTGACGCCCGCACAGGTGGCCGTCACGGTGACGCTGACGCTGGTTACGGCGCTGGCGGCCGCCCTCTGGCCGGCCTGGGTGGCGGGACGCCTGCAACCCGTTGAAGCCATGCGCCACGTGGCGTAGGCAGGGAAGGTGAAGGGTCCGTGAAACCGATTTTGCGCGCCGTGAGGCTGACGAAAGTGTACGAGAGCGAAGGCGTGCGCACCCCGGCGCTGCAGGGCGTTGACCTGGAAGTGATGCCCGGGGAGTTCACCGCGATTGCAGGCCCCAGCGGCTCGGGCAAGAGCACGCTCCTGCATCTGCTCGGCTGCCTGGACAAGCCTACGGCGGGAGAAACATGGCTGGGCGAGCGGCGCACCGATCAGCTTGACCCTATCTCCCGGGCCCACTTGCGCCTGCGGGAGATCGGCTTCGTCTTTCAGTCGTACAACCTCATCCCCGTGCTGACGGTACTAGAAAATGCGGCGTTCGTGCTGGAGCTGCAAGGCGTGCCCAAGAAGGTGCGGCTGCAGAAGGCCATGGCCGCGCTGGAGGCGCTGGGCATCGCGGACTTGGCCCATCGCCGCCCGAACCAGCTCTCCGGCGGGCAGCAGCAGCGGGTAGCGGTGGCCCGGGCGCTGGCGGCGGAGCCGCGGGTGGTACTGGCTGACGAGCCCACGGCCAACCTGGACTCGAAAACGGGCTTGGCCCTCATCGAGCTCATGAAAAAGCTGAACGCCGAGCGGGGCATTACGTTCCTGTTTTCGACCCACGACCCGCGGCTGTTGGAGCACGTCAAGCGAATCGTGCGACTCGAAGACGGCCGGATCGTGGCTGACGAGCGGGTGGGAGCGGCATGATCCGGCGGACGAATTCTCGTTTGCCACGACGTCGGTGGACTTGTAACATGCCTCGGCGACGTCGCTTGGCTTTCCGGGTCGCCGCTCTCCCCGCCGGGTTGTTGCTGGGGCTACTGCTAGGGCTTCTTTTGTCCGCCGCGGCGGCCGCCGGGCCAGGGGGTTCTGCGCCGGCGGCGGGCCGCGTCGAGGCGGTCTTGACGGGCGAATGGTCGGGCACGCTCGCGCACCAGGAGGCGGCCGGCGTTTCCCGGACGCTGGGCGTCCTAGCGGGCCGCCTGACCTTTGAGCTGTACCCGGCGGTGGCGCCCTGGCGAGCCGTGGCGACGGTCGAACCTCGAGTGGTGGCAGACTTGGGCAGCACCGGCCAAGGGACTACCCTCTCCGTGGCCGGGACCGAACTGGCCGCGACCGACTTGGTTGTGACCGAAGCGTACGCCGCGTTTCGATTTCCCGCCGCCGACTTGTGGGTAGGCCGATTCCCGCTGCCGCTGGAGACGGCGCGCTTGACTCTTCCGTTCACGATGACGCCTTACGACGAAGCCGGGCGCCGGCCGGGGAGCGACGGCGTGCGCGCCGACGTGTACTTTCCTTCCGGGCGGCTGCATTTGGCGGCGGTGCGTCAAAGGGACAGGTGGACCCCGCTCATCGGCTGGCGTCAGCAGCTGGCCGGCTGGGAGGCGACGGCCTACGTGCTCTCGAGGGGGGAGGGCCTCGCTGTCGGCGCGGGTGCCAGCGGGCTGGTGGGATCGACGGTCGTCTACGGCGAGGCGTGGCGCTTGCCGGGCGAGGACGGCCTGCGGGGCACCGTGGGCGCCACCTGGTATTGGCGCGAAATGCTATGGACCGCCGAGCTGGCGCGGGCCGGCTTCCCGTCAGCAGGCGCGCCTGGTTCAGGGGCGACTCCAATGCTCCAAGCGGCCTTCCAACTGGCCTACGCACCGCGGCCCGGGTGGACGGTGACAGGCCATGCCGCCGTAGTCCTGGAGCCGAACCCGCCGGGCGCCGGCGGTGCGAAGAGCAGCCTGGAACGGCCGCACCGTCTGGGCGGATCGGTCACCTACGAACTCGTCCCGGGGAGGGCGGAACTCGAGTTGTCAGCAAGCCGCTGGGTGTGGCCGTTGCATCCGATGGTCTTAGGCGTCTCTCTCGCGTTGCGCTGGTTCTTCTGACGAAATGCAGCACCACCAAGTCGTCGCTTTAGCCTCAAACTTGCAGGCGTTGACACGTGCGGAAACCTTAGCAAAAGCAATTTACGAGGTCATCGAAGAGTTTCGAAATCGATGACGGCGGCCGATCATGAACTGTTAGAGGCCTTATTGTGTCCTGAGTTATTAATCGGGGTTGTAACAAGTGTAAACCCGAGAGGCGTCACATTGAGTTTTCCTCCTTAAGCAGCGCGATACAAGCCCATACCCCACCGGCCCTCCAAGTTAGACCCCTTCAAGCCCTACCTCGTCGCCCGCATCCGGGAAGGCATGCTCAACTGCAACGTCTTGCTGGAAAAGATTCGGGCCCAGGGTTACGGCGGCGGCAAGAGCATTCTCAATCTTCTGGATCTGGCTGGTGCCCTCGACGATGGTCAGCTGCCGGGCGTACTGGAGCCAGTACATGAGCGCCCCTTCCGCGAGCCCCACCCCCCGGGCCGCGACCACCGGCCGGACCGCGTTCAGGTTCTGCATGATGATCTTGAAGCCCTGGTTCTCCTCCCCGATCCGGGCGGAGCCCGCACCTCCACCTCCTCAAAGATCACCTGGTAGACCGGCACCCCCCGGACCCCCATCTTCTGCTCCTTCTTGCCCACCGTCAGCCCCGGGGTGTCTCGGTTGACGACGAAGACGCTCTATCCCGGGCCCCGGGGACCTTCCAGTTGGTCTTGGCGGCCACCACGAAGAAGTCCGCGACTCGGGCGCCGGAGATCCAGCTCTTGGTCCCGGTGATCACGTACTTGTTCGCCCTTATCACGTACTTGTCGCGCTTCCGCACCGCCCGGGTCCGGATCGCCTGGGTGTCGGAGCCGGCGTCGGGCTCCGAGAGGCAGAAGGCGCCCCGGAGCTCTCCTCCGGCCCGGACCTAGAGCCCCAGGTAGAGGAGCCGGCGCCCCAGTTCAAACCGCTCCTCCCCGGTCGTGCCACCAAGTGGCACTCGTGCCATTTGTCCGTCCTGTGGCAATGTTCACTGCCGGCCGGGGGATTTCTCCTTTTCCGTCCTCCCACGGCCGCCGGTTCGGTGCCCCCGTCCCCACCGTTGACCAAACGCGCCGGAATCGGTATTATCCATGCTTGGCGACTTCTCCGGGATCGGAGGAAGCAGGGCGCGATGCGCCTCGAATCTAGGGCGGAAGGAGCGGTACCTATGGCAACAACCGGTATTGCTGTGGAAGCCCATCGGACCCAGGTGCTTCTGCTCCGCGCACTCTACTTCGGTCCCCGTTCTTTCTGGCAGCTGCTGCGGGCCGGCAAGGCCCAGGCCAACCAGGTGCTCCAGGCCCTCCAGTCGCTCCTGGACAACCAGTTGGCCGCCTACGACGGCAGCCGCTTTGTCATCACCCCTGCGGGGCGCCAGAAGGTGGAGGCGCTGGGGCTGGACCGGGTGGCCGATCCGCAGTGCGAGACCTGCGGGGGGCGCGGACACGTCCTGCGGCCGCCCTTCGACCGTGTGCTGGCGGAGTTCCAGGAGATCGTGGCCATGCGGCCGAAGGCCACCACGGACTTCGACCAGGGCTACGTCACCCCTGAGACCTCGGTGCTGCGCCTCGCCCTGATGGCCCAGCACGGGGATCTCGTCGGCAAGGACCTGCTGCTCCTGGGCGATGACGACCTCACCGGCATCGCGGCCGCCCTCTCGGGGCTGCCCCGGCGGATCTGCGTCCTAGATGTGGACGAGCGGATCGTCCAGTTCGTCCGGGACGTGGCCCGGGACCGGGGCTGGCAGAACGTCCAGGCCGAGGTCTACGACGTCCGGGAGGAGCTGCCGGCTCACCTCCGGGGCCAGTTCGACACCTTCTTCACCGACCCGGTGGAGACCCTGAAGGGCATCTTCCTGTTCCTGAGCCGCTGCACCCAGGCGCTCCGTGGTCCCGGCGCCGCCGGCTACTTCGGCCTCTCGTACCTGGAGGCCTCCTGGCAGAAGTGGCGGCAGGTCCAGCAGGGGCTCTTGGAGATGGGCTACGCCATCACCGAGATGCGCGGCGCCTGGCAGGACTATCTGCTGGAGGAGATCGTGGCCCGGGGCTACCCGGTGGCCAAGATGGCTCCGGTGCCGGTCGAGGAGCCGGACGTGGCCTTCTACACCAGCACCGTCTACCGGCTGGAGTTGGCCGAGGCGCCCAAGCCCATCTACACCGGCCGGATGGAGCTTGGCCGGGACCTCTACTACGACGAGGAGGCCGCGGTCACGCTTCCGGAGTAAGCCAAGGGCCTGGTTGCCGGAGTCGGCCGCGGGCCGGACTGCCTACGAGGCACGACCCGGCGGAAACCGAAGCGCCCCTGGCGGCGGAAGAGCCGCCAGGGGCGCCTCTCTCCTCCACCGGCGCCCCGCACCCACAACCCGGCCGCTGGTTGCCGGCCGGCCCGCTACGCCCCGGCCGAAAGCCAAAGCTGTGTTCGGAGAACGTGGGGTCGAAGATGGGTGTCGGCACCTGCAGCAGCGCCTGCTGGATCAGGCGGTCCATGGCGGTGGGGATGCTCAAGAGCCGCACGCCACCGCTGGGTTTCGGGATTTCGACCCGGCGGACGGACCTAATCTTCAACCAACTGGTACGTGCGCATCGAGTGCGCAAACGGACACTGGATCTCACGGCAGGGCCTACTGGTTCATGCACAGCCGGATTCTCCAGGTGGCGCGGCTCAGCGACAAGGAGTTCACCGAGTTTGCCCGGCTCTATGCCGCGTCGAGCACCCTGGGCGTGACCCGGAACTCGACATCTTCCTTATTTGAGCGGGTGCAGGACGCGCTGGCGGATAACCTCTGCCACGGAGTCGACGTCGTCCCTGGTGATCGTTTTCTTGCCGGTTACAATCCTGATGGTCAAGCCATCCGGCCCAAGGGTGTAACTCAGAAAGAACTGTGGCATAGTCAAGATGAGGGCCGTAACCAGAGCAGAACTGGCCAGGATCAGGCGTGCAGGACCCGGCACCCAGAAGGCCATCCCCAGGGAAACGATCACCGCCAGCAGCCCCAACGTCACCACCATAAAGCTGGGCTGCCTTGCTACCGGGATCGTCAAGTGGGCCACCCCCTGCCCTTGTGATCGGCGGTGATAAACTGGCTCTCCCGCAATTTTGGTGCAGATCGGAAGCGTGAACGTGGCTTTCCAACTCGCTTTCCCTCACTTTCGATGCTGCCGGGACGTTGTGGGATGAGGATGAGGCGTCTTCCACCCATCTCTCAACGTCCCATCGCCAGGA